>JBFWTJ010000042.1:0-17312 GCA_050247895.1 Acidimicrobiia bacterium
AGCGCGGCGTTGAGCGCGACCGGCGCCGCGGCCACCTCGGCGAAGGTCGGGTGGGTCGGCGCGGTGGGCACGAGGACCGCGTCGACGTCGTCCCACAGGCCGGCGGCGATCCGGCGCAGGGCCAGGACCCGCTCGTGGTCGCGGGCCAGGGCGTGGGCCGGCAGCTCGCCCGCGGCGAGCACGATCGAGGCCACCACCGGGTCGACCTCGCCCGGGTGCGCGGCGACGAACGCGCCGACCGAGGCGTAGCGCTCGGCCACCAGCGCCCCGGCGTAGACGAGGTCGCCCGCCTCCAGGTAGGTGGCCAGGTCGACCTCCACGGTGGCGAACCCCTGGGCGGCCAGGCCGTCGACCGCGGCGGCGAAGGCGGCCGCCACCGCGGGGTCGCACCAGCGGGCCACCACGGCCGGGTCGGGCACGCCGATGCGGCGGACCGGGGCGTCGGGCCACGGCTCGGGGGGCCGCTGCGAGCGGGGGTCGGCGGGGTCGTGGCCCCCGGCGGCCTCGACGGCGCGGGCCGCCGTGGCCACGTCCCGGGCGAACACCGACACGCAGTCCAGCGACGGGCAGGCGGGGACCACGCCCCGGACCGGCAGCCAGCCCGCCGTCGGCTTCAGCCCGACGATCCCGCAGAACGCGGCGGGGACCCGGCCCGACCCGGCGGTGTCGGTGCCCAGGGCCACGTCCACCTCGCCCCGGGCCACCGCCGCGGCGGAGCCGCTTGACGAGCCGCCGGCCACGCGGCCCGGCGCGGCCGGGCTCTCGACCGGCCCGTAGGGGGAGCGGGTGCCGACCAGGCCGGTGGCGAACTGGTCGAGGTTCGTCTTGCCGGCCACCACCGCACCCGCGGCGACGAGCCGCTCGACCACCGGGGCGGTGGAGGCCGCCTCCCGGGCGAAGGCGGGGCAGCCGGCCGTCGTCGGCCACCCGGCCAGGTCGATGTTGTCCTTGACCGCGAGGGTCAGCCCGGCCAGGGGGAGGCGCGGATCGGTCGCCGCGACCTCGGCCCGCACCTGGTCGGGGTCGCGGCGTGCGATCCAGGTGGTCACGGCCCGGTCACGATCATCCGCACCGGGGTCGGGTCGAACCCGTTGCACGGGTTGTTGACCTGTGGGCAGTTCGACACCACCACCAGCACGTCGCGCTCGGCCCGCAGGTCGACCCACAGGCCCGGGGCCGAGATGCCGTCGACGATGCCGAGCGTCCCGTCGGGGTCGACCGGGACGTTCATGAACCAGTTGATGTTGGACTGGAGGTCGCGCTTGCCCAGGCCGTGGCGGCCGAGCTCGTGGGTGAAGTTCTCGACGCAGGCGTGCTGGGCGTAGGTGTGGAAGCCGTAGCGGAGCGTGTTCGACTCCTTCGAGCACGCCCCGCCGATCGTGTCGTGCCGCTCGCACGACGTGGCGGTCAGGGTCATCATCGGGTTGCCCTCGTTGGAGCGCAGCACCGTGCCCTCGACCAGGAAGATGTTGGACTGGGTCACGATCGTGTCGGGCGCGCTGTACCGCTCGACGGGGTCGTGGGCGTCGAACAGGACGCAGTCGACGGCCTGGTTGCCGCCGAGGTCGACGATCCGCAGCGTCTGGCCGGCGGCGACGACGCGGGACCAGGGGGCCCGGGCCCGGACGACCTCGTCGTGCACGACCGTGCCGGCCGGCCCGTCGAGCGCGGTCACCGGTCCACCTCCAGCTCGGTGTTGAGGTAGGCCCGCTCGGCCTCCGGGCCGGCCCGGCGGGCCGGGTCGTCGGGACCGGCCGGCCGGCCCCGCCAGGCCGTGACCCGCAGGGGGGTCACGGTGTAGTCGGGCCGGGGGTCGAGCGGGTGGGGGACGTCGACGACGGTGACGAGCAGGGGCAGCTCGGCCCGCAGGGTCACCGCCGCCCCGGGTCGTGGCTCGCCGTCGAAGGACAGGCTGCCGTCGGCGGCGACGGGCGCCCCCTTGAAGAGGTTGAGGTTGGGGGCCACGTCCCGGCGGGACAGCCCGTGCTTGGCCAGCGCCACCGCGAAGCGGTCCCGGCCGTTGGGGCACGGTCCGTCGACCCCGCCGTCGCCGTAGCGGGTCGCGTTGCCGGCCCGGGTGCTGGTGCCGCAGAGGGCGTCGTGGCGGGCCGAGGTGTCGGCGACCAGCGCGGCCAGGACGCGGCCCATGTCGGAGAGCAGGAGCGAACCGGGTCCCAGGTACGCCTGCCACTGGACCTTGACGGTGTCGGCCACGTTGAGCCGCTCGGAGGTCCGGTCGGCCCGGTGCACCAGCAGCCCGGCGCAGGCGTCGCCGTCGAGGTCGACCAGTCGCAGGTGCCCGCCCCGGGGCAGGGTGACGCTGGTGTACCCGCCCGGGGCGACCACCTCGTCCCAGAGCACGTCGCTCGGCGCGACGCCCTCGGGCAGGTCGACCGCGTCGGCCGGGGGGATGGTCGGCATCGCGGCCACGACCGTGCCGGCCATGGCCCGGGCGTGGTCGCGGGCGCCCTGCGTCGTCGCCGTCGAGTCCGTCATTTCGACGAAGTATCGAAATGGCGTGGGCCCCGGTCAACGGACGAAACGGGATGTTCACACGGGCGCGGCGCGCGCCCGGGACCTGCCGGCGCCGGCCGATCGGCCGGGTCAGCCGGTGCTGTTGGTCCGCCAGCCCCGCTCGAACGGGAGCCGCCAGGCGCGGGGCGCGATGAGCTGGTGGATGGCGTTGGGACCCCACGAGCCGGCCGGGTAGGGGCGCACCGGCGGGGGGACCTCCAGCAGCGGCTCGGAGAGCTCCCACAGGCGTTCGATGCCCTGGGCCGTGGTGAACAGCGTGCGGTCGCCGCTCATCGCGTCGTGGATCAGGCGCTCGTAGGCCTCGAGCACGTCACCGGCCCGACCCGTCTCGTGCAGGGCGAACTGCAGGCTCAGCTTGTCGAGCTTCATCCCCGGGCCGGGGCGCTTGCCGTAGAACGACAGGGAGAGCTTCGACGCGTCGGCCAGGTCGAAGGTCAGGTGGTCGGGCCCCTGCAGGCCGATGCCCGAACCCGTCGGGAACATGCTCTGGGGCGGTTCGCGGAACGCGATGGAGATGATCCGGGCCCCCTCGGCCATGCGCTTGCCCGTGCGCAGGTAGAAGGGCACGCCGGCCCAGCGCCAGTTGTCGATCTCGCAGCGCAGCGCCACGAAGGTCTCGGTCTCCGAGCCCGGGGCCACGCCCGGCTCGTCGAGGTAGCCCGTGTACTGGCCCCGGACCACCTGCTGGGGCTCGATGGGCTGCATCGACCGGAACACCTTGTCCTTCTCCTCGCTGATCGACGCCGGGGTCAGCGCCGTCGGCGGCTCCATGGCCATGAAGGCCAGGACCTGGAACAGGTGGGTGACGACCATGTCGCGGTACGCGCCGGTGGCCTCGTAGAAGTCGGCCCGGGTCTGCAGGCCGAGCTCCTCGGGCACGTCGATCTGCACGTGGTCGATGTGGTTGCGGTTCCAGATGGGCTCGAAGAGGCCGTTGGCGAACCGGAAGGCGAGGATGTTGAGGGCCGCCTCCTTGCCCAGGAAGTGGTCGATGCGGAAGATCTGCGACTCGTCGAACACCTCGTGGAGCTCGGCGTTGAGGCGCCGGGCCGACGCCAGGTCGACGCCGAAGGGCTTCTCGGTGATGATCCGGGCCCGCCCGGCCAGGCCCCCCTCGGCCAGGGTCCGCACGACCGGGATGGCCGCCTTGGGCGGCACGCTCAGGTAGTGGAGGCGCCGGGGCTCGCCGCCGAGCTCGCCCTCGGCCCGGCGGACCGCGGCGGACAGCGCGCCGACCCCGTCCTGCTGGGGGACGAAGCGCAGCCGGCTGGCGAAGTCGTGCCAGTCCTCGGCGGTCACCTTGGCCGTGCTGAACTCGGTCACCGCGTCGTGGGCCAGGGTGCGGAAGCCCTCGTCGTCGAGCGGGTCCAGGGATGTGCCCACGATCCGGCAGTCGGGCAGCAGGCCGACCTGGGAGAGGTGGACCAGGCCGGGGAGCAGCTTGCGCCGGGCCAGGTCGCCGCTGGCCCCGAACAGCACGATCACGTGGGGGTCGAGCGGTGAGATCAGCCGGGAGCTGATGTCGTGCGGCTCGTTCCGGGCCATCGCCGCCGACGCTACGCAACCGGCCCGGCCGACTCCAGGGTCGCGGCCCAGGCTTCCACCGGAGTTCACACGGCGGCCGCCGGCCCGGTGCCGCGCCCGGGGCGACGGTCAGGGTTGGGTGACGACCGCGGCGACGAGCTCCACGTAGCGGGCGATGCCGGCCGTCGAGAGGTGGACGCCGTCGCTGACCAGCAGGTCGGGCACCTCGGCCGTGGCCGCCTTCCAGTCGACCACGGCCACGCCGGGGTGGGTCGCGGCGAACGACGTGACCGCGCCGTTGACCTGGTCCTCCCAGCGGCGGGGCACGCTCACGGTGACCAGGACCAGCCGCCGGGGGGCCACCGCGGCCCACAGCCGTTCGAGCTCGGCCTCGGGGACCGGGCCGTTGTTGCCCACGTGGACCACGACGTTGGGCTGCAGCGTGCCCTGCTGGGCCATGGCCACGACGCGGTCGACGGTCTCGTGGGCCTGGCGGCCGACCTCGGCGTCGATCCCGACGACCGAGAACCGCTGCTGCAGGGCGTTCGCCGCGCCGAGCGTCACCGACTCGCCGACCACGGTCACCGGCAGGTCGGGAGGTGCCACCGGCGCCGGTGGGGTGGCGGCCGGGTCGGGCGCGGTGCCCGGTGGGACCACGGCCGTGCCGCCGTCGGTCGCCGGTGCCCCGGTGCCCGTCGCGGGCTGCCCGTCGGCGCCCGGGCTGCTGCCGGCGGGTCCCGGGGCGGGTGCGGGGACGCCGGCGGTGGCCCCGGCGGCGAGCGCCTCGGCCACGGGGTGGCCGCTCTCGCCGGTCGCCGCGCCCAGCGCGGTGCCGACGGTGGCGGCACCGGAGGCGGTGGCGCCGTCGACCGGGGTGCGGTCGGCCCCGGCGGGCGTGGCGACCGGTGTGGTGACCGCTGCGGACAGGGCCGATTCCGACCGCTCGATCGCGGTGTCGGTGGCGGTGAGGATGGCCAGCACCCACGCACCGCAGGCCACCGCGACCCCCGCGGTGGCCAGCTCGAAGCGCCCGGTCCGCTGGAGCCGCTCGACCGTCCGGCGGATCCTGGCCTGGGCCCGACCGTCGCGGAAGGGCTGCTCGACCAGCCGGTAGGAGGCTTCGGCGAGGACGATCGCCCCGGTGATCCGTGCCGCGTCGGCCCAGAAGCCGGTGAGGGGGATGTCCAGGCCCGGTCGGGTGAAGGCGAACACCGGCCAGTGCCAGAGGTACAACGAGTAGGAGCGCCGCCCGATCGCGGTCAGGGGGCGCAGGCCGAGGAACCGTCCGACCCGCGAGCCCACGGTGGCCGACGCCACGATCAGCACAACGGTCAGCGCGTCGATCCACAGCAGACCCCAGGGGAAGGTCCACGGGTCGTACTCGCTGCGGTGGTCGAACTGCCACAGCAGGCCGACGAGCCCGGCCAGGGCGACCAGGTCGATGGCCCGGGGCCGGTTGCGGCCACGGTGGTCCACGAAGCGCCGGCCCGGTCGCCACAGGAAGGCCATCGCCGCCCCCACGAGCAGGCTGAAGGCCCGGGTGTCGGCGCCGTAGTAGGCGCGCTCGAGGGCGGCCACGTCGGCGTGCGCGGCCATCCACCACACCGAGGCCAGGGCCGCGGCCACGGTGAAGCCGAGGGTCACCCGGCGGCCGAGCAGCCGGACGCCGACGGCGAACAGGATCGGCCACAGCAGGTAGAATTGCTCCTCGATGGCCAGCGACCACAGGTGCCGCAGCGGCGAGGGCCGTCCGAACACCGCGAAGTAGGACTGGTCGCTGACGATGGCCCACCAGTTCTGGACGTAGAGCAGGCTGGCCACGGCGTCGCCGCGGAACGCGGCCAGGTCGGGCCGGGCGAAGGCCGCGCCGTAGGCGCAGGTGGCCACGACGACCACGACGACCGCCGGGAGGAGCCGTCGGGCCCGCCGGCGCCAGAAGGCGGCGACGTCGATGTGGCCGGTGGCGGCGCGCTCGGCGAGCAGCAGGCCGGTGATGAGGTAGCCGGACACGACGAAGAAGACCTCGACGCCGAGGTAGCCGCCCCGGGCCCGGCCGCCGGCCAGGTCGAGGTGGTAGGCGAGCACCGCGAGCACCGAGATGGCCCGCAGGCCGTCGAGGCCGGGCAGGTGCCGCAGGGTGCGCCCGCCACCGGTGCCCGGGCGCGGCCCGACCGGGGCGGCGGCCGCGGGCGCGGCGTCGAGGTGGTCGGTGGTGAGCGTGGTCATTCGACGGTTCGTCGGGCCTGCTCGGAGTCGGTGGGCGGGCGCGGATGGGCCAGCCGTCCGCCCCGCAGCGTGGCGATCTTACGGCTCGACCCGGCCCGGGCCGAGCCCCGGCCGGGCGCGGGTCAGAGCGGGCTCTCGGGCGGCTGCATCACCGTGGACGCCGGCCGCACGACGCGGGGGTCGGGCGCGTGGGCCACGTCGTCGTCCTTGTGCTCGTAGTCGAGCGACGACAGGACGTGGCGCATGGACTCCAGGCGGGCCCGCTTCTTCTCGTTGGAGTTGACGATCGTCCAGGGCGCGTCGGCGTGGTCGGTGTAGAAGAGCATGGCGTCGCGGGCCCGGCCGTACTCGTCGTAGAGGCCGAGCGCGGCCTCGTCGATGGGCGACAGCTTCCACTGGCGCAGCGGGTCCTCCCGGCGGTCCTCGAAGCGCTTGCGCTGCTCGCGGCGCGACACGGTGAACCAGAGCTTGAACAGGTGGATGCCCGACTGGACCAGGCTCCGCTCGAAGCCGGGTGCCTGCCGGAAGAACTCGGCGTACTGGGTCGGCGTGCAGAAGCCCATGACGTGCTCGACCCCGGCCCGGTTGTACCAGGACCGATCGAAGAACACGATCTCCCCCGCGGTCGGCAGGTGGGCCACGTAGCGCTGGAAGTACCACTGGCCCTTCTCGGTGTCGTTGGGCGTGGGCAGGGCGACGGTGCGGGCGCCGCGGGGGTTGAGGTGCTCGGTGAAGCGGCGGATGGCCCCGCCCTTGCCCGCCGCGTCGCGCCCCTCGAACACGATCACGGCCCGCTCGCCGCTGGCCTTGAAGGACCGCTGGAGCTTGAGCATCTCGATCTGGAGCCGGCGGAGGTCCTTCTCGTACGGCTTGGTCGACAGGTCGTCGGGGTGAGGCGGTTCCTCCTCCATCCGGGTGATCGTCAGGTCCGTGTCGTCCCGGCCCATCGCGGTGTCCTCCCTCTCGTCCCGGCCCGGCCACCCCGCCGCCCGGGAGGCAGTATCCCTCGCCACCCCCAACACTGCCGCCGCCAGTGTCGGTGGCGGCCGCCACGTCGGAAGGGAGGCGTCGAGGTCCGGTCGAGATGACCGATCGCCGGGTGCCGGGTGAGCTGACGCCGGACGATCACGAGCCGGCAACACGGGCGAAACCGAGGTTGGCCAAGCTCGGTGGGTGGTCGGTCCGTTGGCAGGGTTCACCGTCGGCGTGACCGGACACCGCCGTTGGGAGGAGCAGGCCGAGATGCTCCGCCGCCGTGGCGCCCAGGTCGTCCACGGACCGGTGATGCACACCAGCCTGCTGTCCGACGCCGGGGCCACGCTGGACGCCACCGCGGCGGCCGTCGCCGCGCCGGTCGACCACCTCGTTCTCACCACCGGCATCGGGACCCGGTCGTGGCTGGGGGTGGCCGAGAGCGCCGGGCTGGACGGGCCGCTGCGGGTCGCTGCGTCGGGCGCGCACGTCGTGGCCCGTGGACCCAAGGCCCGCAGCGCGGCCATCGGCGGGGGGATCGAGGTCGACTGGCACGCCCCGGGCGAGACGAGTGCCGAGCTGCTGGCCCACTTGCGCGACCGGGGGGTGGCCGGGCGTCGGGTGGTGGTCCAGCGCGACGGGGGTGAGCCGCTGCTGGCCGACGCCCTGCGGGATCTGGGGGCCGACGTGGTCGACGTGCCCGTCTACCGGTGGCGGAGGCCCGACGACGACCGGCCCGCGGTCCGCCTCCTCGAGGCGGCCACGGCGGGGCGGGTCCACGCGCTGACCTTCACCTGTGCCTACGGCGTGGGCAGCGCCTTCGCGCTGGCACCCGACCCGGACGGGTTGCGGGACGCCCTGTCGGGCGAGGTCGCCGCGGTGGCGGTCGGTCCCGTCACAGCCTCTGCGTTGCGGGGACGCGGCGTCGAGGGGGTGGTGGAGCCGGTCCGGCCCCGGCTCGGCGCGATGGTCCAGGCCCTCATCGCCGCGCTCGTCGCCCGCCACCGGGAGCTCCGCTACGAGGGTCGGCGGTCCCGCTGGCAGGGCCACCTGCTCGTGCACGACGACGGCACCGAGGTCGGCCTCACGCCGGGCGAGGCCCGGGTCCTGGCCGAGCTCGTCCGGCGTGCTCCGGCGGTGGTCCCGAAGGCCGCGCTGATCGCCACCGGGACCAGCGCGCACGCCGCCGAGGCCACCGTGGCCCGGCTGCGGGCCAAGCTCGGGTCGCTGGGAGAGGGGATCCGGGCCGTGCCCCGGCGGGGCTACTCCTGTGGCCTCGAGGTCGCCGCTGCGGAGGGGGACGCGGCCTGACGAGCCGGCCCGAGCCCTACGAGCCGGTAGGAGCCCACGAGCCCGCCCGAGTCGACGGGCCGGCCTGAGCCCACGAGCCGGTAGGAGCCCAACGCCACCCGCGGCAGGTGGGGCGCCCCGACCTCAGACCTGGGCGGGCGCGGGGACGGCGGCCCGTCCGCCCGGGCCGTGGACCGTGACGTCCCCCGACCCGTCGGCGCCCTCCCCGACGTCGGCCGTGGCCGGGCCCGACACCCGGCGGCGGCCGATCCAGGCGTAGCCGAGCCCGACCAGGATCCCGCCGCCGACCACGTTGCCGGGCACGGTCCAGGCCAGGTTGCGGGCCAGCGCGCCCCAACCGATCGAACCCTCGAGCGCCCCGAGGGAGAAGATCGTGGCGTTGGCCACCGAGTGCTCGAAGCCCGAGCCGATGAAGGCGAGCAGCGCCCACCACAGCACGGCCAGCTTCGCCCCGTCCGAACGGGTCCGGGCCGCCATCCACAGGGCGAGGCACACCAGGGCGTTGCACAGCACGGCCCGCCAGAACAGCTGGGGCCCTGCCGCCGCGTCCTTGGCCGAGGTGACCGTGGCGATCAACGCCGCGCCGGGTCCCTCGAGGGTTCCCCCGGCGTGCACGGCCAGCGCGAGCAGGACCGAGCCGACCACGTTGCCGGCCAGCGACGCGGCCCACACCGCGGCCACCTCCAGCGGGCGGACCCGGCGTGCCCACCAGCCCTGGAGCATGACCATGGCGTTGCCGGTGAACAGCTCGGCCCCGGCGAAGACCACCAGGGTGAGGGCCAGGCCGAAGACGGCGGCCTGGACCAGCTTGGCCGCGGGCGAGCCGGCCGTGGCGAGTGGTGCCGACACCGACACCAGCAGGACCACGGCGAAGCCGACGTACGCGCCGGCGAGCGCCGAGCTCGCCAGGTAGCGGGGCAGGTCGCGGACCTGGCCGGCCTTGGTCACGGCCAGGTCCGCGTGGTCGTGGAGCGCTTCGGGCACGGGGATGGGCATGGTCCTGCCTCCGAGGGTCGGTGAGGGCGTGTGGGTGCGGAGTTGCCGCTGTTCGGTCGTCGGTCAGGCCGACGCGACCGGCGCGGCCTCGGGCTCGGGCCCGGGCGCCCAGCGGTGGTCGAGGGCGGCCTCGATCTGGGCCGAGAAGGCCTCCAGCCCGAGCCGCCGCACCGTGCCGGCCAGAGGTTCGTCGTGGTGGCGCAGCGACTCCCACGTGCCCACCACGGCGGTCACCGCGGCGTCGAGGTCCTGTGCCGCGACCCGGCCCACGACCTCGCCGACCTGGCGCTCGGCGAGGCGGGACCCGAGGAACACCTGGTAGCCGTCGGTCGTCCGGCCACCGACCCGCACCTTGGAGCCGGCCAGGCCGATGTCGCCGACCTGGTGCTGGGCGCACGAGTTGGGGCAACCCGACACGAAGACCCGCAGGGACGAGTTCCGGCCCAGCGCGGCGTTGCCGATGAGGGTCCGGCCGGCGCCCGGCGAGTCGGTGATGCCGAGGCTGCACACCGCCGAGCCCGTGCAGGCCCGGACCTGGGCCGTGCGCCCCTCGCCCCGCAGCGACACGCCCCGCTCGGCGAGCGCGGCGCGGATCGGCGCCACGCCGGCCAGTGCGACGTTGCGGAAGCAGATGTCCTGGTCCCGGGTGAAGGCGAGGTGCCCGTCGGCGTAGCGGTCGGCCAGGTCGCAGCACAGGTCGAGCTCGGAGGCACAGGTGTCGCCCAGCGGCAGGTCGATGGTGACCGAGGCCAGGCCGGGCGTGCGCTGGGGGCGGACGCCGCTCCCCCAGCCTCCCGGTGGGGCCTGGGCCAGGATCGCGGCGCGGTCCGCGTCGCCCAGCACCTCGATGTCGGGCAGGGCCGCTCGGGGTACCTGCCGGGCCGAGGCGAAGGCGGCCTGCCACGCGGCCCGGAACCCGTCCGGCCCCAGGTCGTCGACCAGGAACTTCATGCGGGCCCTGGCCGGTTCGTCGAAGCGCCCCTCGTGCACGAACACCTCGACGAGCGCCTCGACCGCGGCCAGCAGGTCGGTGCGGGCCACGAAGGGCGACAGCAGGACGGCCAGGGACGGCGACCTGCCCAGGCTCCCCCCGGCCCACACCTCGTAGCCGGCCACGCCGTCGACGACGGTCGACACCAGCCCGGCGTCGTTCAGCAGGGCGTCGTCACGGCACCGGGGCGATCCGCCGAAGGCGATGTTGAGCCGGCTGGGCAGGACGGTGTTGAGCTCGGCCGAGCGGGCCACGATCGCGTCGGACACGGCCCGGGCGTCGGGGAAGCAGTCGAAGGGCTCGTCCAAGCCGACGCCGGCGTCCTCCGAGCACATCACGTTGCGCAGGGTGTGCCCGCAGGCCGAGCGGGTGGACAGCCCGACGCGGGCCAGCTCGTCGAGCACCTGGGGCACGTCGTGTGCGTCGACCCAGTGCAGCTCGACGTTCTGGCGCGTGGTGAGGTGCAGCCAGTCCTCGGCGAAGCGGGCGCCGACGCGGGCCAGCCCCCGGACCTGCCCGGTCGGGGCCACACCCCCGGGGATGCGGACGCGGACCATGAACACGCCGTCCTGGAGCTGGGCGCACACGCCGTGGGTCTTGAGGGCATAGCGCTCCTCCGGGCTGAGCCAGCCGTCGCCGTCGGTGGCGAGGCGGGTCAGGTCGACCGGGAGGCCGGCACGCTTGGCGGCGGGGATGTCGGGTCGGGCCACGGGGTGACCGTACGAAGAGGGCCGCCCGCCGTGGTTTCCTGGCCTTCAACGTTCGCTCATCGGTGACCGGTCCCGGCCGTGAGGACTCGTTCACCCACCGTTCAGGCCCGGCGACGTCAGGACGATCCCCGTGGCAGGAGTGACTCGCCGGGGCGTAGCGGCCGGCCCCTACCGCGAGATGCTGTTCATCGGTTCCTCCGAACTAGGCCGAAGAAACTCGAACATAAGAAGGAAGATCCGAAGGAACTCCAGAATAAGACGGTCGAAGGAGCAGGTCAGGCGGCTGCTCGGATGGGGCCGAGGGTAGAGACGTAGATCGCGACCGGTCACCCGGGGTTCGGCCAGGGCGGTGGTGGCGGAGGCGACGGCGAGCCCACGTCGTGGCCCGAGGATCGCGGTGAGGATCGCCCCGACGACGGCGAGCCCGGCGAAGTCGCTGAGCTTCCCCGTCCACCAGCCGGGGAACCGCCCCTTCAGCACGTGGTCGTTGAGCACCAGGACGACGGCGCCGAGGAACACCACGGGGTGCCCCATCCCGCGCAGACGATCGACGGAGGCGTCGTCGTGGTCCACGGGCGCTGCCGGCGGCGGCATCTCCCAGTCTCCCCTGTGATCTGACCCACCGTCAGTCACCTGGGGGCTTGAAGTGCTTTCAGCGGACATGGCGGATGTCGGTGATCAGGCGGCAGGGTTCGATGAGGTCGAGGAGCCTGGCGTCGATCTGCTGGGCCCTCTCGTCCTTCTCGGCCTCGGCCCGCCGGATCAAGTAGCAGACCAGGTCGGCTGCTTGGACGAGCGGCGTAGAACGTGACCGCACGAAGTGGACCGTGTCGAGGACCCGGCAGCCGGGCGTCGTGTTCTGGAACCACCGGAGGTCGAAGTTCATCCCGTCCTGGGCACGTCACGCAGGTATCGCAACCACGTAACTACGACCTCGGAATTCAGGTCGAGGGTTTGGTTCACAGCTGGTTCTCCCTGGACTCGGGTTACCGAACTGCCGTGGAGCGGGTGACGGGAATCGAACCCGCGTTCTCAGCTTGGGAAGCTGATGTTCTGCCTCTGAACTACACCCGCGGGGTTCGTCGACTCTAGTCGACGCTTCGGGCCGGACCGGTGCCGACGGGTAGGGTCGCCGGCCGTGATCCTGTCCGACCGCACGATCCGCGCCGAGCTGGGCGCAGGACGCATCGTGATCGATCCGCTCGACGAGGCCGCCGTGCAACCGTCGTCGGTCGACCTGCGCCTCGACCGGTTCTTCCGGGTCTTCCTCAACCACACGATGCCGGTCATCGACGTGAAGCAGAACCTGGAGGAGCTGACCCGGCTGGTCGAGATCGACGAGGGCGGCGCCTTCATCCTCCACCCGGGCGAGTTCGTGCTCGGCTCGACCTTCGAGCGCCTGGCCCTGCCCGACGACCTGGTCGCCCGCATCGAGGGGAAGAGCTCGCTGGGTCGCCTCGGCCTGCTCATCCACTCCACCGCCGGGTTCATCGACGCCGGGTTCGACGGGCACATCACCCTCGAGCTTTCCAACGTCGCCAACCTGCCCATCACGCTCTACCCGGGCATGAAGATCGGCCAGGTCAGCTTCCTCACCATGACCACCCCGGCCGACGTCCCCTACGGCAGCAGCGCGCTGGGCTCGAAGTACCAGGGCCAGAGGGGCCCCACCCCCAGCCGCTACTGGGAGAACTTCCGCACCGATCCCGCCTGATCCTCAGCTGAGCTGGGAGGTGCGGAAGGCAACCCTCTCCTGCTCGGGCCGCCGCAGCACGGCGGCGACCTCGACCATCAGGTCGTCGGCGTGGAACGGGCGCACCAGGAACGCGTCGGCGCCGGAACGGAAGGCGAAGTTGCGGTTCCGGGCGCTCTCGGCGCAGACGAGCACCCGGGTCGACGCGATCCGGCGGTCGGCGTTGGATCGCAGCAGCTCCAGGGTCTTGAGGCTCGACCCCACGCCCCCACGGGCCATGTCGAGCACCACGCAGCGGGGGAGCGTCTGGTGGACCTGGCTCAGGGTCTCCAGCTCGTCGTGGGCCGCACCGGCCCGGAACCCCTCGTGGCGGAACAGCCGCACGAGCAGCTCGGCACCGTCGGGGTCGTCGTTCACGACCAGGATCTGGGCCGGCTGGCGCCGCTCGATCCCGTTCCAGATGTCGGCCCTGGCCCTCCGTCCCCGTCCGAACGCCAAACCCGACCTCCCGCTCCCGCGTCGAGTGCGGGCGTGGCCTCAGTCTTCCAGCGTGTGCAGGGCTCGGCTCCGCTCCGCCTCGCCGGCTTCGATGGCCTCCAGCAGGTGCATGGAGATGTCGGCCACGCGGACCTCGTCGTCCTCCTTGCCGGCCGCCTTCACGCCGTCGTCGAGCATGACGTAGCAGAACGGGCACGCGGTGGCGACGCGGCTGGCCCCGGTGGCGATCAGCTCCTCGGCCCGGGCGTCGTTGACCTTCTTGCCGATGGATTCCTCCATCCACATCCGCGCCCCACCGGCCCCGCAGCACATGCCCTTGGTGCCGTTGCGTCCGGCCTCCACGACCTCGACCCCGCCCAGGCTGCCGATCACCCGCCGGGGGGCCATGTAGACGTCGTTGTGGCGGCCCAGGTAGCACGAGTCGTGGTACACGACCCGCTCCTCGAGCCGGGCGTCGGCCAGGTCCAGGCGCCCGCTCTCGATCAGCGACTCGAGGAACTGGCTGTGGTGGACGACCTCGTAGTTGCCCCCGAGCTGCGGGTACTCGTTGAGCAGCGTGTTGAAGCAGTGGGGGCACTGCGTGATGATCTTGCGCACGCCCATGCCGTTGAGCGACTCGACGTTCTGCATGGCCAGCATCTGGAAGATGTACTCGTTGCCCGAGCGCCGGGCCGGGTCGCCGGTGCAGTTCTCCGACGGGCCGAGGATGGCGAAGTCGATGTCGGCCCGCTGGAGCAGCTTGGCCATGGCCACGGTGACACGCTGGTTCTTGTCGTCGAACGAACCGGCGCAGCCGACCCAGTAGAGGTACTCGTGGTCGAAGGCGTCGCCGGGCTCCACGATCGGTACGCCGTCGACCTTGCTGGTCCACGCGGCCCGGTCGGCCTGGCTCATGCCCCACGGGTTGCCCGAGTTCTCCATCGACCGGTACGCCGTGCCCAGCTCGGTCGGGAAGTTCGACTCCATCAGCGACAGGTAGCGCCGCATGTCGAGGATCTTGTCGAGGATCTCTATGTTCACCGGGCAGATCTCGTCGCACGCCTTGCACGAGGTGCACGACCAGACCTCCTCGGCGGTGATCCGCTCGAAGAGCGAGTCGGCCGAGACGGTGATCTCGGGGTCCACGCCGATGGGCGGGCTGACCGCGGGGTCGCCGGTGCGGGCCATGACCTCGCCGGTCTTGAGGACGATCTCGCGGGGGTCGAGGGGCTTGCCGGTGGCGTGGGCCGGGCAGACGCTGGTGCAGCGTCCGCACATGGTGCAGGCGTCGGTGTCGAGGAGCTGCTTCCAGGTGAAGTCCTCGACGGTGGAGGCACCGAAGCTCTCCAGCTCGGTCTCCATCAGGTTGGGCATCGCCTTCATCGCGCCCTTGGGCCGCTCGCGGTCGCGCAGGTACATGTTGAGCGGCGACGTGAAGATGTGGCGCAGCATCGTGACCGGCAGGATCATCACGAACAGCAGGAAGCTGGCGATGTGGGCGACCCACCAGATCTGGTGCCCGCCGGCCAGGGTGCTGGTGCCGTCGACGAGGCCGGCCAGCGGGTAGCCGACGAACGACCACCTCTCGAAGTCGGGCCGGCCCTGGAGGGCGATGCGCCAGACCTCGGCGCCGAAGCCGGTCACCGCGATGGCGAGCAGGGTGCCCAGGATGACCACGTGCTCGGGCTTGGACTTGATCCGGATCCGGTACGGCCGCTGCACGTAGCGCCGCACGATGGCCCACAGGACGCCGACGAGCAGGGCCAGGCCGGCGGCGTCGCCCACCGCGGCGTAGCCCTTGTAGACGTCGCCGTGGAGGAACTTCAAGGACTCGGGGACCTGGTGGTTGATCTCCAGGACCGTGGTCACCGCGAGCAGGATCAGGAACGAGAAGTAGATGAGGCTGTGCATGATCCCGGCAGCCGGGTCGCGCAGCAGGGTCCTCATGTAGACGCCGGCCCGGAAGTCGGCCATGCGCCGCTTGACGTTCTTCGCCGTCGTGGCCCGGTCGTCGGGAGCGCCGCGCTCCCAGTTCTTGACGCGCTGGGCGAACAGCACTGCGCCGTAGAGGATGACCACGGGCAGCACCGTGTAGAAGGCGAGCTTCCACGCGCCGGGGACGTTCCCGAAGACCTCGCGCTGGATCTCGCTGTCGTCGTGGAATTGGAAGACGGTGGCCGTGATGCCCGAGACCAGGGTGACGACGGCGAAGGCGACGCCGATGCCCAGGGCCAGGTGACGGGGCTTGGGACGCGAGCTCACGGCCTCGAAAGGTAGCCGGGGGCCCTGTTCACACCGAATCGTCCCCGCGTTCGGCCGGGCGTCAGGGGAGCGTCAGCCGTACGTCTTCGAGTCGAGGTCGCGGATGCGCGCGGCCAGCGACTGGAGGAGCTTGCGGGCGATGGAGGGAACCGACTCGAGCAGGCCGGCGAACTCGCGGGGGCCGATGACCAGCACGGTCATCGGCGTGTCGGCCACGACGGTCGCGGTGCGGGGACCGTGGTCGAGCAGGGCCAGCTCGCCGATGCAGGTCCCGGGGCCGAGCGTGGCCACCTTGCGCCCGCTGCGCCTGACCGTCGCGGTGCCCTCCACCACGACGAAGGCCTCGCGCCCGATGGCGCCCTGCTCGCACAGGACGGTGCCGGCGGCGACGTCGAGCTCGTCGGTGGTCTGTGCGACGTGTTGGAGCTCCTTGCGGGTGCAGGCCGAGAAGAGCGGCACGGAGGCGAGGTGGTCGAGGTGCGCGGAGCGAGCCATGGCGTGCAGCTTACGGAGCGTGGGCCGGTCGAGCCGTGGGCCCTTCATCGAGCCGTAACAAGCGAGAAACGTTGTCTCCGTACGGTCGACGGCGATATGGACGTCGCGCTGCTCCGATGGCCCGCGGACCAGGCCCGCCGCGAGGAGCTGCGCGCCTCGGGACACCCACGCGTCCTGCTCATCGAGGACGAGGCGCCCGCGCCGATCGCCAGCGACGAGCTGGAGGACTGGATCCGGATCTCGGACCGCGACCTCGACCTGCGGGCCCGGGTCGAGTCGCTGCGCCGGCGGGTCGAGGCCCGGGAGCGGCCGCTGCCCGAGCTCGACGACCACGGCGTGCTGCGCCTGGGCCGGCGGTGGGTCTCCCTGCCGCCCGTCGAGGCCCGCCTGGTCGACGCGATGCTGGCCAAGATGGGGGCCGTGGTGAGCCGCGACGCCCTGGCCAACGCCGGCTGGCCGGGTGGCGCGCCGGGCCGCAACGCCCTCGACGTCCACGTCCTGCGGCTGCGGCGCCGGCTGGGCCCGCTCGGCCTGGCCATCAGGACGGTGCGGTCGCGGGGCTACCTGCTGGAGCGGGTGCCCGACGACGCGCCGAACGGTTCGAACGGAACGACGCCCCCCGACTGAGGACCGCCGCCGAGGCGGTCGCCGGTCGACCGACCGACACACCCGATGCCCAGGAGGAACCGGTGCTGCACCTCGTCACCGCGGTGATCAAGCCGCACAAGTTGGAGGACGTGAAGGAGGCGCTCAAGGGCGTCGGCGTCCAGGGCCTGACCGTGAGCGAGGTCAAGGGCTTCGGCCGCCATGGCGGCCACACCGAGACCTACCGCGGGGCCGAGTACCAGATCGACTTCGTCCCCAAGGTCAAGCTCGAGATCCTGACCGCGACGGAAGATGCGGGAAAGGTGGCCGACACGATCATGCGGGTCGCGCAGACCGGTCGGATCGGCGACGGGAAGATCTGGATCACCCCGGTCGACCGGGCCCTGCGCATCCGCACGGGCGAGATGGGCTCCGACGCCGTCTGAGCCGACGGCCTGGGCCGTTGCGAGCCGGGCGGTGACGACGACCTGGACGGAGAGGTGCCGCCCCGGGGGGGCGGCACCTCTCGCGTGAG
>JBFWTJ010000043.1:0-17198 GCA_050247895.1 Acidimicrobiia bacterium
GCGGGCGCCGGCTCGGCCCTCACGGGCAGCGGCGCCGCCTCCCAGCCCCAGCGGGCCGGGGTGGCGAAGAGCCGCTCGGCCAGGGCCACGGGCCAGTCGCCCGCCGCCGGTGGCGCCTGGGGGAGGGCGCGTCCCGCGTCGGCTGCGGGGTCGGTGCTCACCACGCGACGAGGGCGACCACCACGACGGCGAGGACGGCGAGCAGGGCGAGGAGCAGGCCGACCCGTGCGGCGGGTGACCGTCCGGTCGGCCCGGCTGCCGGGTGGTGCGGCCAGGTGCCGTCGCTGAGGTCGAGGTCGTCGTAGTCCTCGAACTCGTCGAGGTCGTCGAAGTCCTCGAGGTCACCCGGCTCGCGGCCGGTCCGACGTGGTGCGCCGAAGGCCGCGGGCGGGCTCGGCCATCCGCCGGACGCCCCCCGGCCGGCGAGCCCGGTCCGGTCGGTCCCTCCGGCCGACGCCTTGCGGCTCGCGGCGTCGCGCCGGGCCCGCGCCGCGGCCTGTTGGGTCCGGGCGGCGTCGGCGGCCAGGCGCCGCTGGCGCTCCTGGGCCTCCACCGCCTGGCGATGGGCCGCCGCGGCCCTGCGGTGCTGGTCGAAGGGCGAGGTCACCGGGAGCTCGATCCGCTCGCCCGCACCCGGCGCGCCCCGCTGTCCGGGAACGGGCCGCGGCGCGGCCCCCGCGACCCTCGATGAGGTCCTGGCGTCCGCATCGGTCCAATGTCCCCCGGGGACGACCTCGAGGACGCCAGTGGTCGACTACTCAGGCCCTCGGGCCCGGCATGTTGCGCCGCTCGTCCTCTTCGCCCGGTTTGTCGACCGAGATGCCATGTGAAGGCAACCTGTTGCTCACCTGAAGGTCGAACGGGCGTGCTGAGCTGCCCGCCATGTCGCGCACCCGTCGCTGGATCGTCGCCGCCCTCACCGCCTCGATGGTCGGAGGGCTCCTGGCCACACCACCCGCGGACGCCGCGGTCGACCCCGCCGCGACGATGGTCATCTCCGAGGTCTACGGCGGTGGCGGCAACAGCGGGGCGCCCATCCGGCGGGACTTCGTCGAGCTGTTCAACAAGGGCACGGCCGACCTCGACCTGAGCGGCTGGTCGGTCCAGTACCGCTCGGCCACCGGCACCGGCGGGTGGCAGGTGACCCCGCTGACCGGGACCATCGAGGCCGGCGGGCACCTCCTGGTCGGCGAGGCGACCGGGGCCAACACGAGCGTCCCCGACATCGACGCCGACGTCAGCGGGACCATCGCCATGTCGGGCACCGCGGGCAAGGTGGCGCTGGTCCAGGCGGCCACGGCCCTGTCCTGCACGACGGCTTGCGCCTCCGCCGTGGCGGTCGTCGACTTCGTCGGCTGGGGCAACGCCAACGACTTCGCCGGGAGCGGCGCGGCGCCGGCGACGACCAACCCCACCTCGGTCGAGCGCGACGCGGCCCGGACCAACACGGCAGACAACGCGGCCGACTTCACCGTGGGCACGCCGACCCCGCAGGGCCGCGGCGAGGGCGGCGATCCGGATCCGGGCGACCCCGAGCTGGTGTCGATCGCCGAGATCCAGGGCACCGGGGCCTCGTCGCCGCTGGCCGGCCAGACCGTCACGACCCGCGGCGTGGTCACCGCGGCCTACCCGACGGGCGGGTTCAACGGCTACCACCTCCAGACCGAGGGCACCGGCGGCGACACGACGCTCGAGGGCCGCACGGCGTCGGACGGCATCTTCGTGTTCTCGTCGGCCACCGTCGGTGCGGTCGAGGTCGGTGACCTGGTCGAGGTCACCGGGGCCGTGTCGGAGTTCAACGGCCTCACCGAGCTGACGGTGACGGCCGGCAACCTGACCGTGCTCGACGAGCCGTTCGCGCCCGTGCTGCCCCTGGACGTCCCCTGGCCGGCCACCGATGCCGACCGGGAGCTGATCGAGTCGATGCTGGTCCAGCCGGCCGGCGACTACACGGTGACCAACACCTTCACCGCCAACCAGTTCAGCGAGGTCGGCCTGGCCTTCGGCACCACCCCGCTGGCCCAGCCCACCGACGTCGCGCCCGTGGCCGACGCCCCCGGTGTGGCCGCCGTGGTGGCCGACAACGCCGCCCGCCTCGTCACCCTCGACGACGGCGCCTCGACCAACTTCCTCGGCTCGGCCGGCCAGAGCCAGACCCCGCCGTACATCTCGCTGTCGAACCCGCTGCGGGTCGGCGCGGCCGTCACCTTCAACGAGCCCGTCGTCGTCGACTACCGGTTCGCCCTGTGGCGGTTCCAGCCCACCCACCCGGTCACCTCGACCACCCCGACCTCGCAGCGCCCGACCTTCTCCGACGACCGGGAGCCCAGCCCGGCCGACGTGGGCGGCGACGTCAGCCTGGCCTCGTTCAACGTCCTCAACTACTTCACGACCCTGGGCGCCCAGACGCCGGGTTGCACGTCGTTCAACGACCGCACCGGCGATCCGGTGACCGTCAGCGGCGGCTGCGACCCCCGCGGGGCGTGGGACCCCGACGACCTCGTCCGCCAGCAGACCAAGATCGTGGCGGCCATCGACGCCCTCGACGCCGACGTCGTGGGCCTGATGGAGATCGAGAACTCCGCCGCCCTGGGCGAGGCGCCCGACGAAGCGGTGGCGACCCTGGTCGACGCCCTCAACGCCGAGGCCGGCGAGGCCCGCTGGGCCTACGTGCCCTCCTCGACCGAGCTGCCCGACCCGGCGGTCCAGGACGTGATCACCAACGCCCTCATCTACCAGCCGGCCGCGGTGGACCTCGTCGGCCCGTCCCGGGCCCTGGGCACCGCGAGCGACCCGGGCGAGGCGTTCTCCAACGCCCGGGAGCCGATCGGCCAGGCGTTCGCGCCGGCCGGCGGGGGCGAGCCGTTCTTCGTCGCCGTCAACCACTTCAAGTCGAAGAGCGCCAGCGGTGCCACCGGCGACGAGGCCGACCAGGGCGACGGCCAGGGCGCCTGGAACCCCTCCCGGATCCGCCAGGCCCAGGCCCTGGCCGACTGGACCACCGCCGTGCTGGCCGAGGCGGAGATCGCCGACGCCTTCCTGATCGGCGACTTCAACTCGTACACGCGGGAGGATCCCCTCGAGCTGCTCTACGCGGCCGGCTACGCCGACGTGAACCTCGAGGTCGGCGGCAACGTCGAGCAGTCGTACTCCTTCTCCGGGCTCAACGGCTCGCTCGACCACGTGCTGGCCAACTCCGCCGCGCTCGACCGGGTCACGGGCTCGGACATCTGGACCATCAACTCGCCGGAGTCGATCGCGCTCGAGTACAGCCGGCACAACTACCACGGCTCGCTCTTCTACGAGCCGGGCCCGTTCCGCTCCAGCGACCACGACCCCGTGCTGGTGGGCATCGACGCCGGCCCCGGCGTGCCGGGGGTGGTGGACCTGACCTTGCTGGCGGTGAACGACTTCCACGGGCGGATCGATGGGAACACGGTGGCGTTCGCGGGGACGGTGGAGGAGCTGCGCGCCGCGGCGGGTGAGGGTTCGACGGTGTTCCTGGGCGGGGGCGACCTGATCGGGGCGTCGTTGTTCGCGTCGGCGGTGGCGGGCGACCAGCCGACGATCGATGTGTTCAACGCGTTGGACCTGGACGTGTCGGTGGTGGGGAACCACGAGTTCGACCAGGGGTTCGCCGATCTGGTGGATCGGGTGATCGGCGATCCGGCTGATCCGAACGCGTCGTGGCCGTACCTGGGTGCGAACGTGTACCTGGCCGACGGGGTCTCGCCCGCGCTGCCCGAGTTCGTGGTGGTCGAGCGTGCGGGCCTGCGGGTCGGCGTGGTGGGCGCGGTGACCCAGGAGACCCCGACGTTGGTGTCGCCGGGGGGTGTGGCCGGGTTGGTGTTCGGCGATCCGGTGGAGGCGGTGAACCGGGTCGCCGGCCAGCTGTCCGATGGTGATCCGGGCAACGGCGAAGCCGATGTGGTGGTGGCCGCGTTCCACGAGGGCGCGCCGGCGGGGGAGCCCTCCACGCTGGAGGATCAGGTCGCGGCCTCGGCGGTGTTCGCTCGGATCGTGAACGACACCTCACCGGTGGTCGACGCGATCTTCACCGGGCACACCCACCAGCCCTATGCGTGGGAGGCACCGGTCCCGGGGACCTCGGCGACCCGGCCGGTCGTCCAGACCGGGAACTACGGGGAACTGGTCGGCGAGGTCGTGCTGTCGGTCGACAGCGCCTCGGGCGAGGTGCTGGCCCACGCGCAGCGCAACGTGGCCCGCACGACGACCCCGGCCGCGGAGCTGATCGCGGGGTACCCGCGGGTGGCCGAGGTGGCCGGGATCGTGGAGGCGGCGTTGGACCATGCGGCCGAGATCGGCGAGGTCGTGGTCGGCACCGCGGCGGCGGACATCACCACCGCCTACTCGGGCGGGGCGTTCGTGGGCGGGGTGTGGGTGGGCCCGGATCCGGCCAACCCGGCCGCGGGTCGGGATGATCGAGCGTCGGAGTCGACGTTGGGGAACCTGGTCGCGGATGCCCTGCTGGCCAGCCTGGCCGCCCCGGAGCGGGGCGGGGCCCAGATCGGGATCACCAACCCGGGCGGGTTGCGGGCCGAGCTGTTCGCGGGGGACCTGACCTACGCCGAGGCCAACGCGGTGCTGCCGTTCGTGAACAACCTGTGGACCACCACCTTGACCGGGGCCCAGCTGGTCGAGGTCCTCGAGCAGCAGTGGCAGCGCGACGCCGCCGGGAACGTCCCGTCCCGCCCCTACCTGCAACTGGGCGTGTCGGCGAACGTGGCGTACACGTTCGACCCGGCCCGGGCCGAGGGGTCCCGGATCACCTCGTTGTCGGTGGACGGGGTGCCGGTGGACCCGGCCGGGGCGTACCGGGTGGGGACGT
The DNA here is from genome assembly GCA_050247895.1 of Acidimicrobiia bacterium. Taxonomy (GTDB): domain Bacteria; phylum Actinomycetota; class Acidimicrobiia; order Acidimicrobiales; family VFJN01; genus CAVPEW01. The sequence continues at coordinate 4,850 of JBFWTJ010000043.1, forward strand.
TCTCGTTCCTGGCCCAGGGCGGGGACAACTTCCGGGCCTTCACCGGCGGGACCGACACCCGGGACTCGGGGTTGATCGACCGGGACGCCTGGATCGCCTACCTCGGTGCCCACTCGCCGGTCGCCCCGGACTTCGCCCGGCGGGCCACCCGGCTCACCGGCCTCCCCGACAGCGTCCAGGCCGGCGACAGCCTGGCCTTCGAGGTCGCCGGGTTGGACCTGACCAGCCTGGGCGCCCCCCAGAACACCAACCTGACCGTCACCCTCGACGACACGATCCTGGACACCGTCCCCGTGACCGACGGGACCGCCACGATCACCGTGACCGTGCCCGCCGGGACCCCGGCAGGGACGGCCACCCTGGTCCTGGTCGCGGACCCGTCGGGCACCACGATCACCCGCACGATCCAGGTCACCCCGGCCACCCCGGTCGGCCCTGAGGCCTGGGCCCCGTGGCGGGTCTACGACACCGGCGACCAGGTCACCCACCAGGGCAAGGTGTACGAAGCCCTGTGGTGGACCCTGGCCCAGACCCCCGGTGACCCCTGGGGCCCCTGGCAGGAGATCGCCACCAGCCCCGACGGCACGGCGGTCTGGACCCCGTCCCGGGTGTTCGACACCGGTGAGCTCGTCACCCACGACGGCCGCCTGTGGCGGGCCAAGTGGTGGACCCGCAACCAGGCCCCCGGGGCCAGCCCCTGGGGCCCCTGGGAGCAGATCCCCGACACCACCACCCCCGGCACCAGCCCGGCCTGGTCGGCCCACACCACCTACGACACCGGCGACCAGGTCACCCACGCCGGCAAGGTGTACGAAGCGCTGTGGTGGACCCTGGCCCAGACCCCCGGTGACCCCTGGGGCCCCTGGCAGGAGATCGCCACCAGCCCCGACGGCACCGCGGTCTGGACCCCCTCACGCGTGTTCGACACCGGCGACCAGGCCACCCACGACGGCCAGACCTGGCAAGCGCGCTGGTGGACCCGCAACCAAGCCCCGGGCGGCGACCCCTGGGGCCCCTGGCAGCGCGTCGGCTGATCACCCCGAGCACCTCGCGTCCGACCGCCCGGCCCCACCGGCCGGGCGGTCCCGCGCCGGGCCAGGGTCGGGTGAGAGCACTCTGGCTGAGTCAGGCCGGCGGGACCAGGTCCCGGCGGAGCTTGTCCAGCAGCGTGTCGTACAGCTTCCGCAGGTCGGTGCGGTCGGGGTAGACGACCCACTGGATCGAGATGCCGCGCCATGCGGCGAGGAGCAGGTCGGCCTCGGCCTGGGGGTCGATGTCGGGGCGGATCGAGCCGTCCTCGACCCCTTGGCGGAAGAAGGCGGTCAGGTGGCGCTGGAGGGCGGCGAACGACCGCTGGAAGCGCTGGCTGAGGGAGGGGATCGACTGGGCCGAGTCGATGATGAGCCGGATGAAGGCCCGCAGGACCGTGGGCTCCTCGACTGCGTTGGCCGCCACGGCCTCGGTCGCGGCGAGCACGCGATCGAGGCCCGACCGGTCGTCGATCTCGCCGAACACCTCGGGGCTCCACGGCTCGGAGGCCCGCTCGACGAAGGTCCACACGAGGGCCTCCTTGGACCCGAAGCGGGCGTTGACCAGGCCACGGCTGAAGCCGGCCCGCTGGCCGATGGCGACCAACGTGGTGTCGGTGTAGCCCCGTTCGGCGATGAGCTCGGCGGTGGCGTCGAGCAGGCGCTGGGTCGAGAGCTGGGACCGCTCCTGCTGGGGCTCGTAGGCGACGCGACCTCGACCGGGCGCACGACCGCGAGCGCTGGCAGGGCTGGTCGACATGGTCGTCGGTCGCCTTCCTGGTGTGCTGGGTGCCCGCCCCTCCGGCGGTGCTCGGAGGGTCCCCGCCGAGTGTAGGTGCGGAGCGTCGGGGAGCAGCCTCCCGCAAAAGTGACACCTTGACAAGGTTTGGACCGAACGTGTTACGTTGCATCTCGCCCTGGGAGGTGCATCCGGGGCCACCTTGGGGGGGATTCTGCATGGCAACAGCACGCGGCCTCGCGTCGCCTCTTGAGACGCGCGCCGACACGACCACCGGTGCTCCGGCACCGCCACCGTTCATCTCGATCCGGGGCCTGTCGAAGTCCTTCGGCGCGACCACCGCCATCGACGACCTCGACCTCGACATCCCGCGGGGCCAGTTCCTCGTGCTCCTCGGGCCCTCGGGCTGCGGCAAGACCACGACCATGCGCTGCATCGTCGGACTCGAGGACGGCGACGCCGGGCGCATCACGGTGGACGACCGGGTCGTCTTCGACGCCGAGCGCCGGGTCAACGTCGCGCCGAACAAGCGCAACATGGGCATGGTCTTCCAGTCCTACGCGCTGTGGCCGCACAAGTCGGTGTTCGGCAACGTCGCCTTCCCGCTCCAGATGCAGAAGGCCAAGCGGGGCGAGATCCGCGACCGCACCCTCGAGGTCCTCGAGATGGTGGGCCTGGGCGGCTTCCACAAGCGCTCCATCGCGACCCTCAGCGGCGGGCAGATGCAGCGCGTCGCGCTGGCCCGCAGCCTGGTCACCAACCCGACGATCCTCCTGCTCGACGAGCCCCTCAGCAACCTCGACGCCAAGCTGCGCGTCCACCTGCGCCACGAGCTCAAGGAGATCCAGGAGCGGGTCGGGGTCACGACCGTCTACGTGACCCACGACCAGGAGGAGGCCCTGGGCCTGGCCGACCGGATCCTCGTGCTGGACCGGGGGGTCATCGCCCAGGACGGCGCCCCCGAGGACCTCTACCAGCGCCCCTCGTCGGCCTACGTGGCCGACTTCCTCGGCATGTCCAACCAGTTCGCCGGCCGGATCGTGCAGGCCGGGACGCCCCCGCTCCCGTCGACCGCGGTCCTCGAGGGTTCGGGCCTGGAGGTCCGCGGTGCCGACCGGCGTGGCGGGACCGGCGACGCCGGGTCGGGGGACGACGTGACCATCTGCCTGCGGCCCGAGAGCGTGGCGGTCCACCCGCCCGGCTCGCCCCGGCTGATGGCCACCGACGGCGCCAACCGCTTCGACGGGACCGTCCTGTCGGCCCAGTACCAGGGCAGCCACATCCGCTACCACGTCGAGGTGGACGGGGGCCCGGCCCTGTTCGCCGACGGGCCGGTCCACGCCGACGAGCGCGTCGGGCGGGGCGAGCCCTGCGTGGTGACCATCCCGGCCGACGGCGTCCTGCTGCTCGACCCCCGCCCGGCCGGCTGACGTGGTCGCCATCGCCCGTGCCCTGCCGACCCGGCGGATCGGCCGCTGGTCCTGGTCCCTGCTGCTGTGGGCCCTGCTGGTCCTGCTCGTGGTCGGGCCCCTCGTCGGCCTGCTGCACCGGTCCTTCGAGCCGGACTCGGGGACCGGCGGCCTGACGTTGGACCACTACCGCAACCTGTTCACCGCCAGCATGCGCACCGCGGTGGCCAACACGATCGTGGTCAGCCTCGGCGCCACCATCGGGTCGGTGGCCCTGGGCGGGTTCCTGGCCTGGCTGGCGGCCCGCACCGACGTCCCGGCCCGGGGGCTGGTGCAGATGGCGGGCATCGCGCCCCTGTTCTTCTCCTCGCTGGTCGGCGCGCTGACCTGGTCGGCCCTGGCCTCGCCGGCTTCGGGCTACCTGAACCTCCTGTTCCGCGACATCGGCGTGCCCTTCACCCTCAGCGTCTACAACGCGCCCGGGATCGTCTTCGTCCTGACCCTCTACTCGGCGCCGTTCGCGTTCCTGTTCATCAACGCGGCCCTCAACCTGGCCTCGGCCGACCTGGAGGGCGCGGCCCGCGTCGCGGGGGCCACGAGCTGGCGGGAGACGACCCGGATCACCTTCCCGCTCGTCATGCCCTCCATCGTGGGCGCCGCCATCCTGATCTTCGTCATCGTCTCGGAGAACTTCCCGGTGGTCGAGATCCTCGGGTCCTACGCCCGGATGGACTTCCTGCCCACCCAGATGTTCCGCCTGGTGAACCAGTTCCCGGCCCGCGTCGGCGACGCCGCGGCGCTGGGCATCGTCGTGCTCGTCGTGCTGTGGCTGGTCGTGTGGTTCCAGCGGGCCGTCGTGCTGCGGCGCAGCTACGTCACCGTCGGGGGCAAGGGCGACCGGCCCAAGCGGATCGAGCTCGGCCGGTGGCGCTGGCCGGCCCTGGGCGTCGCGGTCCTGTCGCTGCTGCTGTCCACGGTCCTGCCCCTGTGCGCCCTGGTCATCGGCGCCTTCCGCCGCAACCAGTTCGCGGCCGACTTCGGGGCCCTGGTCGACCCGTCGGAGTACACGGGGGAGAAGTTCACCGCGGCGATGCAATACCAGCCGTTCCGCGACGGGATGCGCAACAGCCTGGTCATGGCGCTGCTCGCCGCGCTGGCCGGGGTCGTGGTGGCCTTCGTCCTCGCCTACGCGGCCCGGCGGCGCAACGCCGTGGGATCGGGCGCCATCGACTTCATCGCCCTGACCCCGGTGGCCCTGCCCGCGCTGGTGCTGGGCGTGGCCTACCTGTCGTTCTGGCTCGACCTGCCCGTGTCGCTCTACGGGACCATGACGATCCTGGTCCTGGCCTACACGGCGCGCTTCGTCCCCCAGGGGTTCGAGGCCCTCTCGGGCACGCTGCTCAAGGTCGACGACGAGCTCGAGGACGGCGCGGTGGTGGCCGGCGCCGGACGGCCGCGCGCCGCGATCTCGATCACCGTGCCCGTGCTGCGCTCGGCCTTCTTCTCCACCGGGATCCTGCTGTTCGTCCTGTCGTTCCGGGAGCTGACGACGGCGCTGTTCCTGTACACGCCCAAGACCCAGGTCGTGGCCATCGTCATCTACGGCCAGTGGGTCGAGGGCAACTGGCCCCGCCTGGCCTCGATGTCGCTCGCCTTCACCGGCGTGCTGATGGTCCTGGGCTTCTTCGCCCGCAAGGGCCTGGGTCGCAGCACCGGAGGGGCCCGCACGTGATCGCCGCCCTGCGGCCGCCTTCCCCCCAGGGGCCGGGGGGCACCGAGGTCGGCGGCCGCCGCCTCCGTGCCCCCCGGTGGGCCCCACCGGGGACCGAACCCGCCCGCCCGCAACGAAGGAGGCCGTGATGGACTTCCCCAAGGTCGTGATCCACGAGGAGTGCATGCGCGAGGGCATGCAGATCGAGTCGGCCGAGATCTCGATCGACGACAAGGTGCGTCTGCTCGACGCCCTCTCGCGCACCGGCCTCACCTCGATCAACGTCGGCTCGTTCGTGAGCCCCCGCTACACGCCCCAGATGGCCCGGATGGAGGAGCTGCTGGAGCGGTTCTCGCCCGTCGAGGGCGTCCGGTACTACTACCTGGCCTTCAACCGGCAGGGCCACGAGCGCGCGGCGCGCTTCGTCCCGCCGCTGAGCGCCCCCGGGGGCGAGTTCGCCCTCATCTGCCACCTGTGCGACACGTTCGCCCGCCGGAACATGAACATGTCGCAGGCCCAGGAGATCGAGCGGTGGCCGACCATCGTCGACGCGGCCCGGGCCGCGGGCGCCACCGAGGCGGCCATCGGCGTCGGCGCGGCCTGGGGGTCCAACTTCACCGGCCTGGCCACCCTGGAGGACCGGCTGGAGATGCTGCGCCGGGCCCACGGCCTGTGGGACGACGCCGGGGTCGCGGTGACCAAGGTCGTGTTCGCCGACCCGATGAGCTGGTGCATGCCCCACCGCGTGGAGGAGACGCTCGAGGCCGTCCAGGCCGAGTGGCCCGCCATCTCCACCTACCACCTCCACCTCCACGACGCCCGAGGCATGGCCCTGCCCAGCATCTACGCGGCGCTCCGGGCGCTGGACCCGAGCCGGACGGTCAGCCTCGACCTCACCGCGGGCGGCATCGGCGGGTGCCCCTACTGCGGCAACGGCCGGGCCACCGGCATGGCCGCCACCGAGGACGTGGTGGTGATGCTCGAGGAGATGGGCATGCCCACCGGCGTCGACGTCGACAGGCTCATCGACTTCGTCTGGATGCTGGAGGACGTCCTCGGTCGGCTGACCCCGGGCCACGTGTCCAAGGCCGGCCCGCTGCCCCGGGGCGACGCCCTCTACGACCCCAACCTCCCCTTCATCGAGACCCACGAGGAGGCCCGCCACTTCCGGCTCGGCCCCGAGGTCGCCGCCCACCAGGTCTACCCGTGGAAGGAGCCGATCCCGGCCCCCGACCTCCACGCCCCCGCCTCGTGAGCGCGCCGACCGGACAGGCCGCACCGGCCCCCGGCGGGGCGGCCGCCGGCCTCCTCACGCCCGAGGTCCTGGCCATGGTCGGCGTGACCGGGCCGCGCCTCACCGCGCCGGCACCGGTGGAGCGCGACGCCCTGCGCCGCTTCGTGCAGGCCTCCATGGAGCAGGACCCGATCCACTGGGACGACGAGGTGGCCCGGGCCTCGCGCTACGGCGAGGTCGTGGCCCCGCCGCTCTACCCGGTCCACGTCTTCCGCCGCCCGGCCGGCACCCCCGACCCGCTCGACCGGTTGGCCGAGGACCCGGATTGGGACGGCACCGACACCAGCGGGCTCGGCTCGCTGCCCGAGATCGACCTGCCCCTGCCCCGCCTGCTCAACGGCGGCGTGGGCGCCGAGGTCTTCCGACTCGCCCGGCTCGGCGACGTCATCTCGATGCAGGCCCGCTACCTGGACCTCGAGGAGAAGGCGACCCGGTCCGGTCCCATGGTCGTGGTGCGGGTCGGCACCGACTACACGCTCGACACCGGCGAGCCCCTGCTCCGCACGGTCCAGACGATCCTGCGGAGGTAGGCGATGCCCGACGCACCTTCCCCGACTGCCGACGACGTGGCGGTGGGCGACGCCCTCACCCCGGTGGTGGTCGGCCCGCTCACCAGCGTCCACCTCATGCGCTGGTCGGCCGCCATCGAGAACTGGCACCGCATCCACTACGACGAGCGCTTCGCCGTGGACCACGACGGCCTGCCCGGCCTGCTGGTCAACGGCTCGTGGAAGCAGCACCTGCTCGTCCGGCTGGTCAAGGACTGGCTGGGGCCCCAGGGCTGGCTCGCCGCCATCGACTTCCAGTACCGGCGCATGGACGTGGCCGGCGACACCCTCACCGCCTGGGGCGAGGTGACCGGCGTCGACCTGCGCGACGAGCTCGGCGTGGTGGCCTGCTCGATCGGCATCCGCAACGCGCAGGGGGAGGACTCCACGGTCGGCACCGCCCGTGGGGTGCTGCCCCGCCGGGGTGGCGCGCCGGTGCCCTACCCGTTCCCGGGGTTGGACCCGTGATGGCCGCCGACGGGCCGCGGTCCGGGACCGACGGGGCCGCAGGTGCCGAGGGCTCGGGGGACGGCCCGCCGTCCGCCGGCGCGCTGGCCGGCCTGGCCGTGGTCGACCTGTCCGAGGGCGTGCCCGGCCCGTTCGGCGCCCGCCTGCTCGGCGACCACGGTGCCGAGGTGGTCAAGGTCGAGCGGCGCCCCGGCGGCGACCCGGCCCGGCGCCTCGCCCCGACCTACGAGGTCGACGGCGCCCCGCACAGCGCGGCGTTCGACCTCCTCAACTGGAACAAGCGCGGCGTGGCCCTGGACCTCGACGACGAGGCCGACCGCGCCGCCCTGCACCGCCTGGTCGCCGCGGCCGACGTGGTGATCGAAGACCTCGACCCCACCGACGCCCGCCGCTGGGGCCTGACCCCGGCCGAGATGCGGCAGGCCCGACCGGATCTCACCGTGGTGTCGGTCTCGCCCTTCGGGCGGACCGGGCCCTGGGCCGACCGCAAGGGGAGCGACCTGGTGGCCCAGGCCACCAGCGGCCTCGTGCAGATCGCCGGCACGCGGGGACGGCCGCCGATCAAGCGGGGCCTGCGCCAGGCGCTCTACTGCGCCGGGCTCAACGTCGCCTACACCGCGGTGCTGGCCCACCTGGGCGCGCTGCGCACCGGCGTCGGTGCCCACGTCGACCTCTCGGTCCGCGAGACCCTGGCCTCCGAGCTGGTCGTGAACCTCGGCTACTACGCCTTCACCGGCGCCATCCAGGGCCGCCAGCCGGCCCGGGTCGACGCCTTCTCCGGCGTGCCGCTGCCCACCGCCGACGGCCACGTCTCGCTCCAGTGGAGCCCGATCCTGCCCGTGTCGGCCTACGCCGGGCTGTTCGACGACCCCCGGCTGGCCGAGGACCGCTTCGCCACCGTGGCCGACCGGCTCCGCCACGCCGACGAGCTCGACGCGCTCCTCGACGGCCACCTCTCCCAGCGGTCCGCGGCCGACCTGTTCCGCGACGCGGTCGACCGGGGCCTGCTGGTCGGCTTCGTCCAGGAGGCCCGCCACCTCCTGTCCTGCCCCCAGCTCGCCGAGCGCGGCGCGCTGGGCCCGATGCGCCTGCGCGACGGGCGCGACGTGCAGGTGCCCGTCGAGCTGGCCCGGCTGTCGCGGACCCGGACCACCGCGCTGCGGCGCCCGGCCCCGGCCCTGGGCGAGCACACCGGCGAGGTCGTGGCGGGCGCCACGCCCCGGACCCCGCGGCCCGCCGTGCCCGGCGCCGCCGTGGCCCGGCCCTGCGAGGGCCTGCGCGTCGTGGACCTCTCCTACGTCTTCGCCGTGCCCTACCTGGCCTCCCTGCTCGCCGACATGGGCGCGGACGTGGTGAAGGTCGAGGCCCCGCACCGACTCGACCAGGCCCGCATCGGCTTCGGGCCCCTGTTCGACAACGAGCCGGCCACGGACCCCTGGAACCGCAACGCCACCTTCCAGTCGCTCAACCGGGGCAAGCGGGCGGTGTCGGTCGACCTGTCGACCGTCGAGGGCCGCGAGGTGCTCGAGCAGCTCGTGGCCGAGGCCGACGTGCTGGTCGAGAACTTCACCCCCCGGGTCCTGCGCGGCTGGGGGCTCGGCTACGAGCGGTTCGCCGAGCTCAACCCGCGGCTGATCATGCTGTCCAACACCGGCTACGGCTCGACCGGGCCGTGGTCCGAGCTGCGGGCCCAGGGCACCTCGCTGGAGGCCACCATGGGCATCACCCGCCACTCGGGCTACCCGGGCGATCGGCCCATGAAGGTGGGCCAGTCCTACCCCGACTTCATCGCCTGCTGGACCGGCCTGCTCTCGGTCGGCGCGGCGCTGGTGGAGCGGGAGCGCTCGGGCCGGGGCCAGTGGATCGACCTCGGGATGTACCAGCTCGGCCCGGCCGTGGTCCCCGAGTCGCTGCTCGGCTTCCAGCTCGACGGCGTGGAGCCGCCCATGGCCGGCTCGGAGGACCTCGACGCCCTGCTGAGCGGCGTGTTCCCCGCCGCCGGCGGGGACCGGTGGCTGGCCGTCTCGCTGGCCGACGCCCACGACGCGGCCCGGCTGGCCCGGACCCTGCCCGAGGTGGCCGACCTGCTCGCCGCCGATCCGGCCCTGGCCCGGGAGGCCACCCGCGACGGGGTGCGAGCGGCCCTGGCGGCCTGGTCGTCGTCCCGCGACGCCGGGGACGCGGCCGACGAGCTCCAGGCCCGGGGCGTGGCCGCCGGCGCCGTGCTCGACGCCCGGGACCTGCTCCGCGACCCCCAGCTCGGCCACCGGGGCTTCTACGAGGCGGTCGACATGGGTCCAGAGCTCGGCTGGCGGCCCCTGATCGGGCGGCCCTACACGTGGAGCCCCCCGGACTCGTCGCCCCGCATCGACGCCCGCGCCCCCTGGTTCGGCGAGCACAACGACGAGGTCCTGGGCCGGCTCCCCGGCATCGACCTGGACCGGCTGCGCCGCGACGGGATCGTGGCCGACGCCCCGACCACCGATCCCGGCATGGTCGGCGCCGACCTCGGGGCCATGGTCGGTGCCGGGCTCCTCGACGAGGTCGACCCCGGCTACCGCAGCGTGGCCGACCGCCCGCCCGCGGCACGCCGGGATCCCGTGGGGAGCCGGGCATGACCCTCGCCACCCCGACCTCCGGCCGCCCGGTGCCCGACGCCGCCTCCTTCGTGGCCGACCTGGCCGAGCGGACCGCGGCCACCCGGGCCGCCGACCTGCCGCCCACCGTGCTCGTCCGGGCCCGGCACAGCCTGCTCGACTGCCTCGGCACGATGCTGGGCGGCCACGCCGAACCGGTGGCCCAGGGCGTGCTGCGGGCCGAGCTGGCCGAGCCCGGCCCGCCCCGCGCCACCGTGGTGGGCTCGACCCACCGGCTGTCGACCCGCCAGGCGGCGCTGGCCAACGGCGCTGCGGCCCACGCCCTGGACTACGACGACAACTGCGCCTGGATGCTCGGCCACCCCTCCGCGCCGACGGTGCCCGCCGTCCTGGCCCTGGCCGAGCGCGAGGACGCCACCCTCGACGACGCGGTGGTCGCCCTGGTGGCGGGCCTCGACGCCGGTGCCCGCATCGGATTGGCCCTGACCACCCACCACTACGACGCCGGCTGGCACGGCACCGGCACGGTGGGGACGATGGCCGCCGCCGCGGCCTGCGCCCGCCTGCTCGGGCTCGACCCCGGCCGGACCGCCGAGGCCGTGGAGCTGGCCGCGTCCCACGCCACGGGCCTCAAGGCCGTGTTCGGCACCATGGGCAAGCCGCTCAACGCGGCCAAGGCCGCCCTCAACGGGCTCCTGGCCGCCGAGATGGCCGCGGCCGGGGTGACGGCACGGGCCGGGATCCTGGCCGGGCCCGGAGGCTTCGGCGCCCTGACCGAGGGCCGGTTCGACCCGGCCCGGCCCGACGAGGTCCTGGGCGACCGGCACGGGATCGAGGGCGTCACCTACAAGTTCCACGCCAGCTGCGCCGGCACCCACCCGACCATCGACGGCATCGAGCGGCTCCGCCGGGAGCACGGCTGGGAGCCCGGCGAGGTGACCGCCATCGAGGTGTCGGTGCCGGCCCCCCTGCTCAGCGTGTGCAACATCGCCGTGCCCACCTCGGGCCTGGAGGGGAAGTTCAGCCTGGCCTTCACCGCCGGGCTGGCCGCCGAGGGCCGTCCGACCGGGCCGGCGACCTTCGTCGACGAGGTCGTGGCCGAGCCCCGCCTGCGGGAGCTGGTCGGCGCCACCACCGTGACGGCGGGGCCCGACGACCACACCCACGGGGTGCGGGTCGCCCTGCGCGACGGGACGAGCCGCACCACCACCGGGGGCTTCGAGGAACCCGTGCCCGACGACGGCCTGGACGACCAGTGGGCCCGGCTGGCGACCAAGTTCGCCCAGCTGGCCGGGCCGGTGCTCGGTGCGGGCCCGGCCGACGCCCTGATCGCCGCGCTGGGCGGGCCCGACGGGCGCACCCCGGTCCGGGCGGTCCTCGACCTCACCCGTCCGGCCGCCGGCCCCGGCGCAGCGGACGCACAAGGAAGGTGACATGACGATGGTCAACTACTCGACGCCCAAGCTGGCGTTCGAGCTCCCCCCGGAGCTGCAGGACCTCCAGAAGCTGGTCCGACGGATCGTCGACGAGGAGTGCATCCCCCTCGAGGCCGAGTTCCTCCAGAACGGGCCGTCGCTGGTCGAGTCCTCCTACGAGGGCGCGGCGGAGGGGAGCCTGCCCCAACAGACCTGGGACCGCCTGGAGCAGATCTCGCGCGACGCGGGGATCTTCGACGTGCACCTGCCCGAGGAGTACGGCGGGGCCGGCCTCGGCGTGCTGGGCAACTTCGTGGTCGACGCCGAGGTCAAGCGCAGCGTCGTCCCCCTGCCGACCCGCTGGATCCCGGGCCTGCTCTTCGACGGGACCGAGGACCAGAAGCAGCGCTACCTGCTGCCCATGGTCGAGGGGACCAAGCGTGCCGCCTTCGCCCAGACCGAGCCGGGCGCGGGTTCCGACCCGGGCAACAGCATGGCGACCCGGGCCGTGCGCGACGGCGACGAGTGGGTCCTCAACGGGACCAAGACCTTCATCTCCGGCGCCAACCACGCCGACTTCATGCTGCTCCTGGCCGTGACCGACCCCGAGCGCCGCCAGCGGGGCGGCATCACCATGTTCCTGGTCGACACCGACCTCCCCGGCGTGTCGATGAGCCCGTTGGGGATCTGGATGACGCCGCGGGTGCCCAAGCAGTTCACCGTGCACCTCGACGACGTCCGGGTGCCCCACGAGAACGTGCTCGGCGCGGTGGGCGGGGGCTTCCAGCTGGGCCAGCAGTTCCTCGCCGTGCAGGACCGCCTCACCCGGGGCTCGCTGGCCTGCGGGATCCTCAGCCGGGGCCTGGAGATGGCCACCGACTGGGCCCGGGAGCGCACGACGTTCGGCCGGCCGCTGGCCGACCGCCAGGCCATCCAGTGGATGCTGGTCGACGTCTACATCGACCTGAAGTGCATCCGGGCCGTGTCCTACGAGTGCGCGGCCAAGGCCGACCGGGGCGAGGACGTGCGGGTCGAGGCCTCGATGGCCAAGTACCTCGGCGGCAACTGGGGCCACCGGTCGATCGACAAGCTGCTCCAGATCTTCGGCGGGATGGGGGAGTCGACCGAGTTCCCCATCGT
>JBFWTJ010000044.1:0-17161 GCA_050247895.1 Acidimicrobiia bacterium
CGTGCGCGTCGTACGCCCGGGTCAGCTCGGCATCCGGCAGGACGGACACGTGCAGGGTCTAGCGCGCCGGCGGCCCGACGGCTCGTGACCCCGCCGGCGCCCTCTGTGGTCACGTGACGGTGAGCGTGCCGGTCATGCTCGGGTGGATCTCGCAGTGGAAGGGGTGCGCCCCCGGATCGGTGGGCGCGACCACCTCCGCCTCCCCGCCACCCTCGACCGGCCCCGAGTCGAACGCGCCGTCGTCGGCGGTGAAGGTGTGGGTCGCGGCGTCGGCGTTGGCGAAGGTGACCGTGGCACCCGGCGCCACGGTGGTCGACCCGAACGCGAAGCCCTCGGCCCGGACCACCGCCGTGCCCCCGGCCGGCGCGGGCCCGGTGGCACCACCCGGGGCGGCCGGGGGGCCGTAGTAGCCGTCGCCGGCGGCCGCGGAGGTCGAGCTGCCGCCCGACGGATCGCCCGGAGGCGCGGCGTCGTCGTCGCCGCAGGAGGCCGCCCACCACGGGACGGCGAGGAAGGCGGTGGCGGCGACCCCCCGCCGCCACCGCGAGGACCGGTGCGCGTGCATGACGGGTGTACGGACGGGCCGGGCCCGCGGTTCACCTCGCCGCCGGGGCCTCGCGCTCTGCCGCGGGGTCGGCTCCCGCGCCCTCGGTCGATCGGCTCGATCCGCCGTCGTCGCCGCGGTCCTCCCCTGCCCCGACCGGCCGGGGACCCCGCGGCCGCCAACGAACCAGGGCCACCGCCGACCACAGGGCGACCAGCGCCAGGGCCACGCTCGCCACCGGGCCCACGCCGGCCCGGCTCGCCACCACGCCGCCGACGGCCGCGCCGACCGCCTGGAGGCCCATGACGACCCCCAGCACGATCCCCATGGCCGACGCCCGGCTCCGGCGCTCGAGGCGGGTCCCCAGCACCACGTTGGTCGGGATGGCCACGGCGAACACGGCCCCAGAGACGGCGAAGGTCGCGACCGCGGCCGGACCCCCGACCTCGAACCACAGGAGCGGCGCGGCCAGCGCCGAGGCGACCAGCGCGCAGGCCAGCGCGCCGCGCAGCAGGACGTCGGGCCGGCCGCCGGTGGGCACCAGGGCCGTGGCCACGATGGTGCCGACCGGGACCGCCGCGGCCAGCAGCCCGGTGTCGGCCTGGCCGAAGCCCACCGCCGCGGCGTACGGCACGACCAGCGCCTCGGGCACGATGCCCAGCAGCGACGACACGGCGAGCACGGCCATGGATCGCCGCAGCGCGACGTCCTCGAGCAGGGTGGTCACGCCGTCGCGCAACGAGGCGCCGACCGAGCGAGGGGCCGGCGGCGCGGCCGCGGCCGCCGTCGAGCGCAACGTCCAGAGGATCGCGGCCGAGACCAGGAAGGTGCTGGCGTTGACGGCCAGGGCCACCTCCGGGTCGACCACGGCCAGCAGGCCACCGCCCAGCGCGTAGCCGGCCACCAGCGAGACCTGCACGCACAGCCCGGAGAAGGCGATGGCCGCGCCGTAGAGCCGCTCGGGGACCAGGTCCGGCATGGCCGCGGCCCGGGCCGCCTCGAAGGCCGGGGTGGCCAACCCGGCCACGAAGGCCAGGACCAGGAGGCCGCCCACCGGCAGCGGCAGCAACATGGACAGGAAGCAGGCCGCCCGCACCACGTCGGCCACCAGCATCACGGTGATGCGCCCGAAGCGGTCGGCCAGCGTGGCCAGCACCTGCCCGATGCCGACGAAGCCGGCCAGGGAGACGGCGGTCACCGCCGCGGCCCAGGCCGCCGAGTCGGTGCGCTGGTGCACCACCACGGCGAGGGCGAGGCGGCCGGCCCAGTCGCCCAGGTCGGAGATGACGTCGGCCGACCAGAGCCGGCGGTAGTGGGCCACCGACAGCGGCGAGAGCAGCTCCCTGGCTCGGACCCGGGCCCGCTGCAGCACGGTTCCAGCCACGGGCGGCACCGTAGGGAGGGGCGACCCGCCGTGCAAGGCAGGCCACCACAGGTGGTCGGCACGCCCGGGACGGCCACGCGGGGCGCCCGCCGGACCCGGCCGGGCGGTGGTGCCGGTGACGCGACGCACCACGCAGGGTCGGGCGCGGCGGCTGTCCGCGCCGGCGACGCGCCGCGGGAGGGGCCGGGCGCGGCGGCCATCCGATGGCGGCCACGCACCGCGGCGGGGTGGGGCGCGGTGGCTCTGCGGGGCCGCTACGCGCCGCGGGAGGGGTCGGGCGCCTCGACCTCGTCGGGGGCGGCCGCGGCGGCCAGGGCACGGTCGGCCTCGGCCGCCTCCGCGGCCAGGATCCCCCGGACCCGCAGCAGGACCCACGCCGCGGTGGGCAGCAGGGCCAGGCACATCCACTGGGCGCCGGTCAGGCCGAGCACCCGCTCGTCGTTGACCCGCAGCGCGTCGGAGCCGAAGCGCGCCACCCCGTACCAGGCGCAGAAGATCCCGATGGCCGTGCCGGTCGGGGCCCGCCGGGAGCCGCCGTAGAGGACCAGCGTGAGGACCACGAACAGCACGAGCAGGTAGAGCAGCTCGTACAGCGCGGTGTTGTGGAACGACATCCCGACCCGCAGGGGCACCTCGCCCAGCGATCCCTCCCGCACGTCGCCCCCCTCGTAGCGGGTGGCCAGCAGGAAGGAGGACTCCGAACCGAAGTGCTCGCCCACCGAGTAGCAGGCGATGCGACCGATGGCCAGGCCGATCGTCAGGCCGTAGGCGCAGCCGTCGAGGCTGCGCCAGCGGGTCAGGCGCGACCACTTCGAGTAGATCGGGTAGCCGACCACGATGGCGGCGATGAAGCCGCCCGAGAACTGGAGCCCGCCCTCCCAGATGGCGATCACGTCGACGGGCGAGTCGATCCGGTCGAGGTGGGTGAGCACCCAGGTGATCCGCGAGCCCACCACGCCGGCCAGCACCATCCAGGTGGCGAGCCGGTAGGTCTGCTCCCGGGGGATGCCCCACTCCTCGCCGTAGCGGGCCGCGAACACCGCACCGACGAGCACGCCGACCGCGACCAGCAGGCCGAAGCTGCGCAGCGGGATCGGCCCCAGGTCGATCTCGGGGAAGGTCTCGTAGGGGATGGTGGCCAGCACCGTCATCCCGCCCATGCTCGCGCGGGGCGGACCCGGCGGGACACCGGTGCCCGTTCGGTTGCGGCGCCCCGCCTCACTCGGCGTCGGGTTCGTGCCAGCCGCCGACCGGCCCGGCCAGCACGTCGGCCTCGCTGGGCCCCCACGTGCCCCGCCGGTACAGCTGGGCCGGGGGCGGGTCGGCCAGCACCTCGTCGACGATCCGCCACTGCTCGACCAGGGCATCCTCCCGACCGAAGCGGCGGGCGTCGCCGTTGAGGGCGTCCTCCAGCAACCGCTGGTAGGCCTCCTGCCGGTCGCCCAGCACCTCGTCGAAGTCGACCTCGAGATCGACCGGCCGGCTGCGCAGCTCGTCGCCGGGCACCTTGGTCTGGAGGTTGAGGACCACGCCGTCGTCCCTGCCCAGCCGGAAGCGCAGGTGGTTCGGGTGGGGCGGGCGCCCGTCCGGGGCGAACAGGAGCCGGGGTGGTGCGTTGAACTCCACCACCGCCTCGGTCGCGGTCACCGGCAGGTGCTTGCCCGTGCGGACCAGGAAGGGCACGCCGGCCCAGCGCCACGAGTCGATCTCCAGGCGCAGGGCCACGAACGTCTCGACGTCGGACCCCGGCTCGACCCCGTCCTCGTCGGTGTAGCCCCGGTACTGGCCCCGCACGACCCCGGCCGGCTCGATCGTGCGGATCTGGCGGAAGAGCTTGACCCGCTCGTCGCGCAGCGACGCCTCGTCGGCCCCCGCCGGCGGTTCCATCGCCAGCAGGGCCACCACCTGGAGGAGGTGGTTCTGGAACACGTCGCGCAGTGCCCCCACCGACTCGTAGAAGCGACCCCGGGTGCCCACGCCGAAGTCCTCGGCCATCGTGATCTGCACGTTGGAGATGAAGTTGCGGTTCCAGACCGGTTCCAGCATCGAGTTGGCGAATCGGAAGACCAGGAGGTTCTCCACCGGCTCCTTGCCCAGGAAGTGGTCGATGCGGAAGATGTCCCGCTCGTCGAACACCTTGTGGACGATCTCGTTCAGCTCCCGCGACGAGGCCAGGTCCCGCCCGAAGGGCTTCTCCACCACGACCCGGGCGCCCTGGGCGCACCCCACCGCGCCGATGCCCTCGACCACCTCGTCGAAGAGCGCGGGCGGGATGGCCAGGTAGAAGAGGGGCCGGGTCGAGCCCACCGCGGCCAGCCGGTCGCGCAGCGCCTCGAAGGTCGACGCGTCCCGGTAGTCCCCCTGCACGTAGGACGTGCGTGCCGCCAGGGGCCCCCACACCGACTCGTCGACCGGCCCCGCCGCCTCGACCGCGGCCCGGGCCTGCCGGCGCAGCTCGTCGTCGTCCCACTCCGAGGAGGCCAACCCCACGACGGGGACCTGCACCGAGCCGGCCGCGGCCATGGCGTAGACCGCGGGGAAGATCTTCTTGCGGGCCAGGTCGCCGGTGGCTCCGAACAGCACCAGGGCGTCGGAGGGGGCCTCGCTCACCGCCCGGTCCCGGGGCCAGGCCCCGCCCCGGCCGTGCCGGTGCCGTCCGGACCGCCCGCCTCGACCCCAGCCTCGGCCTCGGCGTCGGCCACGACCGCGTGGCCGCCGAACTGCTCGCGCAGGGCGGCCACGGCCTTCATCGCCAGCGAGTCGTCGTCCTGGCTCACGAAGCGGGCGAACAGGGCCGCGGCGATGACCGGCGTGGCCACCCCCCGGTCGATCGCCTCCTGCACCGTCCAGCGGCCCTCGCCCGAGTCCTTCGCCACCGGGGCCAGGCCCTCCAGGCCGGGACGCCGCTCCAGGGCCGCGACGAGCAGGTCCAACAGCCACGAGCGCACCACGCTCCCGGTCCGCCAGGCGTCCAGCGCGGCCGGGGCGTCGATGCCCAGGCCCGACCGGGCCAACAGCTCGTAGCCCTCCGCGTAGGCCTGCATCATCCCGTACTCGATGCCGTTGTGGACCATCTTGGTGAAGTGGCCCGTGCCGGCCGGCCCCACGTGGGCGAACCCGCCCTCGGCCGGCGCCAGGGCGTCGAAGACGGGGCGCGCCCGGGCCACGTGGCCGACCTCGCCGCCGACCATCAGGCAGTAGCCGCCCTCGCGGCCCCACACCCCGCCGCTGGTCCCGGCGTCGACGAAGCCGACGCCGCGGGTGGCGAGCACGCCGGCCCGACGGACGCTGTCGCGCCAGTTCGAGTTGCCGCCCTCGACGACCAGGTCGCCCGACGTCAGCAGGTGACCGAGGCGGTCGACGGTGTCCTCGGTCGGCTCCCCGGCCGGGACCATGACCCAGACCACCCGCGGCGCGGCCAGGGCCGCGACCAGCTCGTCGAGCGAGGCCACGTCGGAGGCGTCGCTGAACGCGTCGTAGCCCACCACCTCGTGGCCCGCGGCCCGCAGGCGCTCGGCCATGTTCCCGCCCATCCGGCCGAGGCCGACCATCCCCACCTGCATCGTCGTCACCCTCCTGCTCCGGCCAGCTCCTCGACCCCGACCCGGAACGCCCGCCGCCCCCGGGCCCGCAGCGCCAGCAGGTCCCCGTCGGCCTGGGCCCGCTCGACCTGGCCGAAGGTCCGGCCCGCGCCGGGGATGGCGACGTCGTCGCCGGGCAGCTCGTCGACGACCTGCACGCAGACCACGGCCTCGGGCCCCCCCTTGTGGAGCTGACCGGTCGAGTGCAGGAAGCGGGGGCCGAAGCCCAGCGACACCGCCACGCCGAGGCGGTCCCGCAGGGCCAGCCGGGCCGCGACGAGGTCGTCGGCCAGCGCCGAGCGGGGATCGACGAAGGCCTGGAGGGCCAGGTGGTCGCCGGGGCGGACCACTGCGAGCGCCTCGGCCAGCGGGACCGGCGCCGGGACCGGACCCGCCGCGCCGTCCAGGACCGCCTGGGTGGCCGCCTTGGCCGCGGCCACGTCGGGCTGGTCGAAGGGCTGGAGGCCCAGCGCCGCGCCGCACCAGGCCACGGCCAGCTCCCAGGTGACCACGGCCCGGCCCACGGCCCGGGGGTCGGGCCGGTGGTCCAGGACCACCACCGGGTGGCCGGCCCCGACCAGCTCGTCGGCCAGCTCGGCCCGCTCCGAGCCCACGACGAACAGCCGGTCGGCCCCGTAGGCGTCGGCCCGGGTCGGCACCTCCCCCACCACCGGGACCACCCCGGTGCCGTCCTTGCCCAGCGACTCGGCCACCAGCTGCTCCAGCCACAGGCCGAAGGTGGCGACCTCGTCGGGCACGAGCACGGTCAGCTTGTCGCGCCCCGCCCGCACGCCTGCCGCCATCGCCGCGGCCAGCTGCAGCGCCGGGTTGTCGCCCGGTGCCACGCCCGGCCCGCACCGATCGAGCGCCTCCGCGCCCCCGGCCAGCAGACCGGCCACGTCGACGCCGGCCAGCAGGCCCGGCACCACGCCGAACAGGGACAGCGCCGAGTAGCGGCCCCCGATGTCGGGCCGGTTCTCGAAGACCTCCAGGAAGCCGCGGTCGTGGGCCAGGGCGCCCAACTCGGATCCCGGGTCGGTCACCACCGCGAAGGGACCGTCGCCACCGGCCCGCCACCAGGCCCACTCCAGGTGGCTGCGGGTCTCGAGGGTCGAGCCCGACTTCGACGCCGCGACGTGCAGGGTGCGGTCCGGCGCGCACTCGGCCGCGACCCGGGCGATGGCCCGTGGGTCGGTCGTGTCCAGCACGACCAGGCGGGGACGCCCGGCCGGCCGGGGGAAGGTGGTGGCCAGCACCTCGGGGAAGAGGCTCGAACCGCCCATGCCCATGAGCAGGACGTGGTCGACGTCGCCGACCAGGCGGTCGCAGCGGGCCCGCAGCCCCTCCAGCTCGCCGGCGACCTCGGCCACCACGGGGATCCAGCCCAACCGGTCGGCGACCTCGGTCGGGTCGTCCCGCCAGAGCGTGTGGTCGCCGGCGAAGGTGCGGGCCACCGCGTCCCGGCGGACCAGGTCGTCGAGGGCGTCCCGGGTCGGGCCGGCCAGGGGGCCGAGGCGGGCGGGCGGCTCCGACGGCATCCCCTCGGTCTACACCCCTGGCGCACCCCCTCCCGCCGGGGCTCTCAGCGCGCCGACGTGCGGTCGGCCACCTCGGCCGCGGCGTCGGCGACCCGCCGGCCGATCTCGTCGACCACCTCGTCGGTGTGGGCCAGGCCCGGGAAGGCCACCTCGAACGCGCCCGGGGCGAAGGCCACGCCCCGGGCCAGGGCGGCGTGGAACAGCCGGCCGTAGGTGGCCACGTCGGTGGCCCGGGCCGAGTCGTAGTCGGTCGGCGCCCCGTCCCCGACGAAGAACCCGACCAGCGACGCGACCCGGCTGACCACGACGGGCAGGCCCGCGGCGGCGAAGGCGTCGCCCAGGACGGCGCCCAGGCGGGCGGCCCCGGCGACCAGGCGCTCGTAGGCGGCCTCGTCGAGCAGCTCGAGGGTGGCCAGGCCGGCCGCGGTGGCCAGCGGGTTCCCCGACAGGGTCCCGGCCTGGTACACGCCGCCGAGGGGGGCGACGTGCGCCATGACGTCGGCCCTGCCGCCGTAGGCACCCACGTTGAGCCCCCCGCCGATGACCTTGCCGAAGGTGGACAGGTCGGGCCGCACGCCGGTGAGGACCTCCGCGCCGCCCGGACCGACCCGGAAGCCGGTGATGACCTCGTCGAAGACCAGCAGGGCACCGACCCGGTCGCACTCGGCCCGCAGCCCGGCGAGGAAGCCCGGGACGGGAGCGACCAGGCCCATGTTGGCCGCCACCGGTTCGACGATCACGCACGCCGTCCGCTCGTCGAGGCGGGGCACGACGTTGTAGGGCACGACCCGCGTGTCAGCCACCGCGGCCTCGGTGACCCCCTGGGACGCCGGCAGGCCCAGCTGGGCCAGGCCGCTCCCGGCCTCGGCCAGCAGCAGGTCGCCGTGGCCGTGGTAGTTGCCGGCGAACTTGACCACCGTGGGGCGGCCCGTGGCGCCCCGGGCCACCCGCACCGCCGACATCGTCGCCTCGGTGCCCGACGAGACCAGCCGCACCATCTCCACCGAGGGCACCCGCGCCACGATCGCCTCGGCCAGCAGGACCTCGCGCTCGGTCGGCGCCCCGTAGGAGGTGCCGTCGCCCGCGGCCCGGCGGATCGCGTCGACCACCGCCGGGTGGGCGTGGCCGGCGATGATCGCGCCGTAGGACTGGACGAGGTCGATCAGCTCGCGGCCCTCGGCGTCCCACACCCGGGCACCCTCGGCCCGGGCCACGAAGTAGGGCGTGCCGCCGACGCCGGTGAAGGCCCGGACAGGGCTGTTCACGCCACCCGGGATGACCCGGCGGGCGCGGTCGAAGAGGCCCTCGTTGGTGGGCGTCACGACCCGATCGCCCCGGTCGCGTCCCGCCGGCCGGCCAGGTCCTTGGCGAAGTAGGTCAGGACGAGGTCGGCGCCGGCCCGGCGGATGGCGGTGACGTGCTCGAGGGCCACGGCGTCGCCGTCGATCCAACCCCGCTCGGCCGCGGCCTTGACCATGGCGTACTCACCCGACACGTGGTAGGCGGCCAGCGGGGCGTCGACCGCGGCCCGCACGTCGGCGATGACGTCGAGGTAGGCCAGGGCCGGCTTGACCATCACCAGGTCGGCGCCCTCGGCCAGGTCGAGCTCCACCTCGGCCCGGGCCTCCCGCCGGTTGCGCGGGTCCTGCTGGTAGCCCTTGCGGTCACCGCCTCCGGCGATGGTCACGTCGACGGCGTCGCGGAACGGGCCGTAGAGGGCCGAGGCGTACTTGGCCGCGTAGGCCAGGATCGCCGTGTCGAGGTGGCCGTCGCCGTCGAGCGCGGCGCGGATCGCGCCGACCTGGCCGTCCATCATCCCCGAGGGGGCGACCACGTCGGCCCCGGCCCGGGCCTGGGCCACCGCGGCCCGGGCGTAGAGCTCGACCGTGGCGTCGTTGTCGACCTGGCCGTCCGGGCGCAGCACCCCGCAGTGGCCGTGGTCGGTGTACTCGTCGAGGCAGAGGTCGGCCACGAGCACCACGTCGTCGCCCACGTCGGCCCGCAGGTCGGCCAGGGCCAGCTGGACGATGCCGTCGGGGTCCCAGGCCCCCGAACCCTCCGGGTCCTTGGTCGCGGGCACCCCGAAGAGCAGCACGGCCGAGATCCCCGCCTCGGCCAGCCCGGCGACCTCGGCGCGCAGCGAGGCACGGGTGTGCTGCACGACCCCGGGCAGGCTGGCGATCGGACGGGGCTCGTCGATCCCCTCCCGCACGAAGAGGGGGGCGATCAGGTCGTCGACCGACAGGTGGGTCTCGGCCACCAGCCGGCGCAGGGCCGGCGTGCGGCGCAGGCGTCGCATCCGGCGGGCAGGGAAGCTCACCGGGCCAGGCTAGAGGGGGGTCGACGCGGGGACCCTGCCACGCCGGCCGACTCGTCAGCCCGGCCGGCGGCGGGCCCGCAGGACCACGTCGTCGACGTGGGCCGCGGCGCTGGCCGAGCCGGGTGGGCGGGGCCGGGTCTCGTGGACCTCGACGTCCCAGTCCGGCGAACCGGCCAGCGCGGCGGCGAAGTCGTCGACCCGGACGTAGGCGTCGGGGTCGAACGCCCGGCTCTGGACGGCGGGGTCGAGCGGCGCGCGCATCGGCTCGGGGTCGTGGCTCACCACGAGCAGGGTCCCACCGGGGGCCACCGCGTCCAGGACGTTCCCCACGGCCCGGTCGTCGGGCGTGCGGGGGATCGAGGCGTAGTGCGCGGTGACGAGGTCGTAGGCGCGGGCCTCGAAGGGGTCGAGGGCGTTGGCGTCGGCGTGCTGGCACTCGACGGACCGGCCCCGGCGCCCGGCCTCGGTCGCCAGGCGGTCCAGCGCCCGCCGGGAGATGTCGCTGGCGGTGACGCGCCAGCCCTGCTCGGCCAACCAGAGCGCGTCGCCGCCCTCACCGGCACCGACGTCGAGGGCACGGCCCGGGGCGAGGCCGCCGACCTCGTGGACCAGCGAGCCGTTCGGGTTGCCGCTCCACATCCGGTCGCCGCCGTAGCGGTGGTCCCAGTCGGCTTCGTTGGCCGAGCGCCGGGCCGGGTCGGCCAGGTCCTCGTGGGCCAGGCTCGACGCGAGCATGGCGCCGACCCAGCTGCCGTGCGCCGCGGCCTGCAGCACCTGCTGGCTCGGGTCGGTCACGTTGCCGGCCGCGTGGAGGCCGGGGATGCCCGTCGCCCCCGTGGCGTCGACCTCGACGTGGTCGCCCAGGCCGGTCGGGTGCGGCGACGGTCGCAGGCCGATGGCGGCGAACGGCCCGGCCCGGACGACGAAGCGCGGTCCGACCACGACGGCGTCGGCGTCGAGGCGAACGCCGTCGACCAGCTCCACCGCGGCGACGCGGCCGCCGTCGCCGGTGACGACGCGACGGGCCCGGCCGGGCACCACGCGCACGCCACCGGCACGCAGCGCGTCGAGCTCAGGGCCATCGAGGGCCAACCGGTCGTCGACCACGACCACGAGTCGTTCGCTCAGCTGGCGGAAGAGCACCGCGGTGTGGAGCCCCAGGGGGTGGGTGACGAGTTGGACGACGCGCCGGTCACGCACCTCGAAGCCGTGGCAGAAGGGGCAGTGGACGACGTCGCGCCCCCAGTGGGCCGCCAGGCCCTCGACGTCGGGCAGCTCGTCGACCAGGCCGGTCGCGGCCAGGACCCGGCGGGCCACGAGGGCGTGCCCCCCGGTGAGCTCGACCCGGAGGCGGTCGTCGTCGGTGCGGGTGACGGCCACGGCCCGGCCGGCGAGGACCTCGCCGCCGTAGCTGCGGACCTCGGCCCGGCCCGTGGCGGCCAGCTCCGAGGGCGGTTGCCCGTCCCGGCCGAGGAAGCCGTGCATGTGGGCCGCGGGCGCGTTGCGGGGCTCGCCGTCGTCGACGACGATCACCGAGCGACGCTGGCGGCCGAGCTGGAGGGCGGCGGCGAGCCCGGCGGCCGAGCCGCCGACGACGGCGACGTCGCAGCGGCGCTCCACGGTGCGGTGGTCGTTGGCCATGCCGGCGACGATACGGTGCATCCCGACACGAGCAAACCAGATTGCGATATTCGCAAGAGGAGGCAGCGTCGCATGGCCGAGCCCGATCGCATCGAGGACATCGAGCACGTCGTCCGGGCCCGGTTGCGCAGCCTGCGCACCACCCAGGGCCTCTCGCTCGACGAGCTCGCCGGGCGCGCCGGGCTCAGCCCCTCCACCCTCAGCCGGATCGAGACCGGCAAGCGCACGATCAGCCTCGACGTGCTGCTCCCCCTGGCCCGGGCCCTCGGCGTCGACCTCGACGTGCTCCTCGACCTGCACAGCGACGACGACGTGGTCATCCGCCCCACCCCGCACGGCACCGGCGAGCACACCACCTGGATGCTGAGCCGCCCGACCGGCAGCACGATCGCCCTGAAGATGCGCCTCGCGCCGACCCGCCGGGCACCCGAGCAGCGGGTCCACCCCGGCCACGACTGGTTCTTCGTCATGGAGGGCCGGGTGCGGCTGTCGCTGGGCGACCGCGAGATCCTCGTCGAGGCCGGCGAGGCGGCCGAGTTCGCCACCATGACCCCGCACGCCCTGGCCGCGGTCGACGGACCGGCCGAGCTCGTCGTGATCTTCGACCGCGACGGCCAGCGGGCCCACGTCCACCACGGGTCCGGGGATCCGGCCGCCTGAGGGACGCGGCACGGCGACGACGACGGCCCCGGCGCGACGCCGGACGCGATCCCCCGTGCCGGGCCCGGCACGACGAGCGAGCGGCCACCCTCCCCCGGCGGCAGGGCGACGACCGCGGTCGGGCCGCGGCCTCTCAGGCGCCGACCAGCGCGGCCAGCGCCGACAGGTCGACCTCGGCCAGCGACCCGACGACCAGGTCCGCGGCCGGGAACGCGAGCGACGCCGTCACCCCGGCGGGCACGGCGACCACGGGCATCTCGGCGGCGTGGGCGGCCAGGACCCCGTTGGGGCTGTCCTCCAGGACCACGCAGGACCGGGCCGCGACGCCCAGCACGGACGCCGCGGCGAGGAACAGGTCGGGGTGGGGCTTGGTGCGGTCGCTGCCCACGAGGTCGCGGGTGACCACGCCCTGGAAGTGGTCCCGCAGCCCGAGCCGGTCCAGGTGCGACTCGACCCAGTCGTCGGTCGACGACGACGCCACCACGTTGGGCACGCCGGCGGCGGCCGCCTCGCCCAGGAGCGCCTCCACCCCGGGCCGGACCTCCACCCCGTCCAGGGCCGCACGGTGACGGTCCTGGCGCAGGAGCGAGAGCCGGGCCCGGTCCTCGACCGTCAGCGGTTCGCCGAGCGCGGACTCCAGCAGGTCGAGCCAGTGGGCCGTCGCCGTACCGATCAGGACGTGCCAGCCCGTCAGCGACAGGTCCACGCCGTGGTCGGCGAAGATCGCGGCCGAGATCTCGAAGGCCGACGTCTCGGTGTCCAGGATCAGCCCGTCGAAGTCCCAGACGAGCCCGCCCAGGCTGCTCACGACACCCCCCGGGCCGGCGCCGGGCGGTCCGGGTCCGTCCGGCTCCCGCCCGCACCGGCACCCCGGGCCCACGCGACCAGCGCCTCGACCAGGCCGTCGATGGTGTGGACCTCGGCCTCCACGTCGACGGGCAGCCCCACGGCCCGGGCCGTCTCGGCGGTGACCGGGCCGATGCAGGCCACGGCCGGCGGCGGCCGGAGCCGCGCCGCGCCCACGGCCTCCACGAAGCGGTGCACCGTCGACGACGCGGTGAAGGTGACCACGTCGGCCGCGGCGGCCGCCGCGATCCGCGCCGGGTCGAGCTGGGGCACCTCGGTGGCGTAGGCGTCGACCACGTCCACCACCCAGCCCTGATCCCGCAGCGCCCGGGGCAGGACGTCGCGGGCGACCGAGGCCCGGGCCAGCAGCACCCGGTCCTCCCCCGGGCGCTCCGGAGCGGGGAAGGCCCCGACCAGCGACTCGGCCACGAAGCGCTCGGGCACCAGGTCGGCCCGCACACCCCGGTCGGCCAGCACGGCGGCGGTGCCCGGGCCGATGGCGGCGACCCGGGCCGAGCCGAGGGCCCGGGCGTCCAGTCCGGCCCGGTCGAGGGCGCCGAAGAGGCGATGGGCGCCGTTGGCCGAGGTGAGCACCACCCAGCGGTAGTCGCCCAGGCGGCCCGCGGCCTCGGCCAGGGCCTGGCCCCCGTCGGGTGGGTCGACGACCTCGACGACGGGCAGCTCGACCACGTCGGCACCGAGGTGGGCCAGCTCGGCGACCAGGTTCGACGCCTGGGCCCGGGCCCGGGTCACCACGACCCGCCGGCCGAGCAGGGGACGGTCCTCGAACCAGCGCAGGTCGAGCCCGGCCACCTCCCCCACCACCACCACCGACGGCGGTTCGAGCACCTGGTCGGCCAGCGTGCCCAGCGTCGCCCGCACGGTGCGCTGGGCCGGGCGGGTCCCCCACCGCACCACCGCGGCGGGCGTCGAGGGGTCGAGCCCGCCGGCCATCAGCTCCCCGGCGATGTGGGCGATGCGGGCCACACCCATCAGGACGACGATCGTGCCGCCGACCCGGGCCACGGCACGCCAGTCCACCGACCCGGCCTGCCCGGCGCCCGGTTCCTCGTGGCCGGTGACCACGGTGAACGACGTCGACGAGTGGCGCATGGTCACCGGGATCCCCGCGTAGGCCGGGGCGGCGATGGCCGAGCTGATCCCGGGCACCACCTCGAAGGGCACACCGGCCGCGGCCAGCGCCTGGGCCTCCTCCCCGCCCCGGGCGAACACGAACGGGTCGCCGCCCTTGAGGCGGACCACGGTCAGGCCCGACCGGCCCCGCTCGACGAGCAGGGCGTTGATCTCCTGCTGGGCCAGGGTCACCCGGCCCGGGGCCTTCCCCACGCTGATCCGCTCGGCGCCGGCAGGCGCGAGGTCGAGCAGTGCCTCGACCGACAGGCGGTCGTAGACGACCACGTCGGCCCGGGCCAGCAGCTCCGCGGCGCGCACCGTCAGGAGCCCGGGGTCCCCCGGGCCGGCCCCGACGAGGTGCACGGTCATGGGCCGGCAGCGTAGGGCCGGCCGGGCCCGCTCAGGTCACCAGCAGGTCGGCGCCGCCCTGGACGTCGAGGAGGTGCCGGGCCAGGGCCCGGCCGGCCGCCTCGCCGTCGGCGGCCACGGCCTCGTGGCGCAGGACGGTGGTGCCGTCGGCCGAGGCCAGCAGGCCCCGCACGGCCACCGCGGCCGGTCCCACCACGGCCCGGGCCGCCACGGGCAGCCGGCAGTCACCGCCCAGCTCGGCGAGGAACGCCCTCTCGGCGTCGACCTCGCGACGGGCCACGGGATCCTCCAGGGCGACCCAGCGGGACCGGCCGGCGGCGTCGTCGGCCCGGCACTCGACGGCCAACGCCCCCTGGGCCACCTGGGGCAGCACCACGTCGGTGCCGAGGCGCTCGGCGATGCGGTCGTCCAGGCCCAGGCGCTCGAGGGCCACCGCGGCGACCACGATGGCGTCGTGGTCGGCCGCCTTGCGCAGCCGGGTGGCCATGTTGCCCCGCAGCCCGACGAAGCGCAGGTCGGGTCGGACCGCGGCGAGTTGGGCCCGGCGCCGCAGCGAACCGGTGGCGACGGTGGCCCCGTTCGGCAGGCCGGCCAACGTCGAACCGACCAGCGCGTCACGGTCGTCGCCCCGCTCGGGGACCGCGGCCAGGACGAGCCCGTCGGGCGTGGTCGAGGGCAGGTCCTTGGCCGAGTGGACCGCGGCGTCGGCCCGGCCGTCGAGGACCGCGGCCTGCACCTCGGTGGCGAAGGCGCCCTTGCCACCCAGCTCCCAGATGGGCACGTCCAGGTCCTGGTCGGCCTGCGTGTCGACCGGGACGACCTCCACCACCAGCGCCGGGTCGGCGGCGCGGGCCAGGTCCGCCACCCGTCCGGCCTGCCAGAGGGCCAGCGGACTGGTCCGGGTGGCGAGCCGCAGCAGGGCCACGTGCGCTACTCGGAGGGCGGGGGGTCGGCCTCGAAGAGGTCCCGCAGCGCGGTGACGAGACGGTCGCCCCGCACGGTGCCGGCTGCGCTCCGCAGCGCGACCGAGGGACCGTGGAGCAGCTTGCCGACGATGCCCCGGGTCAGCGCCTCGACCGCTTCGACCTGCGCCGGGTCGAGGCCCTCGAGCCGGGACCGGTAGCGCTCGAGCTCGGCCTGGCGCACCGCTTCGGCCCGCTCCCGCAGGGCCACGATGGCCGGGGCCGCGGCACGGGCCGAGCTGGCGCCCACGTAGCGGTGGAGCTCGTCCTCGAGCAGGTCGACGACCTTGGCCGCCTCGCTGCGGCGGGCCCGGTCGCCGGCGTCGGCGAAGGCCCGCAGGTCGTCCATGTCGAGCAGCGTGACCCCGTCGAGGTCGCCCACCGAGGGGTCCACGTCGCGGGGCACGGCGATGTCGACCACCAGTAGGGGGCGCCCCTCCCGGCGGGCGACGACCGGTTCGAGGTCGGCCCGGCCGAGCAGCGCGGAGGCGGCACCGGTGGAGGTGAGCAGCACGTCGACGCCGTCGAGGGCGTCGACCACCTCGAGCAGGCGCACGGCCCGCCCGCCGACCCGGCCGGCCAGCTCGACGGCGCGGGC
Source organism: Acidimicrobiia bacterium (assembly GCA_050247895.1). Classification (GTDB taxonomy): domain Bacteria; phylum Actinomycetota; class Acidimicrobiia; order Acidimicrobiales; family VFJN01; genus CAVPEW01. The sequence goes on from JBFWTJ010000044.1 coordinate 15,578, forward strand.
CCAGGTCCGGTTGGCCACCAGGATCTCGGCCACGCCGGCCTTGGCCAGGCCCAGGGCCATCGACTCGCCCATCTCGCCCGCGCCCAGCACCAGGACGCTGCGCCCGGCCAGCCCGTCGAGGCGCCGGTCGGCCATGGCCACCGCGGCCTGCGAGACCGAGGTGGTGTTGCGCCCGATGCCGGTCTCGGTGCGGGCCCGCTTGCCGGCCTCGAGGGCGTGGCGGAAGAGCAGGTTCAGCGCCGGGCCGGCCGCGCCCTCCTGGCGGGAGCGCTCCCAGGCCACCTTCACCTGGCCGAGGATCTCGCTCTCGCCCAGCACGGCCGAGTCGAGCCCGGCGGCCACCTCGAACAGGTGCTTGGCCGCCGGGGCCTCGTAGTGCACGTAGAGGTGGTCGGCGAACTCCTCGGGCCCGAGGAAGGCCGTCTGGGACAGGAAGTGGCGCACGTCCTGGTAGGCGCCGTGGAAGCGCTCGGCGACGACGTAGACCTCGAGCCGGTTGCACGTCGAGAGCAGCACCGCCTCGGACACGTTGTCCCGTCCGACCAGGTCGTGGAGGGCCTTGGGCAGGCGCTCGTCGTCGACGGTCATCCGCTCGAGCAGCTCGAGCGGCGCGGTCCGGTGGTTGAGGCCGATGACGACGACGGACACTGAGGTGTTGGCTCCTTCAGGCCGGGAGGCCGAGCGCGGCGTCCAAGCGGGCCCGGGCGTCGGCCTGCCGGCCCTCCCGGATCAGGTCCAGCATCCCCGAATCGAGGGCCCCTCGCCAATCGGCCGGCGACGCGGTCCGGCCCTCGTCGCGCAGGCGGCTCCGGGCACCGGCGAGCACGTCGAGGAGCACCTCGTACTCGGGTCCGAGCTGGTCCTCGAACCGGGCTCGGAGCCATGCCGACAGGGCCGGGCTGCGACCGCCGGTGGACACGGTGACGAGCAGGTCGCCGCGCGCCACCCGGGCCGGCAGGGTGACCGAGCAGCGGTCGGGGTCGTCGACGGCGTTGACCCAGACCCCGGCGGCCTCGCCGTCGTCGAACACGGCCTGGTTGGTCGCCGGGTCGCCGGTGGCCGCGACCACGAGGCGGTAGCCGGCGACCTCGCCGCGCCGGTAGGGGCGCCGCTCGACCTCGACGGGCTGCGCGGTGATGTCCTCGGCCACCTCGGGAGCCACGACCCGGACGACCGCGCCGGCCTCGACCAGTCCCCGCACCTTGCCCGCGGCGACCGGGCCCCCGCCCACCACGAGGACCGCCCTGCCCTCCAGGCGCAGGTTCACCGGGTAGGGGACGGCGGCCACGGTCAGTCCAGCGCCACGGCCGGCGCCGGCCCGAAGCCGCGGCGCTGCTGGTAGAAGCTGAGGATCTGGAGCTCGACCGCGAGGTCGACCTTGCGCAGCGACACGTCGTCGGGGACGGTGATGACCGTCGGCGCGAAGTTGAGCACCGAGGTCACCCCGGCGGCGACGAGCCGGTCGGCCACGTCCTGGGCCGCGCCGGCCGGCGTGGCGATGATGCCGATGGCGATGTCGCGCCGGGCGCAGATGGCGGGCAGGTCGTCGAGGTGCTCGACCACGTTGCCGTGGATCCGGGTGCC
>JBFWTJ010000045.1:0-17134 GCA_050247895.1 Acidimicrobiia bacterium
TCGCCGAGGCACTGGCCGACCGGTACCACCCGCCCCGGGTCCTCGGCCCCCGCCTCGACCGGACCGTGCACCTGCAGCTCGGGCCGCGGGCCCTGGTCGTCGTGCCGGCCGGGGGGCGTCTGGTGGTCGAGGCCGACGGGCCACGCCCGCGTGCCGAAGGTTCATCGAGGGGGCGACGAACGTTCACCGGCCCGGGTGCGAGGTCGCGGCCCGTGCGCCCTCCTTGACCTGGCCGTCGGATCGGCGTCCGTCCCTCGAACAAGGAGAGCAGAACATGCGCAAGTTCGGCACCGCGATCGCCCTCGCCGTCCTCCTGGCCGGCGCCGGCAGCGCCACGGCCGGTGCGGCCCCCGCCGGGCCGATGTGGAGCAAGCGGTGCACGCCGCAGCAGCCGTGCAGCAAGCTCGTCCAGAAGTGCCTCGATCGAAGCGGCTTCCCCGTCGAGGACGTGACCAAGGGCACCGTCGAGTGCTGGTGAGCCGCTGATCGCCGACCCGGGTCCGGGGTGGTCGTGCCCGGCCGTCCCGGACCCGAGCCGGACTAGCGTCGCCGGTCGGATGAAGCCTGCCCCTCCCGCCCTCGCCGCCGCCGGAACGGGCTGCACCGAGGTGCTCCTGGGCGCGACGCGCTTCGACGTGCGGCATCGCGGCGTGGTGATCGGGCGGCTGGACATCGCCGGGGCCGACCCGGTCGAGTCGGCCCACCGGACCCTGGCCGAAGGGGCCGACGCCGTCGAGGTCGCCGGTGCGCGGGGGATCGGGGCCCTGGCCGCCCTGGTGGACCGGCTGGGGGCGACGCCCGTCGGCGTGGTCCTCGACGACGCGGTCGGGATCGGCGCCGCGTGGGATGCCGGGGCCGCCTTCGTCGTGCTGCCCGCGGCGCGCTTCGGGGCCGACGTCGCCGCCCGGCTCGCCGGTTCCGGCGCGACGGCGGTCGTGGTCGGCGGTACGCCGTCGCCCGACGCCCTCGCCGGCCTGGAGGCACGCCGACTGGTCCTGCAGCCCGCGCCCGACGGCGGTCCCGTGGCCGCAGGAGCGCTCGCCGAGATCGTGGCCCGAGGCCGGCTGGCCGGGGCGGCGCCCGGTGGCACCGAGCTCCCCGCCGCCGAGCCTGTCGCGGGCGGTGACGAGGAGGTGCTCGCCGGATCGCGCCCCGCGGCCAAGGCCGACGAGGTGCTCACCGGGCGGCCCTGCTCGGCCACGGCCCACGGCGGTGCCGGTGCCGCAGGGCCGGCGCCGGACGGCGACGACGTGGCCGCGGCCCGCCTGGTGGCGGCCTGCACGGTGGCCCTCCACGCCGGGGCCCGGGTCCTGCGGGTGGCCGACGTCCGCACGGCCCGCCGCACCCGTGACGTGGTGGCCGCCATCCTGGAGGCCGGGTGAGCACGCCGGCCGTCCCGGTCGTGCTCGTGCGGGGCGGTGACGAGGTCGTCCAGCGGGCCGCCGTGCTGTCGCTGGTCGACGAGCTGGTGGGCGAGCGCGACCGGTCGCTGACCGTCGAGGAGGTGGCCGTGGGCGCCCCGGAGGGCGACGCGGACCCGCTCGCCGTGCTCGTCGACGCGGCCCAGACGCCGCCGCTGCTCACCGACCGGCGCGTGGTCGTGGGCCGGATCGTCGACCGGCGGACCAAGGCGGCCGACGTCGCCCCGCTGGTCGAGTACCTGGCCGACCCGCTGCCCTCGACCTGCCTGGTCCTGGACTGGAACGGGGGGACGCCACCCAAGTCGCTCCTCGAGGCGATCGAGCGGTGCGGGGGCGCCGTGCGGGAGGCGGGGCCCGGGCGTCGCAGCCGCGACTGGGTCAAGGCCCGGCTCTCCGAGCACCGGCTGACCGTCGACGAGGGCGGGCTGTCCCGCCTGGAGACCTGGCTGGGCGAGGACGTGGGCCAGCTCATCGGCCTGGTCGAGCTCCTGGTGTCGACCTACGGCGAGGGAGCCCGGCTCGGCGAGGCCGAGGTCGGCCCGTTCCTGGGCGACGACGGCGGGGTACCGCCCTGGGAGCTCACCGACGCCATCGACGCCGGCCACATCGCCACCGCGCTCGACCTGCTCCACCGGATGCTCGGCCCGGGAGGGCGGCACCCCTTCCAGCTCCTGGCCACCCTGCACAACCACTACGCGCGGATCCTGCGCCTCGACGGGGCCGACGTGCGCGGCGAGCAGGACGCCGCCGCCCTCCTCGGCCTGCGCGGGTCGACCTTCCCGGCCCGCAAGGCGCTGGCCACGGCCCGGCGGCTGGGCCCGGCCCGGGTCCGGACCGCGGTGGAGCTGCTGGCCGGGGCCGACCTGGACCTGCGGGGGGCCAAGGCCTGGCCGGACGCCCTGGTGCTGGAGGTCCTCGTCGCCCGCCTGGCCCGGCTGAGCGCCGGGCGCTGACCCCGGACCCGGACGCGCCACGACCGGGCCGCAGCCCGGTCGTGCAGGGTGGGACGCGGTGCTCAGTCGGCGGACGAGAGCTTGCGCATCAGCCGCGACTTGCGCCGGGCGGCCGCGTTCTTGTGGATGATCCCCTTGGCCGCGGCCATGTCGAGCCGCTTGGCCGCCAGCCGGGTCAGCTCGCCGGCGTTCTCGGCCCCTTCGGCGGCCGCGGTGGCCGCCGTCTTCACCCGGGTCTTGAGCTCGCTGCGGGCCGCCTTGTTGCGGGCGGCCCGGGTGGCGTTCTGCCGGTTGCGCTTGATCTGGCTCTTGATGTTGGCCACGAATCGTCCTGCCGTCTCAGCGGAAATCGAACCCGGAGAGACTAGCGGTCCACGGCCGGTCACCGACAACCGGGCCGGCGGGGATGTGCGGTGACGGGTGATCGCTACGCTCCACCCACCCCCGTATGGACCTCTCCCTGCTCCGCAACATCTCGATCATCGCCCACATCGACCACGGCAAGTCGACGCTGGCCGACCGGTTGCTGGAGCTGTGCGGCGCGGTCGACCCCCGCCAGATGCGGGCCCAGTACCTGGACTCGATGGACCTCGAGCGCGAGCGGGGCATCACCATCAAGCTCCAGTCGGTGCGCCTCGACCACAAGGGCCACGTCGTCAACCTCATCGACACGCCCGGCCACGTGGACTTCGGCTACGAGGTGTCGCGGTCGCTGGCCGCGTGCGAGGGCGTGGTCCTGCTCGTCGACGCGGCACAGGGGATCGAGGCCCAGACGCTGGCCAACTGCTACCTGGCCCTGGAGAACGACCTCGAGATCGTCGCCTGCCTCAACAAGATCGACCTGCCCGCGGCCGAGCCCGACCGCTACGCGGCGGAGATCGAGCAGGTGCTCGGCATCCCGGCCGGGGACATCCTGCGCATCAGCGCCAAGACCGGCGAGGGCGTGCCGGCCCTGCTCGATGCCGTGGTCGAGCGGATCCCGCCGCCCGTCGGGGACGCCGACGCCCCCCTCCAGGCCCTGATCTTCGACTCGCACTACGACTCCTATCGGGGGGTCATCTCCTCGGTCCGGGTCGTCAACGGCGTCCTCAAGACCGGCAGCCGGTTGCGCTTCATGCAGGCCGGCGCGGTGCACGACGCCGACGAGGTCGGCGTGCGCCTGCCCGACCCGACCCCGGTGGGCTCGCTCGGTCCGGGCGAGACCGGCTACCTGATCGCCGGGATCAAGGACGTCGGCGAGGCCCGTTCGGGCGAGACCGTCACCGAGGCGACCCGGCCGGCCACCGCGGCGCTGGCCGGCTACAAGGACCCCAAGCCCATGGTGTTCTGCGGCCTCTACCCGATCGACGGCGACCAGTTCGCCGACCTGCGGGAGTCGCTGGAGAAGCTCCGCCTCAACGACGCCAGCTTCACCTACGAGCCCGAGACCTCGGGCGCGCTGGGCTTCGGCTTCCGTTGCGGGTTCCTGGGCCTGCTCCACATGGAGATCATCCGCGAGCGCCTGGAGCGCGAGTTCGACCTCGACCTGATCGCCACGGCCCCGTCGGTCGCCTACCTGGTCCACACCACCGCGGGGACCGAGATGGAGGTCGACAACCCGTCGGCCATGCCGCCCTCGGTCGAGATCGACCACATCACCGAGCCGGTCCTGACCGTGACCATCCTCACCCCGACGACCTACACCGGCACCCTGATGGAGCTGTGCCAGGCCCGCCGGGGCGAGATGACCAAGCTGGAGTACCTGTCGCCCGAGCGCATCGAGCTGATCTACAAGATCCCCCTGGCCGAGGTGGTGCGGGACTTCTTCGACCAGATGAAGAGCCGCACGCAGGGCTACGCCAGCCTCGACTACGAGTTCGCCGGCTACGAGCGCTCGGACCTGGTCAAGGTCGACGTGCTGCTCAACGGCGTGGCGGCCGACGCCTTCAGCTCGATCGTGCACCGCGACCGGGCCTACGACTACGGCCGACGCATGTCCGAGAAGCTGCGCGAGCTGATCCCGCGCCAGCTCTTCGACGTGCCGATCCAGGCCGCCATCGGGGGGCGGATCATCGCCCGCGAGACGGTCAAGGCCAAGCGCAAGGACGTCCTGGCCAAGTGCTACGGCGGCGACATCACCCGCAAGCGCAAGCTCCTCGAGCGCCAGAAGGAGGGCAAGAAGCGGATGAAGTCGATCGGCCGGGTCGAGGTGCCCCAGGAGGCCTTCATCTCGGCGCTGCGCCTCGAGGACTGAGCGTGGGCGTGCCGGTCGTGCCGGCCGGCTGGCACTCGGTAGCATCGAGTGCCAGCGAGGGACCCATGCTCGACGATCGCAAGGCCGCCATCCTCCGGGCCGTCGTGGAGGAGTACATCGAGACCGCCCAGCCGGTCGGGTCCGCGCACGTCGCCCAGGCTCCCGAGGTCCGCGTCTCGTCGGCCACGGTCCGCAACGACATGGCCGTGCTGGAGCAGGACGGCTACCTGCGCCAGCCCCACACCTCGGCCGGCCGGGTGCCGACCGAGAAGGGCTACCGCTTCTTCGTCGACTCCCTCCAGGCGGCGCCTGCGCTGGACCGGCCCAAGGCCGAGCAGGTCCGCTCGTTCTTCCGCCAGGCCCACGGCGAGCTCGAGCAGATGCTCGACGAGACCTCCCGGCTGCTCGGCGACCTGACCAGCTACGCCGGCGTGGTGGTCGGCCCCGGCCACGAGGACGCCCGGGTCCGCTCGGTCCAGCTCGTCGGGCTCAACGCCACGACGGCGGTGGTCGTCGTCGTGCTGTCCAACGGTGTGGTGGAGAAGCACACGGTGGACCTGTCCGCCCTGACCGGTGGGATCGCGGGCCCCGAGCGGCTGGCCGCGGCGAGCGCGCACCTGAGCGCGCACCTCGATGGTCACCTCCGGTCGTCGGAGCTGCGCCTGCCCGCGACGGGCGACGCCGTGACCGACGAGGTGTGCGAGGCCGTCCTGGACCTGCTCGTGGCCGACCACGGGGGCGAGGCCGACCAGGTGTTCGTGGGCGGCACGGCCCGGATCGCCCGGGCGTTCGACGCCATCGAGACGGTGCGCGAGGTGCTGGGGATCCTCGAGCAGCAGTACGTGATCGTGACCCTGCTCCAGGACGTGCTCGACCGCGGGCTCCACGTGGCCATCGGCACCGAGACCGGCATGGCACCGCTGGCGGACTGCGCCCTGGTCGTGGCTCCCTACGAGGTCGAGGGCGAAGCCGCGGGCACGATCGGGGTGCTCGGCCCGGCCCGCATGGACTACCCCGACGCCATGGCCGCGGTGGCGGTGGTGTCGCGCCGGCTCTCGAAGCGGTTGACGGAGGGCTGAGGTGGCCGACGACTACTACGCGCTGCTGGGCGTGGGGCGCGACGCCGGTCCTGACGAGCTCAAGCGGGCCTACCGCAAGCGGGCCCGGGAGCTGCACCCCGACACGAACCCCGATCCCGACGCCGAGGCCCGCTTCAAGGAGGTGGCCCTGGCCTACGAGGTGCTGTCCGACCCGCAGCGCCGGGCCCGCTACGACCGGTTCGGCCCCGAGGGCGCGGGCGCCACGGCCGGGTCGGGCGAGCCGTTCGGCTTCGGCGGCGCGGGCCTGGGCGACATCTTCGAGGCCTTCTTCGGCGGGTCGGGGAGCCCCTTCGGCGGCTCCCGCCGGCAGGGTGGCCCGCCCCGGGGCGCCGACCTCGAGGTCGTGGTCGAGCTCGACTTCGTCGACGCCGTCTTCGGGACCAAGCACGTGGTGGGGGTGCGCACCGCGGTGGCCTGCACCACCTGCGAGGCGACCGGCGCGGCGCCCGGGACCCACCCCGAGGTCTGCCTCCAGTGCTCGGGCAGCGGCCAGGTGCGCTCGGTGCGCCAGTCGTTCCTGGGCCAGATGGTCACGTCGTCGGTGTGCCCGCGCTGCGGGGGCGCGGGGCAGACCATCGCGTCGCCCTGCGAGGACTGCGGTGGCGAGGGCCGCCGCATGGAGGACCGTGAGTACACGGTGGACGTGCCGGCCGGGGTCGACACGGGCCAGACGCTGCGACTGTCGGGCCGGGGTGCGGCGGGGCCGCGGGGCGGTGCCGCCGGCGACCTGTACGTGCACGTGCGGGTGCGACCCCACGAGCGGTTCGTGCGCGACGGCGTCGACCTGCGCTGCGACCTGCCGATCTCCTTCGCCCAGGCCGCCCTGGGCGCCCACCTGGAGTTCGAGACCCTCGACGGCGCCGAGGACCTCGTGGTCCCCCGGGGCACGCCGACGGGGCGCGAGTTCCGGCTGCGGGGCCGGGGCGTGCCGCACCTGGAGCGGCGCGGGCGGGGCGACCTCGTGGTGCGGGCGGTGGTCGAGGTCCCGGCCGAGCTCGACGCCGAGTCCGAGGCGCTGCTGCGCCGCCTGGCCGAGCACCGGGGCGAGGACGTGGCTCCGGCCGAGACCGGCTTCCTCGGGCGGATCAAGTCGGCCTTCCGTTGAGCGCGGCGGACCGGCCCGGCCCGCTCGTCTTCGTCGAGGATCTGGACCGGCCGGTCCTCTCCGACGCCGATCGCCACCACCTGGACCGGGTCCTGCGCTTGCGCCGCGGCGACCCGCTGGTGGTGGCCGACGGCATGGGCGGTTGGCGTCCGGCGACCTTCGGGGAGCGGATCGAGCCGACCGGGCCCCCGGCCCGCGACCCGGAACCGGAACCGCCGCTCACGGTGTGCTTCGCGCTGGTGAAGGGGGAGCGGCCCGAGCTGGTGGTGCAGAAGCTGACCGAGCTGGGCGTCGACCGGATAGTGCCGTTCGCGGCCCGGCGGTCGGTGGTCCGCTGGGACGGGGACCGGGCGGCCCGCCAGGTCGAGCGCCTGGCGGCGGTGGCCCGGGCCGCGGCGATGCAGTCGCACCGGGCCCGGTTGCCGGTGGTCGCGCCGGTCGCCGGCTTCGCCGAGGTGGCGTCCCTGGACGGGGCGACCCTGGCCGACCGGTCGGGGGGCGAGCCCGACGGGCTGCGCACGGTGTTGATCGGCCCGGAGGGTGGTTGGGACCCGGCCGAGCTCGAGGTGCCCCTTCCCCGGGTGGGGCTGGGCGACGCGGTGCTGCGGGCGGAGACGGCGGCACTGGTCGCGGGCACGCTGATGGTGGCGTTGCGTAGCGGGACGGTCCGTCCGAAGACCTGATGGCCACGGAGGGTGGTATTCGGCCCTCCCCAGACGGTAGAGTCACACCGCCTGATCCAGGCCAATCGGGACGGAACGTACAGGGCGTCGATCCGATCCCGACCATCACTCCCCGGAGGGAACATGAGCGAGCAGGACAGCGGCGCGGGCGGCGCGTACGCGACGAAGGTCGGGACGCGGTTGCGGGCGATCCGCCGCCAGAAGCACCTCTCGTTGCAGGAGGTCGAGGCCCGCAGCGGCCAGGAGTTCAAGGCGTCCGTGCTGGGCGCCTACGAGCGGGGTGAGCGGGCCATCTCGGTCCCCCGCCTCCAGCGGCTGGCCCGCTTCTACCAGGTGCCGGTCGACCAGCTGCTGCCCGGCGACGACGGTCCCGACTTCGGGCCGCGCCCGGGCGACGGCGACGTGGAGATCGACCTGACCGAGCGCGAGCGGGAGCGGCCCTCGCCCCGGTCGGTGATGATCGACCTGGCCGCGGTGTCCCAGGTCGGGGGCCAGCAGGGCGAGATGTTCGTCCGCTACCTGCGGATGATCCAGGTCCAGCGCGGCGACTTCAACGGCCGGGTGCTGACCATCCGGCGTGACGACCTGCGGGCCATCGCCTGCATCCTCGACGTCTCGATCGACCGGGTCGTGGATCGCCTGGACCAGCTCGGCCTGGTCCTCCAGCGCTCGCCGCTGGCCGCCGCGCTGTCGAACTGACCGTCGCGGCGGTCCCGGATCGGCCCGGCCGCCTGCACGGGGCGGCCGGGCCAAGGCCGTCCGAGCCGGGGCTCGGTCGGTCGGCCCTCGGCGGCGACGGCGGACGAGGTCGGTAGCGTCGTCACGTGGTCCCTGCCGCGCCCTTCGGCGTCTACGTCCACGTCCCGTTCTGCGCGGCGCGCTGCGACTACTGCTCGTTCGCGACCTGGACCGACCGGCACCACCTGGTCGACGCCTACCTGGCCGCGTGCCGGGCCGACGTGGACCGCCACGTGGCCGCCGGCATGCCCGCGGCCACCTCGGTGTTCTTCGGGGGCGGCACGCCGTCGCTGGTCCCGGCGGCCGACCTGGTCGCGGTGCTGGCCCGGATCCCGCGGGCCCCGGGCAGCGAGGTGACCGTCGAGTGCAACCCCGACACGATCACCGCTGAGCTGCTCGACGCCTACCTGGGTGGTGGGGTCGACCGCATCTCGCTCGGCGTCCAGTCCACCCGGCCCCACGTCCTGGCCGCGCTGGGCCGGACCCACGACCCCGATGCCGTGGTCCGCTCCGTGGGGCTGGTGCGCGCCGCGGGCTTCGCCAGCTTCAACCTCGACCTCATCTACGGCGGTGCCGGGGAGTCGCTGGCCGACTGGTGCCGGACCGTGGAGGAGGCCCTCGCCCTCGAGCCACCGCACGTGTCGGCCTACGCGCTGACGGTGGAGCCCGGGACGCCGCTCGCCGGCGATCCGGGCCGGCATCCCGACGACGACGACCAGGCCGACAAGTACCTGGCTGCGGCCGAGCGCCTGGAGGCCGCGGGCCTGGGCTGGTACGAGATCTCCAACTGGGCCCGGCCGGGCCACGAGTGCCGGCACAACCAGCTCTACTGGTCGATGGGCGACTACCAGGGGCATCGGCTGCGCGGCCCACTCCCACCGGGACGGGCGACGGTTCTGGAACGTCCGCACGCCCGAGCGCTACGTGGCCGCGATCGAGGCGGAGGCGTCGCCGATCGCCGGTGAGGAGGTGCTCGACGGCCCGGACCGGGTGCTCGAGGCGTTGCAGCTCGCGGTGCGGACCCGGTGGGGCGTGCCGGCCTGGGCGCTGGGTGAGGACGAGCTGCCCGGGCTGGTCGAGGCGGACGGGGAGCGTTGGCGGCTGACGGTCCAGGGCCGGCTGCTGGCCAACGAGGTGGCGCTCCGGCTGCGGGTGCCCGAGGGCGCGCCCGCCACCGTCGCTCAGGTGTCGGGCAGCACCACGATCTCGCCCGGGTAGACGACGTCGGGGTCGCCGGAGCGGATCCGGCCCTCGTTGGCGGCCACCACCTCGACCCAGTGGCGGGTGATCTCGGTCTCGGTGGCGGGCCGGCCCCACCGCTCGTCGAGGTGGTCGGCGGCCAGGCTCCACAACGTGTCGCCCGTGGTGACGACCACCGTGGTGGGTGCCGGCCTGTCGGGAGCGGATGCCGGCGCCGGTGCCGGTGCGGGCAGCGGGCGTGCCGTCGCCGATCCTCCTCGCCGTGCGGGAGCGTCGGGCGACGGGCCCTCCGCCGACGCCTCGGCCCGGCCCGGTGGGCGCGGGAGCCCTGGGGTGGTCGGGCCGTGCCGGCCGGGGGAGCGCGGAAGGCCGGGTGTGGTCGACCTCTCAGGGCGCGGCGACGGGTTGCCCGGGGTCGCCGACCCGTCCCGGTCCGGGCTCGCCTGCCCTGATGCGGTCGGGCCGTCCCGGTCCGGGTTCGCCCGCCCTGGGGTGGTCGGGCCGTCCCCGCCAGCCCAGCGCGGGAAGCGCCCTGGCGTGGTCGGTCCTCGCCTGTTCGGGACCGGGTTCGGCCTGCCCTGGTTCGGGGATGGGGACGGGGCGGGGGATCCTGGCGAGGGTGACCCGGCGGGACCGCCGGCATCGGGGGACGTCGGCACGGGGGCAGGCCCTCGGTCGGGGACCGTCGCCGCCTGTGCCCCTTCGGCGGACCCGACCGGCGCGGGGGTGGGCCGCATGGTCGCGGACGACTCGATGGTGCCGGATGGCGGGCTCTCCTCGCCAGGGTCGGTCGTGCTCTCCGGCACCGGGGCTGTGGTCGGTGCAGCGGACCCGCCTGGTGTCGGCTGGCCGAGACCCGCACCGAGGTGGCTGGATGCCGGAGCCGGCCGCATGCTGGCCTCGCCGTTGCCGTTGCCGTTGCCGTTGCCGTTGCCGTTGCCGTCGTGCGAGCGCGGCGTGGTGGACCGGTCGGTGTCGGCGGCAGGTCCGGCGCCCAGGGGGAGCGGGCGCATCGAGGCCGGTGCGTCCGCCGTGCCGGCGGGCGCGCTGTGGCCGAGCCGGTCGGCCCGCGGGGGGAGCGGACGCATCGACGCGGGGGCGGCGCCGCGGACCGGGACGACACCGGTCGGCAACGTTGGGGCCACCTCGGTTCCGGGCAGGTCCGGCCTGGCCGGGACGATCGTCGCGGTTCCGGGCAGGTCCGGGGTGACGGGGACGATCGCCGCGCCGAGCGCGAGTCCCGCTCCTGCGCCATGGGCCAGCGCGCGGCGCAGCACGCCGGGTAGGGCCGAGTGGGCCAGGCGCCGGAGGCCCTGCCAGCCCAGGGCCTCGCCGACGGCGACGGCCGTCGTGGCGACGGCCAGGTAGGTGGCGACGCCGAGCGCCATGAGCCACAGCACGGCGACCACGGCGACGTCGGGACCCACGGCCTCGATCCAGTGGGGCACCTCGCCCAGGGTCCGGGGCGGTGCGGGCAGCAGGCGGCTCGTCGCGGCGAGGAGGCCGAGGGCGGCGCCCGATGCCACGCTGGCGACGAGGTGGCGGCCGAGAGTCGCCGTCCGGGGATCCCTCAACGGTCCACCTCCGCGTCGAGCGCCATGCGGCGACCGTCCTCGAGGGTGACCGTCAGCGCATCGCAGCCGTCCTGCCGCCGGGAGGCCTCCAGGCCCACCGCGCGGTCGACCTGGTCCAGTGCGCCCACCTCCACCTCCCGGCCGGCCCAGGACCCGAACGCGAAGACCTCGCCGGTCGCCGGGCGGAGCGCCGCGGGCGTGGCCACGCCGTCGCAGTCCCAGTCGCCCACGACCACGACGTCGCCAGGGTCGCCCACCGCCCATCTACGGTCGCCGACCTCGACGACCCCGTCGGCGACGGCGACCACGTCGTCACACCCGTCCCCGTCCACGTCGACGGTGCCGGGGTCGGCACCCCGGCAGGCGTGCGGAGGGTCGGCGGGCACCGTCGGACGCCGGCCGACGGTCGTGGTGGTGGCGCCGACCGCGTGATCGGGGGTGCCCCCGGCGGGTGGCGCAGCCCGGTCCGAGGTGCCGGTCCCTCGGGCCGCCGGCCGAGAGGGTCCCGCTGGGGCACCGCCGACGCGATCCGTGGCCACGAGGTAGATCGCGGCGAGGAGGACGGCACCGCCCAGTGCTGCGACCACGGCCCGGCCCGTGCGCCCGCGGTTGCGATGCCCGCCGGACGTCCGGTGTCGCGGCGAACCGGACCGTGGCGTCCGCCCCGTCGGCCGTGATGTCGCGTCGTTCCCGTACCGGCCCGGTCGGATCGGTGCGGTGCCAGGCCGGCACAGGAGCCGGAGCTCACCGTCGGGGCCACCGTCCGCCCCCCTACCCGATGCACGACCGTCGGGGTGGTGGGATCGATCCGGTGCCGACCATGGCTCGGACGCGTCGGAATCGGGGACGCCGTGGCGCGGGCCGGGAGCGGATGGGTCAGGCCAGCCGGGGTGGGGCCGATCCGGTGTCGACCACGACGCGTCGAACGGGTCGGGGTGGGGCCGATCCGGTGCCGACCATGGCTCCGACGCGTCGGAATCGGGGACGCCGTGGCGCCGACCGAGAACGGGCGGGTCCCGTCGGAACGCATCTTCGCCGCCGAGGTCGCGGGATCCGACCGTGGCGCGTCGGGCCCGGCCCGGCAACCGGCGAACGGCGGCGGCCAGGAGACCGCCGGAACGTCGGCCCCCGGTGGGATCGAGGGCGGCCCGGAGGTCCTCGCCGAGGCGGCGGGCCGTCGGCCGGCGCGTGGGGACGTCGCAGGCGGCCTGGTCGGCCAGGAGCAGGACGGCGTGGCGCAGCCCGGCGTCGGGATCGCGCCGGGGCCGGGCGAAGCGCCGTACGGGGATCGGCTCCAGCCCGGGGTGACCGGAGAGCCGGGCGGTGAGCAGACCACCCAGCGCGGCGACGTCATCGGCGGGCATCGCCCCGCCGTCGTCGGCGCCCAGGCCGCAGAGCTGGGGTGGTGCGGACGTGCCGACGAGCATGTGCTGGTCGTCGAGGTGGCCGTGGACCACACCGCGCTCGTGGAGGTCGGCCAGGGTGGTGGCCACGTGGGCGACGAGGCCGGACAGGCGAGAGACCTCCAGGGGGCCCACGCTGGCCAGGGGCCGCCCACCCCAGGCCGTCCGCAGCTCTGCCCCGCCCGGCAGCTCCTCGATGCCCAGGAGCTCGACCACACCGGGGTGCGCGGCCTGGCGGAGGCGGTCGGCCTCGCGCACCAGCCGCTCCCGGTCGCGGCGGCGCTTGGCCACGATCGGGCGGGTCCCCTGGGCGAGGACCTTGACCACCTCGACGAGAGGCTCCGGCGATGTCCGGGGCACGGGTTCAGCCACGAGGTCCGACACGATCAGAAACCGATGTAGATCATCGAGTGTTATCAATAGCTGCCACCGGCTTGGGGCCGGCCCACCGGACCCTCTACCGTCGTGCCGTGGAGCGCGTGGTGGACCAGCCGGCCCTGACGAGCACGGTGGGCGTCGTCGCTCCGCCACCGCAGCGGTCCGACCTCGACGTCGCGATGCGGCGGCTGCTGCGCATCTCGGATGCCGCGGCCCCCGTGGGCGAGCCCGAGGCCCGCCAGGCGTTCAGCCGCTCGATCGCCATCTCGGCCATCCGCTGCCTGCTGACCTACGTGGTGTTCCCCTTCGTCGCCCCGGTGCTGGGCTGGGCGTCCGACATCGGTCCGATCCCGGGCATCGCCATCGGGCTCGTCGCCATCGCGTTCAACGTCAAGAGCATCCGCCGGTTCTGGCTGTCGGACCACCGGTGGCGCTGGGCCTACACCGCGGTCGGCGGCACCGTGATCGTGCTGCTCCTGGTCCTCATGGGCGAGGACCTGGTCCACCTCCTGGGCTGAGCACGTCCCCCGGCGCACCGGGCGGCGCACCTTCCGGTCCACCTCGAAGGCGCGGGCGAGCTCAGGCGACGGTGCCGGCGAGCCGGTGCTGGGTCCGGGCGAGACCGGGCCGAGCCGCGACCATGGTGAGGGTCGAGAGCACCATGGCCACGCACATGACGATCGCCGTGGCCCGGTGGTCGTTGCCGAGGGCACCCACGACCGGCGCGGCGCCCGCGGCGATGAGGTAGCGGAAGCCGCCGATGAGCGCGGCCGCGGTGCCGGCGGCCTCACCGTGCAGGGAGAGGGCCACCGCCGGACCGTTGGGCATGGCGTGCCCGCCGAAGTGCATGACCATGCCGGCCGGGATCATGAAGCCGAGGATCCCGCCCGTCCCCGCCACGGCGAGGCCCACGAGCAGCGCCGACGCGGCGACCCCGCAGAACAGCGCCCTCATCAGGATGTGCTCGGGCGACTCCCGCTGTAGGAGGTGGGCGGCGAGCTGCGTGCCGGCGATCATGCAGAGGGCGATGGCCGTGAACAGCAGGCCGAAGGCCTGCTCACTGACCCCGAACTGGTCCTGGAGGACGAACGAGGAACCGGCCACGAAGGCGAAGAGGGCACCGTGGGTGAAGCCCGTCGAGACGGCGACGAGGTCGAAGGTGCGGTCGCGGAGCACCGACCGGTAGGCAGCGGTCACCGCCGACAGGGAGCCGGGGCGGCGGCGCTCGGCAGGCAGGGTCTCGGGCAGGGCGACGACGGCGAGCACCACGAAGGCCACGCCCAGCAGGGCGAGGACGCCGAACACGCCCCGCCAGCTGGTGAGCCGCAGGATCAGGCCGCCCAACGAGGGGGCGATGAGCGGGGTGGCCCCGATGACCAGGAGGAGGAGCGACAGCAGCAGGGCGGCCGTGCGGCCCGTGTAGAGGTCCCGGACGATGGCCAGGGTGATGACCGTCGTGGCCGACGCGCCCAGCCCCTGGACGAGGCGGAAGGCGGACAGCACGCCGACCGACGGGGCGAGCAGGCATCCGACGGAAGCGCCGATGTGCAGGACGGTCCCCGCGATCAGGGGCCGCCGGCGCCCGAAGACGTCGGCCAGCGGCCCGATGACGAGCTGTCCCGCGCCGAGGCCGATCAGCATGCCGGTCAGGGTCAGCTGCACGGTCGAGGCCGAGGCGGCGAAGTCCTCCTCGATCGTGGGCAGTGACGGCAGGTACGTGTCGATCGACAACGGGCCGAGGCACATCAGCGCGCCGAGGATCAGGACCAGCTTGAGGGGGGCCTTGGCCAGGGGTGCCGGCGACTGGCCTGGGGGGATCTCGCCGACACGCTCCGTTGTCGCCATCGAGGTTTCGCCGGCCTCCCGTCGTGTGCGGTCGAGCGCACACGCGTCGGCCACCCGCTGGCCGGCGGTCGCCGGCGCCTGCCGACTCTAAGGGAGGACCGGTGCCGGTCCCGCATGCTCGATCGCGTGGTGTGGCGGCCGGCCGCGTGCCCTCGGCCCGGACCGTCCGGCCTCGTCGCCTCGGACCACGCGGTGGCCGCCTCGTCCTGCCAGGTCAGCCGGTGGCGGCGGTCGCCCGCGCCGTGCCCCGCACGGTGGTCGAGCCCGCACCGCCGGGCAGGGCTCGGGCGAAGAGGTGCTCGGCCCGAAGGACGACCTGCACCTCGACGGTGTCGGGTCCGACGCGGACGACGTCGACCTGCACCACGTCGGGCCCGGCCTGGTCGGCGGCCCAGCGGTCGGCCAGGCGGTCGAGGCGAGCCTCCTCGACGAGCCGGTAGCCGGAGCCGTCGCGCAGCGCGGCCTGGTCTGCACCCACCGTCGACAGGTCGTTGGCCAGCCCCGTCGCCAGGCTGGTGGCCTCGCGCTGGCGGAGGAAGACCAGCGAGAGGTCGACCGCGATCGCAGCCAGGGCGAGGACGATCAGGACGCTGGCCGGCATCAGCATGAGGACCGAGGCGCGCTCGGACCGCTGGCCGGCGCCGGTTCGGCGCGGTGCGACGGTCGGGCCCCGGTCGCGCCGGGCGGTCCATCCCCGTCGGAGGCTCAGCACGCCGGCTCCCCGGCCAGGCCGTCGCGGTAGGGGTCCACGACCTCCCGGTGCCGGCTCACCACCTCGAACCCGCGGCCGTACCCGCCGATCAGCGGGAGGGTCAGGGCGGGCACGCGCAGGCGCGCCTCGAAGGTGACCGTGGCGCAGCGTTCGAGTCGGGGGCCGGACGCCGGGCCGGTGGCCCGGACCTCGCCGCTGCGGCCGTGCCCGGCCAGCGCCGCCCGCCCGACTGCGAGGGCGTCGGCCAGGGCGGTCTGCTCGCCGGTGCCCTCGACGTAGGTGCGGGCCGCTTCGCGTGCCGCGGCATCGGTGGCGAAGCGGGCGTCGACCACCGCCCAGGCGTTGGCCACCAGCAGGGCGCCGATGGCGAAGGTGAGCAGGCCGAACGGCAGCACCTCGATGCTGCCCACCTGGCCGCCGTCCCCTCCGGCGCGAAGGCCGGCCTCGTCGGGGTGCACGGCCCCGGGCCGGCCGCTCACCGGACCCGCTCGCAGCGCACGTCGACACGACGGTCGATCACCCCGATCGGGTCCACCCGGGAGAGGCCCGGCGGCAGGAAGCGCGGTGGTTCGACCACGACGTGCAGGCTGATGCGGTCGGCTCCCGCGCAGCTCGGCGACGGCCACTCCACCACGGCCCCGGGATCGATGGCCGTGAGCTGGCGGCGGAGCTCGCGATCGACCAGCCACGGCGCGGCGTCGCCCGCGGCGGCGCGCTGGGCGGCGTCGTCGGCCATCGCGGTCACCGTCGACACGGCGTGCAGGCCGTAGAGGAGCTGGACGCAGCCGAAGAGCATGACCAGGAAGGCGACGAGCCCGGCCCACATGGCCACCAACCCCGTCCCCGCATCGCCTCGGGCTCGCCGCGGCCGGCGGTGGCTGGGCTCAGCCCGCACCGATCTGCTGGACCTTGTCGCGGGTGTTCTGCTCGGTGTCGTCCCACATCCCCTTGAACGCCACCCACATGAGGGCGCCCAGCGCGGCCATGATCAGCACGGCGATGGCCGCGGAGATGACGCCCTCTCCGGCGTCGTCCCGGCAGCGGGTGGCTGGGTCCCGGACCTCGGGGAGTCGGGTGGTGGGCACGTGCTTCCTCCTTAGATCGACGAGAACTGGCGGAGCGCGTCGAAGAACGGGATGGCCAGGACGATCGCCCCGGGCACCAGGGTCGCCACGGTGACGGGGATCCAGACCTGCTGGGAGCGGCGCTCGATCTGCTCCAGCAGCTCGCGGTGGACCTCGCGGCGGATGGTCCGGGCCTCCTCGGAGATGAGGCCGCCGAGGTCGCCCGCCTCGCGGTTCAGGGCCAGGACGCCGACGAGGCGGTGGAGCGACTCGACCGCCGCCACGTCGGCCCACTCACGCAACGCGTCCGCCTCCGAGAGGCCCTGGCGCATCCGGCCGGCGACGCCGACGAGACCCTGGGCGATGGCGCCCCGACCCCGTTCGGCGATGCGGTTCACGACCGCGCCGAGCGAGTAGCCGGAACCCAGCAACATGCCCATCTGCTCGGCGACCACGGGCAGCTCGAGGAAGACGCGCCGCTGCTGCTCGGCCGACGCCCGGGCGAGGTTCTGCTCGACGAGCAGGTAGGCGAGGACCGGCCCGCCGAGCATGACCAGGACGGCCACGACGGGCGACCGCGTCGCGATCGCGCCGGCCAGGACCACTCCGACGCCGAGGCCGAAGACCGACCAACCCAGCTGCCTGAGGCGGAAGGCTGTCGGGTCGAGGGGGGAGTGGACGCGGCGCAGCCGCACCGACAGCTCGTCGCCGACGCCCAGGGCCTT
>JBFWTJ010000046.1:0-17116 GCA_050247895.1 Acidimicrobiia bacterium
ACCTCGACCCCAGCACCCTGACCCAACTCCTCGCCGTGGACCCCACCACCTGGACCGCCGAGATCCCCCAGATCGAAGACCACTACAACAACCTCGGCGACCACCTCCCCGACCAACTCCGCGACGAGCTCAACAACCTCGCCAAGACCCTCACCAACACCTGACCCCGACCCACCCGGTCCGGGGATGCACCGGCACGACGGGGCCGCACCGCGAGGTGCGCGCCCCGTCGGCGCGTCCGGGCCCGGGTCAGCCCTTCGGGCGCAGGCCGACCCCCTCGGCGAACTCGGCCAGGTGGTCGAGGTGGGCCTGCACCGAGTCGAACCCGTGCTGCATGGTGATCACCGACAGGTGCGTGCCGCCCTCCTCGGCCCAGGCGTGGGCCCGTTCAGCCGCCTCCCCGGCGGTGTCGGCCCGCAGGGTCAGCCCGGCGTCGAAGCCCTCGGGCGACCGGCCGGCCTCGTCGAGCGCGGCCCGCATCCGGGCCCAGCCCTCGGCCGCGCCCCGGTTGTGGGAGAACAGGAACCCGTCGGCCAGCCGTGCCGCCCGGCGGTAGGCGGCGTCGCTCCAACCGCCGCACCAGATGGGGATCGGCCGGCGGGGGAGCGGGAGGGTGGCGGCCCGCTCGACGTGGTCGAAGCCGCCCTCGAAGTCGACGACCGGTTCGGTCCAGAGCCGGCGGAGCAGCTCGATCTGCTCGCCCATCCGGCGGCCCCGCCGGGAGAAGTCCTGGCCCAGGGCCCGGTACTCGACGTGGTTCCACCCGATGCCGACGCCCAGGGTCAGCCGGCCCCCGGAGAACAGGTCGAGGTCGGCGGCCTGGCGGGCGACCAGCGCCGTCTGCCGCTGGGGCAGGACGATCACGCCGGTCACGAACCGCAGGCGCTCCAGCCGCCCGGCCAGGTAGGCGAACAGGACGAACGGGTCGTGGAACGGGTCGCGCTCGGTGTACGGCCCGGTCAGCGGCGGCGTGCGGTCGGCGTGCACCGCGCCCAGGACGTGGTCGTAGGCCAGGAGGTGGTCGAAGCCGAGGTCGGCCACGCCCTCGGCGAAGGCCCATGCGGCCTCGGGATCGCCCCCGAGCTCGATCTGGGGGAACACCGCGCCGAGCTCCATCTCCGACCTCCGGGATCCGGGGCCGGGCCACGGCGCACGGGGCCCGACCGCATCGACGGGCCCAGTCTGGCCGCGCCGGGACCCCGGGGAGTCCGACCGCCTCCCGCGGGGCCGTCGCTAGGCCGACATCACCCCGGAGGTGGCCGGTGCGATCCTCGCCGCCCGCCGCGAGCGCCGGCGGGCCGGGGCCCGGCGGATCCGGTGCAGCACCGAGGCGATGCCCTGCGGTTCGAACAGCACGAAGGCCACGACGAAGGCGCCGTAGACGACGTTCTGCACGTAGGCCACGCCACCGAAGCCGAACCGGTCCTCGATGACGTCCGCCGCGTAGCGCTGGAGCAGGAACGGCACCCCGAGGACGAACAGGCTCCCGTAGTAGGAGCCGGCGATGGAGCCCAGGCCACCGATCAGGGCGATCACCAGGTACTGGATCGACATGTCCAACGTGAACGCCTCGAACTGCACCGACTGGTAGTAGAAGGCGAACATCACGCCGGCCATCCCCACGATGGCCGACGACAGCGTGAAGGCCAGCAGCTTGTAGCGGGGAACGCTGATGCCCACGCTCTCGGCCGAGATCTCCGAGTCCCTGATCGCCATCCAGGCCCGCCCGTAGCGGCTCCGCACCAGCGCCCGGACCGCCAGGCCGATGAGCGCGCTGGTCGTCCAGATCAGGTACGACCACTGGCGGGGCGTCGAGATCGTGACCGAGCCGATGGTCGGCGGGTCCATGAGGAACCCGATCGAGCCGACCGTGGCCTGCTGGACCTTGTAGGCGACGAAGATCGCCACGTAGAGGAAGGCCAGGGTGGCGATGACCAGGTAGAGGCCCCGAACCCTCACCGCCGGCGCGCCGACCAGGGTCCCCACGACGGCCGCGATCAGGCCGCCGATGGGCAGCACGACCAGGAAGGGCCAGCCCTGCTCGGCCGACAGCAGCCCGGCGGTGAACGCCCCGATGGCCAGGAACCCGGCGTTGCCGATCGAGACCTGGCCGGCCACGCCCATGACCAGGTTCAGGCCGATGGCCCCGATCGAGGCCAGGCCGACCGTGTTCAGCAGGCTGAGGGTGGTGCCGCCCACGAGCGCCGGCAGGGCCAGGATGGCCAGGGGGATCAGGGCGAAGGGCAGGGATCGGGTGACCGGGTGGGACCTCATCGGGACTCCTCCTGGTGGCGCGGGGTCGAGGGCGGGGTGGGCGGCGGGTGGCGGGCGGACCGGTCAGACGCGGCGGATCTGCGCCGTCCCGAACAGGCCGTACGGCTTCACGACGAGGAAGGCCAGGAGCACCACGAACACCACCGCGTCCTGGCTCTCGCCGCCGAGGTAGCGGACCCCGTAGGTCTCGACCGCGGCCACGATGAGGGAGCCGATCGCCACCCCCTTGACGCTGTCGAAGCCGCCGATCAGCGCCGGCGCGATGCCGCGCAGGCCCAGCACCGACATCTCCTGGCCGACGATGTTCACGTACCCGTACTGGATGCCGGCCAGCGCCGAGGTGCACCCGGCGATGACCCAGCTCAAGGTGGTCACGTGGTTGATGCGGATCCCGGTCTGGCTGGCCAGCAGGCCCGACTCGGCCACGGCGCGCATCTGGGTGCCGGTGCGGGACCAGCGGAAGAAGGCGAGCAGCCCGGCGATCACCACCGAGGTGACCACGATGGACAGCAGGCCGTAGGTGGTGATCGAGGCGCCCATCGGCAGCTCGTAGGTGCTGTTGGCCACGGGCTGGGGCAGCACCCGGGGCTGGTTGCCCCAGAACAGCGAGGCCAGCGCGCCGAGCAGGATCGACAGGCCGAACAGCAGGACGGTCGGCGCCCAGAGGCGCTCGCCGGTCAGGGGCGTGAGCAGGCCGCGGTGGATCAGCGCGGCGAGGGCGCCGGTGGCGGCCAGGGCCAGGACCAGCGGGAGCAGGATCGATCCCGAACCGTCCCCCACGAAGCTGGTGAAGATCAGCGCGCCGACCAGGATGATGCTCCCGCTGGCGAAGTTGGGGATCCGGGAGGCCCGGAAGATGACGACCCAGCCGACGGCGATGAGCGCGTAGACGCTGGCCAGGACGACGGAGTTGACGAGGAGTCCCATGGTTGCGCTCCTTAGGACGTGGCGATCGAGGGTCGGGGGGCGGTCTCGTCGGGCTGGGAGCCCACGTAGGCGGCGACGACGCGTGGGTCGGCCAGGACCTCGGCCGCCGGTCCCTCGGTGAGCACGGCCCCGAAGTCGAGGACCACCACGACGTCGCACAGCTCGCGGATGAAGCCGATGTCGTGCTCGATGATCACCGGGGTGATGCCCAGCTCGTCGCGGAGCCGGCCGACCAGGCGGCTGACGTGGCGCTTCTCCTCGGCCGACATGCCCGAGCCCGGTTCGTCGAGCAGCAGCAGCTCGGGCCGGGTGGCCACGGCCCGGGCGATCTCGACCACCTTCTGCTGGGCGAAGCTCAGCTCGCCCACCGAGCGCGGGGCCTGGTCCCCGATCCCGAGCAGGTCCAGGACCTCCACCGCCTGGCGGCGCGCCTCCCGCTCGGCCCGGGCGCCCCGTCGCCACGGGATGGTGGCCGCGAGCAGGCCGACGTCGGTGTACCGGTGCAGGCCCAGCATCACGTTCTGGAGCACGTCGAGGCCGTGCGAGAGCTGGGGCGTCTGGAACGTGCGGCCGATCCCCTGGGCCGCGATCCGCGCCGTCGACCACGAGGTCAGCACCGCGCCCTCGAAGCCGATCGTCCCCGACGTGGGCCGGTAGTAGCCGCAGATGCAGTTCAGCAGGGACGTCTTGCCCGCCCCGTTGGGACCGATGAGGCCGGTGATCCGGCCCCGCTCGACCCGCAGGGTCACGTCGCGCAGGGCGTGGGTGCCCCCGAAGCTCAGCGAGACGCCGTCCACGGCCAGGAACGGGGCCGCCGTGTCGAGGTCAGGCATCGTCGCCCTGCCCTCCCGGCGCGCTGCCGAAGTAGACGGCGTTGAAGTCGGCCCGCCCGGTCAGCTCGGCCGGCGTGCCCTGCGCCACGATCGACCCGCCCTCGAGCACGTAGGCCCTGTCCGCCACCTCGAACGCGGCGCGGACCGACTGCTCGACGAGCAGGATCGTGGTGCCCAGCTCGTCGCGGATCGTGGCCAGGGAGCGGAGCAGGATCGGGACCAGGAACGGGGCGATGCCCAGCGAGAGCTCGTCGGCCAGGAGGACCTTGGGCCGCAGCATCAGGGCCCGGGCGATGCCGAGCATCTGCTTCTCGCCGCCCGACAGCAGCCCGGCGAGCTGGCCCCGCCGCTCGGCCAGGACCGGGAACAGCTCGAGGATGCGGGCCTCCATGGCCTGGCGGGCCCGCTCGTCACGGCGCCGGCACGGGACGCACCGGAGGTTCTCGGCCACCGTCAGGGTGGCGAAGACCTTCTCCCGCTCGGGGACGATGGCGATCCCGTTGCGGGCGATCGAGCTGGGCGAGCTGCCCGCGATGCTGCGGCCGAAGAGCCGGACCTCGCCGCGCTGGCGCACCCGATCGGCGCGCAGGAAGCCGCTGACCGAGCGCAGCAGGGTGGTCTTGCCCGCTCCGTTGGCCCCGACGAGCGCGGTGATCGTGCCCGGCGCGCAGGACAGGCTCACGTCCCGCAGGCCGACCGCCCCCTGCCCGTAGACCACCGAGACGTGGTCCAGCTCGAGGCACGTGTCACCCGGTCCGGCCGGGCCCGGTGCCGGCCCGCTCGTCGGCGAGCCGGTGGGATCCGCCGCCTGGTCGGCGACGGGCGTCGATGGACACGACATGGTCACAACCCCCCTGGTCGTGCTGGATGTTGCCCCCTGGGGTCCCGGCGCACAGGGGCGCGCCGGGACCCCGTCCCAGGGGGGATCAGTGCGCGAGCCCGGACTCCAGCCAGTCGCTCACCGCGACCGCTCGGCCCTTGCCCTCGTCCCACTGGTAGATGCGGCCCAGGCTGTAGCCGCGGTGGTCGTCGGCGGTGAAGGTCAGCGGAGGGCTGAGGTCGCCGGTGTCGAAGTCGGAGATCTCCTCCAGCGCGGCGGCCAGGCCCTTGCGGTCGCAGCCCGACCCGCAGGTCGACAGGGCCTCCTCCAGCAGCATCCCGCCGATGTAGCCGGTGACCGAGAAGGTGTTGCTGTTGACGGTCGACTCGTCCACGCCGGCGGTCTTCGCGTCGGCGTGGAGCTGGTCGAGGGCCTCGATGTCCTCGGTCGGCCAGGCGTAGGCCCGCACCGCGTAGTAGTCGGGGCTCTTCACCCGCTCGAAGGCCGGCTCGTCGCTGCCGAAGGTGTAGTTGACGATCGGCACGTCGACCCCCTGGCCCTGGAGGGCCGAGACCATGGCCGGCGCGGTGTTGGAGAAGATCATCGCCAGCACGAAGTCCGGGTTCGCCGCCTTGACCCCCTGGGCCTGGGCCGACACGTCCACCGCGGTCAGCGCCACGTCCTGCCGGGTGACCAGCTCGAAGCCGTACTCCGCGATCATCGCCTCGGCCGCGGCGACGAAGTCGTCCCCGGCCGGGTTGGGGTGGCGCATGATCGCGATGCGGGGCTTGTCGATGTCCTGCTCCTCGGCCAGCTCCTTGATGAAGGCGAGCTGGATGGCCGCGCTGTCCTTGAACGACAGGCCGGTCCCGAACAGCAGCGGGTCGAGCCGCTCGCCGATGAGCAGGTCCAGCGTGAAGCCGGGCGAGAAGTAGACGGCACCGTCGGCCCCGTTGAGCTGCGCCTCCGCGGCGTGGATCGCCGTGGTGCTCACGCCGCGGATGGCGATCGCCCCGCTGGCCAGCGCCTCGCGGAACACGGTCGACCCGACGGCCACGTCGGCCTTGTCGTCGTACACCTTGATCTCGATCTCGTGGCCGTCGACGCCGCCCCGCTCGTTGAGCGCGCCGACGTAGGCCTGGAAGCCGGCCAGGTCGGCCTGGGCCGCCACGCCGGTCGGCCCGCTGAGGTTGCCGACGTAGGCCACGAGGTACGGGTCCTTGTCGGCGCCGGCGTCGGATCCGCTGTCCCCGCCGGTCGCCTCGGTCGTGGACGACGAGGCGGCCGTGCCTCCGTCGTCGTCGTCGCCGCACGCCGCGGCGCCGAGCACGAACGTGGCGGCCAGCGCCACCCCGATCCACTGCCTGGGTCTGCTTCGTCTCATGATGCCCCCCTCTCCTGCGCCCCCGGGTGGGGGCCGCAAACGGTGCCCGTCGCCTCGGGGCGGCGGGCGCTTCGATGTCGTGGACGTCGGTCCCCGGCGATCACCTCCCGACGAACTGCGGCCGGTCCTTGCGCCGGTAGGCGTCGACCCCGATCCGGTGGTCCTGCGAACCGAAGAGCCGGACCGTGGTGGCGATCTCGGCCGACAGGTCGGCCCGGCGCGGCGTGTCGACGTGCGCCTTGGTCGCCCGCACGGCCAGCGGTGCCTGGCGGGCGACGTCGCCGGCCAGCCCGATCGCGGTGGCGACGAGGTCGGCGGCTGGGACGACCTGCTGGACCAGGCCGATCCGCGCCGCGGTCGCGGCGTCGACCGGCCGGCCGGTGAGCGCCATCCACTTGGTCCACGCCGGCCCGATCCGGGGCGGCCCGGCGACCACGGCGTAGGCGGCCATGATGCCCAGGCGCACCTCGGGCAGCGCGAACCGCGCGCCCTCGGCGGCGACGGCCAGGTCGGCGGCCAGCACGAGCTCGGTGCCGCCGCCGTAGGCCAGGCCGTTGACGGCGGCGACCACCGGCAGGGCGCAGGTCGCCACGGCCTCGAAGCCGGCGAAGGCCAGCGAGACCCGGTCGTGGCAGGAGCGGGCGTCGGCCATCTCGTCGTAGGACCGGATGTCGCCCCCGGAGGAGAAGACGTCGCCCTCGCCGGTCACCACCACGGCGCGGGTGGTGCCGTCGTCCTCGAACCCGCGGACCAGGGCCAGGAGCTCGTCGAAGAACTGCCGGTCGAAGGTGGCGTAGCCGTCGCTGCTGCGCATCGTGACCAGGGCCACGCCTTCGTGCGGGCGCTCGACCCCGAACCGCTCCGGCGCGCTCACGACGGGGCCTCGACCGGATCCCGGCGTGCCACGGGGCCCACGGCGACGCCGGCGGCCAGCAGGCGGTCGACCTCGGCCTCGGGGAGGCCCGCCTCGGCCAGGAGCGCCGCGGTGTGCTCGCCCAGGCCGGGTACCGCGCCCCGCGGGGCCGGCGAAGCGCCGTCGAAGACGATCGGCTGGCCCACGTGCGCCGGGCCCGACCCGTCGGGGGACCGCCGGATCACGTGCCGGGCACGGACCTGGGGGTCCTCGGCGACCTGGGCCACGTCGTGGACCGGGCCGGCCGGCACCCCGGCCCGGTCCAGTGCGATGAGCCACTCGGCCCGGGAGCGCCGCCGGATGCGCTCGGCCACCGCGGCGCGCAGCTCGCCGGAGCGGGCGAGGCGGGCCGGCGTGGACAGGCCGGCCAGGTCGTCCAGGCCGAGCGTGGCGCACAGCGACGCCCAGAAGTGGTCCTCGTGGGCGATGCTCACCGACAGCTCCAGGTCGTCGGCCGTGGCAAAGACGCCGTGGCCCGGGTCGTCGGGCGGCAGCACCGGTGCCGGCCCGCCGCGCAGGGCGGCGAGGACCTGGGGGAACACCAGCCCGGTGAGGCAGTCGGTCATCGACACGTCGGCGGTGGTGCCCCCGCCCCGCCCGTGGCGCCGCAGGAGCCCGGCCACCGCGGCCAGGGCGGCGAACGTCCCGCTGACGAAGTCCCCCACCGGTGCCGGGGTGCTCCAGGAGCGGGGCTCGGCGGTGGGCGCGACGGCCGGAGGGGCGGGGGCGAGCACGCCGGCCACCCCCTGGTAGGACAGCTCGTGGCCGGGCACGTCGCGGTAGGGACCGGTCTGGCCGTAACCGCTGAGCGACACGTACACGAGGTCGGGGGCCAGCTCCCGCAGGGCCGCCTCGCCGAGGCCGAGCACGGCGAGCTTGCCCGGCCGGTACGCCTCGACCAGCACGTCGCCGCGCGCCACCAGCCCACGGACCGCCTGCTGGCCGTCGGGATCCTTGAGGTCGACGCACAGGGAGCGGAACGAGCCGGCCAGCGGTTCGAAGATCTCGGGCACGTGCCGGGACGCGATGCCTCCGGGCGGCTCGACCAGCACGACCTCGGCACCGAGGTCGCGCAGCACCATCAGCCCGTAGAGCAGGGGCAGGTGCTCGCCGAAGCCGACCACCCGGTGGCCGGCGAGGAGGTCGGTCACGACGCCACGGCCGCGGCCGTCCGGTCCCAGGTGTCGGGGGTGACCCCCTCCTCCTTGAGCCGGTACTTCTCGACCCGCTCGGTCGGCGTCTTGGGCAGCGCGGCGACCACCCGCACGTAGCGGGGCACGGCGAACTCGGCCATGTTCCGCCGGCAGTGCTCCACGACGGCGGCCGGGTCGACGTCCTGTCCGGGGCGGGCCACCACGGCCACCATGACCTCCTCCTCGGCCAGCTCGGAGGGGACCCCGTAGGCGGCCGACTCGAGGACCTCGTCGAGGCCGTTGACGACCTGCTCGACCTCCCACGACGACACGTTCATGCCCCGCCGACGCATGGACTCCTTCACCCGGTCGACGAAGTAGAAGTAGCCGTCCTCGTCCTGGCGCAGCCGGTCACCGGTGTGGAACCACAGGTTGCGGAAGGCCTGGAGGGTCGCCTCGGGCATGTTGTGGTAGCCGTTGAACAGGACACCGGGCCGCCGGGGCCGCAGCACGCACTCGCCGGCCACGCCGACGGGCACCGGCTCGTCGTGCTCGTCGTGGAGCTCGATCTCGTACGAGTCGTCGATCGGCTTGCCGCACGAGCCGAGGCGGGAGTCGCCGGGCTGGTTGCAGATGGCCAGGCCGACCTCGGTCAGCCCGTAGCCCTCCACGAGGTGCAACCCGAAGCGCTGCTCGAACGGCTCCCACACGTCGGCCGGGCAGGCCAGCCCGAAGGCGATCCGCACCGGGTTGTCGGCGTCGTCGTCGCGCGCCGGCTGCTTCCACAGCATCGGGATGACCGCGCCGAGGTAGCTGAACGCGGTGATGTCCTTGGCCCGGCAGATGTCCCAGAACCGGCTGGCCGAGAAGCGCTCGTCGAGCACGAACCCGGCGCCGACCGACAGGGCGGGCAGGATCGTGGTGAAGCGGGAGTTCCCGTGGAAGAGCTGGAACATGGAGTACAGCCGGTCGGACGGGCCGTACGACATGACCTCGATGATCTTGTCGGCCATGGTGAGGCACCACCCGTCGCCGACCGCGGCGCCCTTGGACGGCCCGGTGGTGCCCGAGGTGAACATGACCAGGCGGGTGTGCGGCGCGGGACCGTCGGCGGTGGTGGTCCCGTCGAGGTACAGGTCGGCGAGGTCGTGGACGGCGACGCCGGCCAGCTCGGGCCGGGCGCGGTCCTCGCCGGTGCCGGTCCCGCCGCTGCGGCGCACGACGAGGTGGCGGATCGTCGGGCCGGCGTCGCGGATGGCGGCCACGACGTTGTCGAGCACCGACTCGTCGCAGACGAACGCCGCGGGCTGGACGGTGGTGATGATGTGGCGCAGGAGGTAGCCGACGTAGGCGGTGTTGACCGGGACCTCGACGGTGCCGGCCTTGACCGAGGCGAACCACAGGTCGAGCGCCTCGGCGCAGTTGGGCAGCATCACGCACAGGGATTCGCCCGGCGCGACGCCCAGCGCCCGCAGGCCGCGGGCGAGCCGGTCGCTGCCGGCGTCGAGGCCGCCGTAGGTGGTCGCCCGGCCGGTCACCTCGATCTCCACGTCGGCCCACCGCTGCGCCTTGTCGCGCATCCAGCGGCCGAGGTCCTGGTGCTGGGTCACCGCTCCTCCCCGGGTCACGCCGACTGCTCGGCGACCTTGACGGCCTGGTCGTCGGGACGCTCGAAGCGCTTCAGCCGCTTCTCGGTGTCCTCGGACATGAGCAGCTCCCACGTGCGCGTCGCGCCCTGGGTGTGGGCCGCGGTGGAGAAGGGCACGAGGCCGCCCAGGATGCGCTTGAACTCCATGTTCGGGGCCAGCGAGCCGACGCGCAGCTCGGCGATGACCTCCCGCACCCGGTCGTGGAGCCGGTCGTCCTCGACCACCTCGGTGATCAGGCCGATCCGCTCGGCCTCCTGGGCCGAGACGGACTTGCCGGTGTAGAGGAGGTACTTCAGCTTCGGCATGCTGACCTGGCCGAACAGGTAGTAGGGGAGGTAGGCGTCGAGGGCGCCGGCCCGGGTCTCGGGGATCCCGAGCCGGGCGGAGGCCGCCGCGATGGAGATGTCGGCCACCACGGCCAGGGTCATCCCGGCCCCCACGGCGGTCCCGTTGACGGCCGAGATCACCGGCTTGCGGGCGCACCGCACCGCCTCGAAGGGCAGGTTGTCCTGGAACCGGTGGAGGTGGGTCCCGCCCTCGCGGAACTCGCGCATCGCCTGGAGGACCTCGTGGAGGTCGCCCCCGACGCCGAACACGGCGCCCGTCCCGGTGATCACCATGCAGTCGATCGAGTCGTCCCAGTCGGCACGCCGGATCGCCGTCTTGATCTCCAGGTACATGTCGGTGCAGAAGGCGTTGTGCGGCTTCTCCCGGCGGAGCGTGATCCAGCACGCGCCGTCCTGCACGTCGACGTCGAGGTACTCGTAGGTGGGTTGGTCCATGTCGTCGCTCGCTCCTCGGCGCTAGGGAACCTCGACCGTGTCGGCGGTGATGCCGTCGCGGCGCAGCTTGTACTTCTCGACCCGCTGGCTCGGGGTCTTGGGCAGGTCGTCGACGGGCCGCACGTAGCGCGGCACGGCGAAGTCGGCCATGCGGGTCCGGCAGTGCTCGACGAGGGCCACCGGATCGACCGAGTGGCCGGGGCGGGGCACCACCGCGACCATCACCTCGTCCTCGGAGAGCTCGGAGGGCACCGCGAACGCCGCGCTCTCGAGCACGTCGGCGTGGGCGTTGACGACCTGCTCGACCTCCCAGGACGAGATGTTCTGGCCCCGCCGGCGCATCGAGTCCTTGACCCGGTCGACGAAGTGGTAGAAGCCGTCGCCGTCGAGGCACAGGCGGTCGCCGGTGTGGAACCACAGGTCCCGGAAGGCCTCGAGGCTCTCCTCGGCCATGTTGTGGTAGCCGCCGAAGAGGATGCCGGGCCGCTTGGGTCGCAGCACGGCCTCGCCGGGCCGGCCCGGCGGCACCGGTCGACCGTCCTCGTCGTGCAGCTCGATCTCGTACCAGTCGGGGAGCGCCTGGCCGCACGAGCCCCGCCGCGAGTGGCCCGGCGTGTTGGCGGTGGCCAGCCCGACCTCGGTCAGGCCCCACCCCTCGACCAGGCGCACGCCGAACCTCTGCTCGAAGGGCTCCCAGATCTCGGCCGGGCAGGCGGCGCCGAACGCGACGCGCACGTCGTGGGCGGAGTCGTCGGCGCGCTCGGGCTGCTTCCACAGCAAGGGGATCACCGCGCCCAGGTAGTTGAAGGCGGTGATGCCCTTGGCCCGGCAGATGTCCCAGAACCTCGAGGCCGAGAACCGCTCGTCGAGCACGAAGCTCGCGCCGGCGTCGAGCAGGGGGAAGAACGCGGCGTAGCGCGCGTTCACGTAGTAGATCGGGAACATGCTGTAGCCGCGGTCGGCGGGCCCGTAGTCCATGACCGTGGAGATGGCGTGGCTGATCCCCAGGGCCCAGTCGTGGGTGCCGACGACGCCCTTGGAGGGGCCGGTGGTCCCCGAGGTGTACATGACCACGTAGGGGTCGTCGGCCCGGCGGCCCGGTGGTGCGGGCCGGTCGGCCACGAAGAGGTCGTCGAGGCGGTGCCAGGCCACGCCGGGCGCCCGCCGGTCGGGGAGCGGGCCGTCCACCACGACGTGGCGGACCGTCGGCGTCCCGGGCAGGACCTCGACCACCGCGCCCAGGTTCTCCGGGCTGCACACCACGACCTCGGCCCGCGAGGTGTTGAGGATGTGGGCCAGCAGGACGCCCCGGAAGGCGGTGTTCACCGGGATCTCCAGCAGGCCGGCCTTCACCAGCGCGAACCACGTGTCGATCGCCGACATCCGGTTGTCGAGCAGGACGCCGACCGGCGTGCCGGGTGGCCCGAGAGCCTGGAAGCCCGCGGCCAGGCCCTCGGTGCGGGCGTCGAGGTCGCCGTAGGTGCTCGTCGCCGAGGCCACCTCGATGGTGGCTCCCGGCGCGGCGCCGAGGCGGGCCCGCAGCCAGTCGTCGGGGTCGGTCCCGTGGGTCACGGGGCGGTCGGCTCCGCCGCGCTCGGGCCGCTGACGCGATCGGCGCCGGCGGGGATCTTGCGGAAGTCCCAGGTGACGACGCGATCGGGGACGAGGCGGATCCAGCGGTGCGTGCCCGACCGCGACGCCGGGGCATCGGGATCGCCGTAGTACTTCTCGGCGAACATCCGCACCGCGGTGCGGGTCCGGTCGTCGTCGGGCGCCAGCTCGCAGCGCCCGTAGAAGATGGCGCCCTGGTGCTCGGCGGAGACGTCGCCCCAGTGGTCGATGCACAGCGACACCTGGCAGCCGCGCTCGATGTCGCGCATCCGGCGCGACCGCACCATCGAGACCATGTAGAGCGCGCCGGACAGCATGACGACCCCGATGGGGGTCACGTGGGGCTCACCCGAGGGCGACACGGTGGCCAGGTGGGCCGGGTGGGTCACCCGCACCAGCTCCTCGAGCTCGTCGTCGCTGAGCCTCAAGGCCGATCTCTCCACGTACACCGTCGCCTACCTCCGTCGTCCGTCGAACGGGCGCGACCGCTGCCGGGGCGCGCCGCGGCGCGGCCTGAACGGTCCGTCTCCCCCCTAGCGGCACACAGGAACGATCCCCTTGACTCCTATGTAGCCGCTAGCTACATATATCGCGGGACTGTATGGAGCAGGGGGTGACGACGTCAAGGAAAATCTCCGGCGTCGGGCTCCGAGACATTTATCGGCGCATTTCTCGTACTCACGCGGCCCGGTGTAGGAAAGCCGCGAGGAATTGGGGGCAGAACCATGGCGATCTCCGCGACGGCAGCCGGCGCCCAGCCGGTGGACGTGCTCGACGCACCGGCGATGCGACGGGCGTTCCCGTCGATCGTCGACTTCGAGTGGATGACCAAGGCCCAGCAGCTGGCCGTGCTGGCCCGGGCGCTGGCCCGGGAGGGCTACGCCGACCACTCGGCGGGCCACATCACCGTCAAGGACGACGACGACACGCTGCTGGTCAACCCCTTCCCGCTGGCGTGGGACGAGATCGGCGCGTCGGACGTCCTGCGGATCGATCCGTCGACCGGCGAGGTCCTCGAAGGTCGCTGGCCGGTCTCGCCGGCGATCAAGCTCCACCTCGAGCTCCACCGGGCCCGGCCCGACGTCGGGGTCAGCGTGCACAACCACCCCGAGTGGTCCACGGTGTGGGCCGCCGTGGGGGTCGCCCCACCGATCTACGACCAGAACGGGGCCCTGGCCCGAGGCGACGTCGTGTTCCACGACGAGTACGACGGCACCGTCGTCGACGGCGAGGCGGCCCGGCGCAACGTCGCCGCCGTCGGCTCGGCGACCATGGCCCTGCTGGCCAACCACGGGGTCCTGGTCACCGCCGACACCGTCCCGCTGGCCCACCTGCGCTGCCTGTCGCTCGAGGCCCGTTGCCGGCTCGCCTGGCGCGTCCACGCCCTGGCCGAGGCGCGGGGTCGTCCGATGCCCACCGCCATCGCGGCCGACCTGGGCGACAAGGTGGACCGGGTCGAGGCCGACCGGACCATCTGGCCCTTCCTGTGGGAGGCCGCCGTGCGCCGTGAGCTGCGAGCCGATCGGACGGTGCTGGATTGACCGGCGCGGCCACCGCACCGTCGGAGGGCTGCACGCTCGACCACGTCGGCGTGTGCGCCCGCAGCTTCGCCGACCTGCTCCCCCTCTTCGCCGGCGAGCTGGCCGGCCGCTGGGCCAACGGCGGCCTCGCGCCCGGGTTCCGCACCAGCCAGCTGGCCTTCGACGGCGGCACCGTCGAGCTCATGGAGCCGCACGAGCCCGAGGTCGACGACTTCCTCCTGCGCTACCTCGACCGCCGGGGCCCGGGGCCGCACCACCTGACCTTCGAGGTCGACGACCTGGCCGCCGACGCGGCGCGGGTCCAGGCCGCCGGGCACCGTGTCGTCGTGGACCGCATCGAGGTGCCCACCGCCGGCCAGCGGGACGTGCTGCTCGCCCCCCAGGACTGCCAGGGGGTGCTGGTGCAGCTCGTGCAGCGGCCCGGTCCCCACTACGACATGCGGCACGAGGCCCTGCCCGAGCCCCGGGTGGACCGGCCCTCGCGCCTCGACCACATCGCCCTGGCCACCGCCGATCCCGCCGCCTCCCTGGCCCTGCTCGAGGGTCTCCTCGGTGGGCGACGGGTGGGGTCGAGCGGGGAGTCCGGCCCGTCCTGGATCGACCTCGCCTGGCCGGGCGACCGCCGCGTCCGCCTCCTGTGGGCCACCGGCCCCGACGACCCCGTGGCCCGCTGGCTCGACGGGCGCCCGGGGGGCTTCCACCACCTCGCCTTCACGACCGACGACCCCGCCGCGGTAGCCGGCGCCCGACCGGCCCCCGACGGGTACGAGGTCCCTCCCGACCCTCGCACCGGGACCCGGATCGTCCTCGGTGCCCGGGCCTGAGCCCGCCGCCCGGGGCCGGCGGTCCGCGGTCCGCCCCCGGGCCGGCCCGGGGGCGCCGCGTACTCTTGCCGCCCGATGACCTCGGGTAGCAACCGGCGCACGGGACGCCCGCCCGACCTGGCCAAGCGGCGGGCCATCCTCGACGCGGCGCGGGAGATCCTGGCCGAGTCGGGCTACGGGTCGATGACCATGGACGAGGTGGCCCAGAGGGCCGGGTCCAACCGGGTCTTCATCTTCCGCGTCTGGGACACCAAGCTGGCCCTGGCCACCGACGCCCTGTTCGGCTCCCAGGGCCCGGTGGCGGTGCCCGACACCGGGTCGCTCTTCGAGGACATGGAGACCTTCGTCCGCGTCCAGGTCGAGCGCATGAGCGAGCCGGCCAACGTCCGCGGCCTGCCCGGCATCACCGACGAGCTGCTCACGAACCTCGAGGCGGCCCAGGACGTCCACCGCAAGTACATCAAGCCGGTGGTCGACGGGATCCACGAGATCCTGGACCGGGCCCGGGCCCGGGGCGAGGTCGTCGACGGTGCCCCCGCGGTGCTCACGTCGATCATCTACGCCCTGGCCATGACCCTGACCCAGGACCTCAGGATGTCGCCCGACCGCATCACCGAGGTGGTCCTGCAGACCTTCTTCGGCGGGGTGCTGCGGACCGGGGACGTGCCCTCGGGATCGGGCGAGAGGCCCAGAGATCGGTCGGGCGCGGGCCTCCGGAGGCTCGCGACTCGCCCTTGTCGGACAGAACGTACGAACTGGTCACAGCGCCGAAACACGCCGGACACCCGCGGCGGCGACCCTGACCGCATCCGACAGCTCTCGGGCCCCGCCGCCGCCGACGCCGGACTCTGGACCGGCTACGACTCCAGCTCGTTCCACGACGAGATGCTCGACCGCGGCGCCCCCCGGCCCGGTTGCGCCGGGGTCGTCGAGTACCTCGACCGGCTCGGCGAGGGGTTGGCCGAGCGCCAGCAGGCGGCCGAGCTGGCCATCGCCTCGATGGGCATCTCGTTCACCGTCTACTCGGAGAAGGGGAACATCGACCGGTCCTGGCCCTTCGACGTCATCCCCCGCGTCATCCCCGTGGGGGAGTGGCGACGGGTCTCCCGGGGGCTCCTGCAGCGGCTCCAGGCCCTCAACATGTTCATCGACGACCTCTACGGGGAGGCCCGGGTCCTCGACGACGGCATCGTGCCGCCCGAGATCGTGCTCGGCTCCCCCAACCACCGGCCCGAGTGCGTGGGGGTGCGGCCGCCCCAGGCCATCTGGGCCCACCTGTGCGGGAGCGACCTGGTCCGCGACGGCGACGGCACGTTCCGCGTCCTGGAGGACAACCTCCGGGTCCCCTCGGGCGTCTCCTACATGCTCGAGAA
This sequence comes from Acidimicrobiia bacterium, assembly GCA_050247895.1. Taxonomy (GTDB): domain Bacteria; phylum Actinomycetota; class Acidimicrobiia; order Acidimicrobiales; family VFJN01; genus CAVPEW01. The sequence continues at coordinate 16,065 of JBFWTJ010000046.1, forward strand.
CCGCCAGATCTCCAAGCGGGTCCTGGCCGACGCCTTCCGGGACCTCGACATCCAGCCCGTCGACGGCTACCCGGCCCGCCTCCAGGCCGCGCTGGCCTCCCTGACCCCGCGGCCCGGGGAACCGCCGGTCATCGCCGTGCTGACCCCGGGCATCTACAACTCCGCCTACGTCGAGCTCGCGTTCCTGGCCCAGCAGATGGGCGCCCTGCTGGTCGAGGGCCACGACCTGGTCGTCGACGACGCCGACGTGGTCCACGTGCGCACCGTCGGCGGCCTGGTCCGGGTCGACGTGATCTACCGGCGGGTCGACGACCTGTTCCTCGACCCGGAGGTGTTCCGGCCCGACTCGGCGCTCGGTGCCGAGGGCCTCATGCGGGCCTGGCGGGCCGGCAACGTCGCCATCGCCAACGCCCCCGGGGCCGGGGTGGCCGACGACAAGGTCGTCTACGCCTACGTGCCCGACCTGATCCGCTACTACCTGGGCGAGGACCCGCTCGTCCCCGGCGTCGAGACCTTCCTGTGCACCGACGACGCCCAGCGCAGCCACGTGCTGGCCAACCTGGACGACCTCGTCCTGAAGCCGGCCAACGAGAGCGGCGGCTACGGCGTGTTCATCGGCTCGAAGGCCACCGCGGCCGAGAAGGAGTCGATGCGCCGGCAGGTGCAGGCCGAGCCCCGCAACTGGATCGCCCAGCCGATCCTGTCCCTGTCCACCGCGCCGACCCTGTGCGACGGCCGCCTGGCCCCCCGCCACGTCGACCTCCGCCCCTTCATCATCTCGGGCGCGCTGCCCTACGTGACCAACGGGGGCCTGACCCGCGTCGCCCTGGGCGAGGGCTCCCTGGTGGTCAACAGCTCGCAGGGCGGCGGCTCCAAGGACACCTGGATCATCGACCCCGACGTGTGATCGGACCTGACGTGACCGACGACGAAACCACCCCCGACCACCCCGCCATCGACCTGGAGGATGCGGCCGCCATGGAGACCTCGCCGACCATGCTGCTCTCACGGGTGGCCCAGAACCTGTACTGGGCCGGCCGGTACCTGGAGCG
>JBFWTJ010000047.1:0-17109 GCA_050247895.1 Acidimicrobiia bacterium
AGACCACAGGTGGACCTGCAGGTCTCGGGGGCGGTGACGGATGTGGGGGTTCGGTTGGAGGTGGTGAGGGCGGGTGGTCGTGAGGTGGTGGTTGCTGGTGGGGGTTCGGGTGGGGAGGGGTGCACCTATTCGTTGGAGCGGTATGTGTACGACGGCAAGCACTCGGACCTGACGGTGTGGGCGGGGCCGAGGCCGTCGGAGGGGGCCGTGGCCTATTGGGTCATGTGCGACGGGCGGCGTCGGGGCTTGCGGTGGATCGAGTCCCAGGACGTGGTCGATCTCGATGCTGCGGCGCGGGCCGAGGCGGAGCGTTGGGTGCGTGACGGGTGGGCGCCGGGGGTGGGTGCGGGGGCGCCCCCGCCGGGCCGGGGGTGGGGGGGGGCCCCGTCTGGGTTCGGGGGGGCGGGCTTCGCGGGGGTGGTGGCGTCGGGGCCGTTGGTGGCCTTGGGCGCGTCGATCGAGGTGCGGTTGTCGTCGGGGTCGGTGCGGTGGGACTTCGGTGATGGTTCGGTGCCGGTGGTGGGGGGTCTGGGGCGGGCGTACCCGTTGGAGTCGACGGTGCGGCACGCCTACCGGTTCCACGGGTCCTATGTGGTGACCGCGGAGGTCCAGGTGGCGGCGCAGTACCGCGTCGACGGGGGCCCGTGGCTCGACCTGGGTCCGCTGTCGCTGACCGCGACCGGTGCCCACGAGGTCGAGCAACGCCAGGCCGTCATCACCCACATCGGCTGAGGCACCGGCCCGGCCGGATCGACATCGGTTGGGGGCTGGCCCCGTGGGACCCGCATCGGTCGAGTGCCGGCCCGGCGGGGCCCGCATCGGTCGAGGTGCCGGCCCGGCCGGGGCTTCAGCTGGCGACGTGGCCTCAGCGGGTGACGGCGGCTTCGAGGGTCCGGATCGCCTCGTCCTGGGCCAGGGCCCGGCGGGCCTGGTCGACGTGGAGGTTCTCCACCATCCGACCGTCCACGGTCACCACCCCGCGGCCCTCGGCCTGGGCCGCCTCGAAGGCCTCGATGATGCGCCGGGCGGAATCGAGCTCCGCCTCGGTCGGGGCGAAGACCCGGTTGCACGGTTCGAGCTGGCTCGGGTGGATCAACGTCTTGCCGTCGAAGCCCATCTCCCGGCCCTGGCGGCACTCGGCCTCGAAGCCCTCGGGGTCCTTGATGTCGTTGAAGACGCCGTCGAGGATGACCTTGCCCGCGGCCCGGGCGCCGAGCAGGGCGAGCCCCAGGCCGGCGAGCAGCGGTTGCCGGCCCGGCACGTGGGCGGCCTGGAGCTCCTTGGCCAGGTCGTTGGTGCCCATGACGAGCACCGCCAGCCGCTCCGACGCCCGGCAGATGTCGAGGGCCTGGAGCATGGCGATCGGGGTCTCCACCATGGCCCAGATCCGGGTCGAGTCCGGCGCCCCGGCGGCGACGAGCGCTGCCTCGATGCGGGCCACGTCGTCGGGCGAGCCGACCTTGGGCACCAGGATCCCGTCCGGTCCGGCGTGGGCCGCGGCCGCCACGTCGTCGTCGTACCACTCGGTGCCCAGGCCGTTGACCCGGATGACGACCTCCCGGGGCGCGTAGCGGCCCGACGCGGCCGCGGCGGCGACCCGGTCGCGGGCCTCCGCCTTGGCATCGGGGGCCACGGCGTCCTCCAGGTCGAGGATCAGCACGTCCGCGGGCAGACCGGCGGCCTTCTCCAGGGCCCGCTCGTTGGCCCCGGGCATGTAGAGGGCCGAGCGGCGGGGGCGGAGGACCTCGCCCATCAGATGCCCGCCTCGGCGTACACCTTGGCCAGCTCGGGGTCCTTGGCCGCCAGGGCCTCGGCCAGCTCGACCATCACCCGGCACTGCTTGACCGAGGCGTCGTCCTCCATCTTCCCGTCGATCATCAGGGCGCCGGTGCCGTCGCCCATGGCCTCGATGACCCGCCGGGCGTGGGCGACGTCTTCGACCGAGGGCGAGAAGACCCGCCGGGCCACGTCGATCTGGTTCGGGTGGAGGCTCCACGCCCCCACGCAGCCCAGCAGGTACGCGTTGCGGAACTGGTCCTCGCAGGCGACCAGGTCGGCGATGTCGCCGAAGGGCCCGTAGAAGGGGAGGATCCCCGCCGTGGCGCAGGCGTCGACCATCCGGGCGATCGTGTAGTGCCACAGGTCCTGCTGGAAGGTGGCCCGGGGTCCGTCGAGGTCGCCGTCCGCCGGATCCTGGCGGACCAGGTAGCCGGGGTGGCCACCGCCGACCCGGGTGGTCTTCATGCGACGGCTGGCGGCCAGGTCGGCCGGGCCGAGGGACAGCCCCTGCATGCGGGGGCTGGCCAGGCAGATCTCCTCCACGTTGGCCACGCCCCGGGCCGTCTCGAGGATGGCGTGCAGCAGGATCGGCCGGTCGAGCCCGGCGCGGGCCTCCAGCTGGGCCACCAGCCGGTCGACGTAGTGGATGTCCTCGGGACCTTCGACCTTGGGCACCATGATCACGTCGAGGTTGTGGCCGATCTCGGTCACCGCGGCGGTGAGGTCGTCGAGGACCCAGGGCGAGTCGAGCGAGTTGACCCGGGTCCAGAGCTGGCAGTCGGTCGACGTCCAGGCCCTGCCCACGTCGACCAGGCCGGCCCGGGCCGCGTCCTTGTCCGACGCGGGGACCCCGTCCTCCAGGTTGGCCAGCAGGACGTCGACCTTGCCCGCCAGGTCGGGGGCCTTGGCCACCATCTTGGGGTTCGAGGCCGGGAAGAAGTGGATCATCCGGGACGGTGGGAAGGGGATCTCCCGCAGGGGTTCGGGCGCGCCCACCGCCAGTGGCCGGAAGAAGTCCTTGGGGGATCGCATGGCCGCAGACTAGGGACGACCCGCGGGCCGGCCCCAACGCGGCCGGCCCGCTCTCTGACGCTCGACGGTTGACGGCAGATCCAGGTCGTGCCGACCGGTGCCCTGTGCCCGGTGCCCGGTGTGGTGGCTCCCGGGCGGTGGGGTGTCGCGGCAGCGCGGCCTACGCCCGCTCCGCCGCGGCACCCCAGAGGTGCTCGGCGGTGCCGCCCAGGACCGTGGCCTGGTCGGCGGGCGACAGCGCGGCGACCGAGGCCCGACCCTGGGCCACGAGCTCGTCGTAGGGCGGGTCGGCGGTGGCCGGGTGGTTCGAGCCCCAGGCCAACCGGTCGGCGCCGAAGGTCTCGACGACCGCGGCCACGAGCCTGGGGGCGGCCTCGACGCCGCCGTCGAGCGTGGCCAGGTTCATGTTCGAGTACTTGAGGACGACCTGGTCGAGCCCGGCGACCGGGGCCAGCAGGTCCAGGACCTCGGGGGCCCGCAGTCCGGTGCGGCCGGGCATGCCCAGGTGCTCCAGCGCGACGGCGACCTCGGGCCGGGCCCGGCTCGCCGCGACCAGCCAGTCCAGCTCGGGGTGCAGGACGGTGACGGTGAGCGAGGCGCCGTGGTCGGCGCACGCCTGCCACACCCGGGCCACGCCGGGGTCGCCGGGAGTGGGCGCACCGTCCAGGTAGTAGAGGCGGAAGGCGGCCAGGCCGTCGGCGACGCCTGCGGCCACCTGGTCCTCGACGTCGGCGGCACCGGGGTCGACGGCGCCGACGCCGACGAAGCGGTCGGGGAACCGGGCCACCGACTCGGCGACGTAGCGGTTGTCGGTGCCGTAGAGGCTCACGACCTGGACCAGCGCGGCCCGGGCCACGCCGGCGGCGTCCATCCGGGCCACCAGGTCCTCGGTGGCCAGGCCGGGCGCCTCGTACCACTGGGCGGCCACCGAGTGGTGGTCGACGGCCAGGGGCCGGCGGGGGTACGCCTCGGCGTCGCCGTGCACCACGTGCACGTGCGAGTCGAACAGGTGCACGGGTCGGCGAGCTGCTCGGTGCGTGCGGTGGGTCAGGCCGGGGTCGGCTCGGGCTTGCGGGACCAGCGGCCTTCCTCGTCCATGACCAGGTACCGGGTGAACTCGGGCACCGTGTAGAGCGCGGTCAGGCAGCGGGCCGTCTCGACGGGCTGGACCCGCCAGTCCATGGAGATGCGGACCAGGTTCTCGTCCGAGACGTTCGGGGTCCCCTGGTGGATCGTGTAGGGGTGGGTGACGATCACGTCGCCCGGCTCCATCGAGACCGCGGTGGTCCAGCGGCCCTCGATCTGGTCGTCGGGGATCATGCGGAACTTGGCCCCGCCGCCGTTGGCCATGCGGGCGTCGGCCTCGACCACGTCACGCAGGCCGCCCAGGTGCGACCGCGGCACCACGGCCAGCCCGCCGGTGGTGCGGTCGACGGGGGTCAGCGGCGTCCAGAAGGTGCGCATGACGGTGTTGGGCTCGGCGCCGGTGTCGGCCGAGAAGTAGCCGTCCTGGTGGGGGACGGCCCGGAACTTCTCCCGCCCGGGGCCCATGGCCCGCAGGATCACCGAGCGCCAGGTGTAGGTCGGTCCGCCCAGGACCTTGCGCTGGAGCTCGAGGAGGTCGGGGTGGTCGTAGACGCCGGAGTAGTCGACGTAGGGGTGGAGGGCGTCGATGTCGATGTCGGACTCGGCCAGGTCGACCCGGTGGGGCTCGGGCCCGACCCGGCGCGCGCCCTGCGCCTCGAGTCCCTGGAGCAGGCCCTCGCGCAGCTGGGCGACCAGGTCGAGCGGGAACACCCCGCGCAGCAGCAGGTAGCCCTCGCGTGCGAGGAAGCCGCGCAGCGCCTCCTCGTCGTCGAGGAGCTCGGTCCCGTCGACCATCTCATCCACGTCGTTGGACACGTTCCCTCCCTCAGCCCCGTGCCTGTGCCCCCGAGAGTAGGCGCGCCGAGCCCACCGCGGCCATAATCAATGATCAGAGTTGGCCTGCGGGTGCGGGCCGGAGGGGAGCTGTCGTGACCGACCCAGAGCTCACGCACCGCGATCGCTGCGCGATCGCCGGGATCGGCGTCACCGACTACTCCAAGGACTCGGGCCGCTCGGAGCTGACCCTGGCCACCCAGGCGACGTTGGCCGCCCTGGAGGACGCCGGCCTGACCCCGGCCGACGTCGACGGCGTGGTCCACTGCGACTACGACCTGGTCCTGCCCTTCGACCTCTCCGAGGCCCTCGGTCTGGAGCTGACCTACTGGTCGTCGGTGGCGGTGGGCGGCGTGAGCCCGGCGGGCATGGTCGGCCAGGCGGTGGCGGCGATCCTCAGCGGCCAGGCCACCACCGTGGTGGTCTACCGGTCCATCAACGGCCGCTCGGGCCGCCGGATGGGCGCCGGCTGGGGGACCATGAACAACCCCCGGGTCGGCGGCAAGCAGACCTGGGACGAGTTCTACCTGCCCTACGGGATCCTCAGCCCGGGCCAGTTCTTCGGCCTGGTCGCCCAGCGCCACATGACCCGCTACGGGACGACCCGCGAGCAGCTCGGCCACATCGCGCTGGTCAGCCGGGAGCGGGCCAACGCCAACCCGCAGGCCCAGATGTACGAGCGCAAGCTCACCATGGAGGACTACCTGGCCGCACCGGCGCTGTCCGAGCCGCTGCACCTGTTCGACTTCTGCCTGGAGACCGACGGGGCCAACGCGGTCGTCGTGACCACCGCCGAGCGGGCCCGCGACCTGCGCCGGCCCCCGGCGCTCATCCGGGCCGTGGCCCAGGCCACGGTGCGCGGCGGCCAGGGCGGGAAGATGTGGCCGGTCCTGACCCGGGACGACATCACGATGATGTCCTCGCGGCGCCTGGCCCCGATCCTCTACGGCCGGGCCGGCCTGGGCCCGTCGGACATCGACGTGGCCCAGATCTACGACTGCTTCACCATCACCGCCCTGCTCCAGCTCGAGGACTACGGCTTCTGCGAGGTGGGCGAGGGTGGGCCCTTCGCGGCCAGCGGTGCGCTGGACCTGCACGGGTCCATCCCGATGAACACATCCGGCGGGCACCTCTCCGAGGCGTACATCCACGGGATGAACCACGTCGTGGAGGGCGTGCGCCAGGTCCGCGGCGAGTCGACCTCCCAGGTGCCCGGGGCCGAGACCGTGCTGGTCACCTCGGGGCCGCCCATCGCCACCACCGGCCTCATCCTGCGGAAGGACGCCTGACGTGACCGCCACCAACGCCGCCCCGGCGCCGATCCTGCCCGTCGTCGACGACCACGACACCGGCGGCTTCTTCGCCGCGGCCCGTGACGGGCGCCTGGCGCTGATGGCCTGCAACGGGTGCGGGGCGTTCCTTCACGTGCCCCGCAAGTACTGCTACCACTGCGGGAGCTGGGACACCGGCTGGCGGGACGTCGAGGGCAGGGGGACGCTCTACGCCTGGACGGTGATCGTCCGCCAGCTCCACCCGGCCTACGAGGCGCCGTACACGGTGGCGCTGGTCGACGTGGACGAGGCGCCCGGCGTGCGGCTGTGCGCCTACCTGCCCGGGCGGCCGGAGCTGGAGGTGGGCCAGGCCATGCAGGTCCGCTTCGACGACATCGGCCAGGACGTCGTCCTGCCCAACTGGGAGCCGGTCCCGGCCGGGCCGGCCTGAGGGCTCAGCGCCACTCGACGAGCTCGTCGAAGCGACCGGGCCAGTTCTTCCGGTAGTAGTCGCTCAACCCCACGTAGTGCGCGGTCATCAGCTCGCGGGCCCGCCGGCCGTTGCCCCGGATGAGCGCCCGGGCGATGGCGCGGTGCTCGTCGACCACCCGGGGCCGCAGGTCGACCGGGTCCATGGTCGCGATGACGTGGGACGACACGATGTGGCTGACCGCACCGGCCAGCAGGGCGACGATGCGGTTGCCGGCCAGGCGGTGGACCTGGACGTGGAACTCGTGCGCCGACGGGTGGTAGAGGTCGCCCGAGACCGGCACGTCGGGGGCCAGGAACGGGCTGAAGGCGGCCTTGAGGTCCTCCGGTGTGGCGTTGCGGGCGGCCAGCTCGGCGCAGAGGGGCTCGATCTCGCTCTGGGTCTCGAAGAGCTCGCCGTAGGTCATCCCGCCGAGGTGGAAGTAGAGGGCCTGGGTGCGGGCCAGGTTGGACTCGTCGACCTCGCCGACGACCGGGCCGCCGCCGGGCCCGGGCTTCAGGCTGATCAGGCCCTGGACCTCGAGCAGCCGGAGCGCCTCGCGCAGCGAGGACCGGCTCACCCGGTAGTCGGCCAGCATGGCCGCCTCGGCCGGGAGGCGCCCGCCGGCGGTGAGCCCGCCGGCCACGATGTCGTGGACGATCCGCTGCGCGACCCGCTCGGAGGTCTTGACCACGCGCGCCGGTTGATCCGGCGGTGGCGCGTCGCTCAGTGCAGCCAAGCTGGTCCTTCACGTCGACGGCGGGGGCTGGTGCAGGCTAGTGCTGTGTCCGGCCAGGTTGGTCGAGGGTGCGGGCCGTCGGCCGTGCGCCGGTGGGTCCGGGACCGACGGGACCCCAGTTGTCCACAGACTATGATCAGGGTTTAGCCGAGGGAGGGCGTTCGTTGAAGGTCGATCTGCAGGGGAAGGTCGCGCTCGTCACGGGGGGCACGCGCGGCCTGGGGCGAGCCATCGCCGAGGGACTGGCCCACAGCGGGGCCGACGTCATCGTGTCGAGTCGCAAGGCCGATGCCTGCGCCCAGGTCGCGGCCGAGATCGCCGAGGCCACCGGCCGGCGGACCCTCGGCGTGGCCTGCCACGTGGGCAACTGGGCCGACCTGGACGCGCTGGTCGAGACGGCCTACGCCGAGTTCGGCCACGTCGACGTGCTGGTCAACAACGCCGGGAACTCGCCGCTGTACCCGAGCCTGGACGAGGTCAGCGAGGAGCTGTTCGACAAGACCATCGCCGTGAACCTCAAGGGGCCGTTCCGGCTCTGCGCGGCCATCGGCACCCGCATGGCCGCCGGCGACGGCGGCTCGATCGTCAACATCTCCAGCACCGGATCCCAGCGGTCCCAGCCCCAGTTCGTCCCCTACGCCGCGGCCAAGGCCGGCGTGAACTCGATGACGGTGGGCTTCGCCCACGCCTTCGGGCCGTCCGTCCGGGTCAACACGGTCATGCCCGGGCCCTTCGCCACCGAGATCACCGCCGGGTGGGACTGGGAGCGGGTCAACAAGCGGTTGGAGGGCTTCGCCCTGCGCCGCATCGGCCAGCCCCACGAGATCGTCGGAGCCGTGCTCTACCTCGCCAGCGACGCATCCTCCTACACCACCGGCGTGGTGCTGCCCGTGGACGGGGGCGAGCGGTGAACCCGGCCCGGTCCGGCGGTGGGCCGTGACCGCCCGCCGCAACGGCTGCGCGCGGCGGATCGGCCCGTGAACGGCGGCCCGGCCGGCGTCGGCGCGACGGCGCCGCACTTCGGCATCTCCGCCTACGACATCCCCCTGGCCGAGGTCGGCGTGCTCGCGGCTCGGGCCGAGGAGCTGGGCTTCGACCGGATCTCGCTCGGCGAGCACCTGGTCGCGCCGACCGAGCGGCGGACGCCCTACCCCTATGCCGCCGGGTCGAACGCGTACGTGACCTACAGCCCGGCCGACGCGGCCAGCGCCATCTCCGACCCCTTCGTGCTGCTCTCGTGGATCGCGGCCCGCACCACCCGGTTGCGGGTGGCCACGGGCATCCACCTCGTGGCCTCCACCCACCCGCTGCTCACCGCCCGGGCCTGCGTCACCCTGCAGACCCTGGCCGGGGGGCGCTTCGAGCTGGGGGTCGGCGCGGGCTGGATGGCCGAGGAGCTGGAGGCCGTGGGCGTGCCGTTCGGCGAGCGGGCGTCGCGCGCCGCCGAGGCGCTCGAGGTCGTCGAGGCGGCCCTGCGGGGCGGCCCGATCGAGCACCACGGGCGCCACTTCGCCTTCTCCGGGGTGGCCGTGACCCCGCGGCCGGTCGCCGTCCCGATCGTGGTCGGGGGCACCTCGCCGGCCGCGCTGCGCCGGGCCGCCCGGTTCGGGGACGGCTGGTACAGCACGCCGGCCGACGACGTGGCCCGCTGCGTCGAGCTGCGGGCCCGGATCGAGGCGTTGCGGGCCGAGGTGGGCCGGGCGGATCGCCCGTTCGCCTACCACGTCCGCCTGCACGACGCGACGCCCGAGGGGGCGGCCCGCTACGTCGAGGCCGGGTTCACCGACCTGACGATCGGCCACGCCGACCTCTGGCCCAAGGCCGAGGGCCTGGACCTGGCCGCGAAGCTGGACCGCCTGGAGGCCTGCGCCGAGGCGTTCGGCATCGGTGCCCCGTACCCTGCGGGGTCGGGCGGCAGGGGGGCGAGCGTTCCCGGGCCCGTTCCCGTCCCCGCCACCGGGGACCGGGACGCCGGATGGGGAGGGGGGTCGCCGGCCGCCGTGGGTGCCGGTGCCCGAGGAGTCGACGGGGAGGAGCGACGACCGTGACGATGACCCGGACCAGGCTGGTGGAGCAGGTCCACCGCACCTTGAAGCTGCTCGACGAGCGCACCACCGACCTGGCCGACGAGGTCATGCGCCTCCCGGTGGCCCGCTACGTCGACGGGGACCGATGGCAGCGCGAGGTCGACGAGCTGTTCCGGTCCCGGCCGCAGGTGCTGGCCCTGGGCGTGGAGGTCCCGAGCCCGGGCAGCTACGTCGCCCGGCGGCTGACCGGGGTCCCGGTGGTGGTGACCCGTGACGAGTCGGGCCGGGTCCGGGGCTTCCTCAACGTGTGCCGGCACCGGGGCGGTCCGGTGGCCGCCGACGGCTGCGGTTCGGCCCGGGCCCTGACCTGCGGCTACCACGCCTGGTCCTACGCCCTGTCCGGCGAGCTGCTGCGGGTGCCGGCCGAGGGCCTGTTCGGCGAGTTCGACCACGCCGACGCCGGGCTGGTCGAGCTGCCGGTGGCCGAGCGGGCCGGCCTGGTCTTCGGTTGCCTGCGCCCCGACGCCGACCTCGACCTGGACGGCTGGTTGGGCGAGTTCGGGCCGGAGCTCGACGACATCGACCTGGGGGCCGGCGAGCTGGCCTGGACCCACGAGTGGGAGGGGCCCAACTGGAAGCTGTGCAAGGACGGCTTCCTGGAGACCTACCACTTCCCGGTCCTGCACGCGAAGACGATCAACCGCGAGGCCATCGGCAACGTCATGCCGACCGACACGTGGGGCCAGCACGCCCGGATCCTCATCCCCCGCCGCTCGATCCACGACGAGCGGGTCCGGCCCGAGGACGAGTGGGACGTGACCAAGATGGTGAGCCCCACCCACTACGTGTTCCCCAACACGATGCTGTCGGGCAGCTGGGGCAACTGGGTGCTGGTGTCGCGGATCTACCCCGACGCCTCGCCCGAGCGCTCGACGATGGTCCAGACGCTGGTCTCCAAGCGCCCGCTGGCCGACCCCGAGGTGCGGGCCGAGGCCGACCGCCTCGACGAGTACTACCGCAGCGTGACCTTCGGCGAGGACTACGTGTTCGACTACCTGCTCCAGTCCAACCTGGAGAGCGGGGCCAACACCGAGTTCCTCATCGGCCGCAACGAGCTGGCCCTCCAGCACTTCCACACCTGGGTCGACCGCCTCTGCGGCGCCGGCCCCGACGATCCGAGGTGACCTCGATGCCCAACTGGCCCGCGCCGACCGAGCCGTCGGCCACGCCTGCGACCCTGGCCCGCACGGTCCTGACCCGCTACGCCTTCGCGGTGGACGACAGCGACCTGGAGACCCTGGCCGGGCTGGTCGACCCGGACGTGGCCCTCGAGCTGACGGCCGGGACCCTGTCGGGGCGCGAGGCCGTCCGCGAGTTCTACGGCGGGACGTTCGCCTCCCGGCGGTTCAGCCGGCACCTGATCACCGACGTCGACGTGACCTCGGTGGAGGGGACCGGCGCCGACGAGCGCGTCGGCTTCCGGGCCCGGTTCCTGTTCGCCAGCGTCGGCGACGCCGTGCGCTCGGGCATCGGCACCTACCGGGGGACGCTGCGTCGCGAGGGCGGGGAGCCGGTGCTCACCGCGCTGGAGGTCCAGCTCGACATCGTCGCCGACGGCCTCGAGGCCGTGGTGCAGCTGCCCGGGGCCGAGGTGCCGCGGTGAGCGGGACCGAGGAGCGGGCGACGCGGGTCGGACCCATGGCCGGCGTGCGGGTCGTGGAGGCCACCATGTTCGCCTTCGCCCCCGCCGCGGGCGCCGTCCTGGCCGACTGGGGCGCGGACGTCATCAAGCTGGAGCACCCGGTGGCCGGCGATCCGGCCCGGGGCGTCGACGCCTACGGGGTCAAGCCGTCCGACCACGGGATCGGCTACATCTACGAGGTCTCCAACCGCAACAAGCGCGCGGTGGGCCTCGACCTGTCCACCGAGGCCGGCCACGAGGTGCTCATGCGCCTGATCGACGGGGCCGACGTGTTCATCTGCAGCTTCATGGCGCCGGCCCGGCGCAAGCTCGGCATCGACGTCGACGACGTGCGGGGCCGCAACCCCCGGATCGTCTACGCCCGGGCCACCGGCCACGGGCCCGAGGGACCCGACGCCGACAAGGGCGGCTTCGACGGCGTGTCCTACTGGGCCCGCTCCGGGGTGAGCATCCAGGCCATGACCCCAGGCGACAACGAGTACCCGGCCCTGCTGCCGGGCCCCGGCTTCGGCGACATCCAGAGCGGCGCCCACCTGGCCGGGGGCATCGCCGCCGCCCTGTTCCAGCGGGAGCGCACCGGCGAGGGTGCCGTGGTCGACGTGTCGCTGCTCGGGTCGGGCCTGTGGGCCATGCAGATGAGCCTGACCGGGACCCACCTGGTCGGGCGCGACGCCCTGGCCCAGCGCGACCGCAAGCGGCCGCCCAACCCGATCTGGAGCGTCTACCGGACCTCCGACCACCGCTACGTCGCCCTGTCGATGATCCAGTCGGACCGCTACTGGCCCGGGTGGTGCCGGGCGTTCGGCCGCGAGGACCTGATCGAACACCCCCGCTACGCCACCGCCGCGCTCCGCCAGGAGAACATCGAGGACTGCGTGGCCGAGGTGGAGGACGCGTTCGGCAAGCGGACCCTCGACGAGTGCCGGGCCGCGCTCGCCTCCCAGGACGGTGCGTGGTCGGTCGTGAACCGGCCCGTCGACGCGCTGACCGACCCCCAGGCCGAGGCCAACGACTACGTCCAGTGGGTCGACCTCGACGAGGAGGGCCGGCGGTTCCCGCTGGTCCCCGCGCCGGCGCGCATCGACGAGGTGGCCCCGGTGCTGGGCCGGGCTCCCGGCTTCGCCGCCGACACCGACGAGGTGCTGGCCGAGCTCGGCTACACCTTCGACGAGCTGGTCCAGATGAAGGTCGACGGCACGATCACCTGAGGAAGGCCATGAAGCTCGGAATCCAGTTCCCCGACCGCCCCTCCAGCGTGCCGCCGGCTCAGCACTTCGACGACGTCCGTCGCCTGCTCGCCCACGCCCAGGAGCTCGGCTTCACCTACTTCACGATGGGCCAGCACTTCGTCTACGGCGACCTGCGCTGGCTCCAGCCGGTCCCGCTCATCGCTCGCCTGGCCGCCGACACCGGGCCCGACGTGCGCCTGGCCGTGACCGTGCTCGTCGTCCCCGCGTACCACCCGATCGTGCTGGCCGAGGAGCTGGCCACGCTCGACATCGTGACCGAGGGCCGGCTCATCGTCGGGCTCGGGGGCGGCTACCGGCCCGACGAGTTCGAGCTCCTCGGGGTCGGCATCGACGACCGGATCGCCCGGTTCCTGGAGACCTTCGAGGTCATGAAGGAGCTGTGGACCAAGGACCTGGTCGACTGGGAGGGCCGGTTCTGGCAGCTGAAGGGGGCCCAGCCCCACATCCAGCCGGCGACGAAGCCCTACCCGCCGATCTGGATGGGCGGCCACAGCCGGGCCGCGGCCCGCCGGGCCGGCGAGCTGGCCGACGCCTGGATCATCCCGCCGGGCTCGACCCTGGACGAGATCCGTACCGGGATGGCGCTGGTGGCCAAGGGCCGGGCCGCCCGCGGCCTACCGATGGTGCCCCAGCCGCTGCGCCGCAACGTGCTGGTCGCCGAGGACCTGCCCGCCGCGCTGCGCCGCTACCAGGCCATCTCCCAGGAGCGGTTCGCCCAGTTCGCCAGCCGCGGGCTCCAGGTGGTCGACGCCGACGACGTGTCGGACGACTTCGAGCAGTTCGCCCTGGGCCACGCCATCCTCGGCACCGCCGACCAGATCGTCGACCAGGTCCGGTCCCTCCAGGCCGAGATGGCCTTCGATCCGCTCATCATGAAGCCGCAGTGGACCTACATGGACGTCGATCAGGGGATCGCCGAGCTGGACCTGCTCGCCCCCGAGGTGATCCCCGCCCTGCTGGAGATGGAGGTCGGCCGGTGAGCGGCGTGACCCTGGCCGAGGCCACCGCGGTGGTCGCCGCGGCACAGGCCCGGGCGGTCGAGATCGGCCGGACGGTGTGCATCGCGGTGTTCGACTCGGGCGGCCACCTGGTGGCGTTCGCCCGGATGGACGGCTCGCCGACGCTGTCGGTGGAGATCGCCCAGGCCAAGGCGTCGGGCACCGCCCTGTCGGGGTTCGACGGCAACCTGCTCCTGAAGCTCTACGACAGCGTGCCGGCCAAGTTCGCCGCGCTGGGGCAGCTGAGCGGCCGCCCGATCTTCCCCGGCCCGGGTTCGCTCCCGCTGCACCGCGACGGCGTGGTGGTCGGCGCGATCGGCGTGAGCGGCTCGCCCACGGCCGACGACGACCACCTCTGCGCCGAGGCCGGCGTCGCCGCCTTCCCGGGCTGAGGAGGGCCCCGGTCGTTGCCGGGCCGGAACCGTCATGAGAGATTGGGGGCCATGACCGACCTGGGCACGGTGGTGGCGCGGTACGAGGCGGTGACCGGCGACGAGCTGGTCGCCTTCGCGCCGGAGGTGTTCGACCGCTTCTTCCAGCTCGAGCACCTGCTCGGCCGCGACCCGGCGGCGCGCCTGCTGGCGCCGGTGCTCCCGGCGGTGGCGGCGACCCTGCGCCTGCCCGGACCCGTGGTCGGCGCACCGGCCGGGCCGGTCGGCGCGGGGGATCCCCGGGTGGCCTTCGCCGAGCAGTTCGTGGTCGACGTGAGCCGGGTGTCCGACGAGCAGCGCTCGGCCCTGCACGCCACGCTGGGCGAGGAGGCCGTCCCGTTCGTCCAGGCCCTGTTCGTCACCGACTACACCCGGCGGGTCCGCCACGTGCTCGGCCGGCTGTTCCCGGGCGCCGCGTTGGTCGACCCCGCCGCCGGGGGGCGGGACGGGGGAGAGCTGGTGGCCACGGCCTTCGAGCTGATGCCGGCGGTGGTGCGCCTGCCGGGACCCGACCCGGTCCTGCGGGAGCTGGTGCGGCTGCGCATCGCCACCCAGCACAACTGCCGGCAGTGCCGCTCGCTGCGCACGGCCTCGGCGGTCCAGGCCGCGGGTGGGCTGGACTTCTTCGACGGCTTGGAGTCCTACGAGGACCGCGCCGACCTCTCGTCGCGGGACCGCGTCGCCCTGGGCCTGGTGGACGCCGTGCTCTGGCAGCCGGCCGACGTCGGCGACGACCGGGTGGCCGAGGTGCGGGCCGCGTTCACGCCGGCCGAGGCCACCGAGCTGGTGCTGTTCGTGCTGCGCTGCGCCTGGGCCAAGGTCACGGTGTCGCTGGGTCGCGACGCGGCCCGGGTCACCGAGGGCGTCGAGATGTACGACGTGGACGAGGCCACCGGCGAGGTCGTCTGGCTCGAGCGGGCCTGAGCGCACCCGGGCGAGCTGCACCGACCACGATGGCCCGCACCACCAAGGCGAGCGCGCCGGGGGCGGGCGCGCCACCGGCCGACAGCCACGACCTGATCCGCGTCCAGGGGGCGCGGGAGAACAACCTGAAGGACGTCAGCGTCGAGATCCCCAAGCGTCGGCTCACGGCGTTCACGGGCGTGTCGGGCTCGGGCAAGAGCTCGCTGGTGTTCGGCACGATCGCGGCGGAGTCCCAGCGGCTCATCAACGAGACCTACAGCGCCTTCGTGCAGGGCTTCATGCCGACGCTGGCCCGGCCCGACGTCGACCTCCTCGACGGGCTGACCACGGCGATCATCGTCGACCAGGAGCGCATGGGGGCCAACGTCCGCTCGACGGTCGGCACGGCCACCGACGCCAACGCCATGTTGCGGATCCTGTTCAGCCGGTTGGGCCAGCCCCATGTCGGGCCGTCCAACGCCTTCTCGTTCAACGTGCCGTCGGTCCGGGCCAGCGGCTCGATCACGGTGGAGAAGGCGGGCAAGGCGAAGGCGGAGAAGGCGACGTTCACCCGGGCCGGGGGCATGTGCCCGCGCTGCGAGGGGATGGGCTCGGTGAACGGCTTCGACCTGACCCAGATCTACGACGACTCGAAGTCGCTGAACGAGGGCGCGATCACGATCCCCGGCTACAGCACCGAGGGTTGGTACGGGCGCATCTTCGGCGGATCGGGCTTCTTCGACCCGGACAAGCCGATCCGCGACTTCACCGAGGGCGAGCTCCACGACCTGCTCCACAAGGAGCCCACGAAGATCAAGGTCGACAACGTCAACCTGACCTACGAGGGGCTGATCCCGCGGATCCAGAAGTCCTTCCTGTCCAAGGACAAGGAGGCGATGCAGCCCCACGTGCGGGCCTTCGTCGAGCGGGCGGTCACCTTCACGACCTGTCCCGACTGCGACGGGACCCGGCTCAACGAGGCGGCGAGGTCCTCGAAGATCGCAGGGATCAGCATCGCCGAGGCCTGCGCCATGCAGATCAGCGACCTGGCCGACTGGGTGCGGCGCCTCGACGAGCCGTCGGTCGCGCCCCTGCTCGGGGCCCTGGGCGAGACCCTCGACTCGTTCGTCGACATCGGCCTCGGCTACCTGAGCCTGGACCGCCCGGCCGGGACCCTGTCAGGGGGTGAGGCCCAGCGCACCAAGATGATCCGCCACCTGGGCTCGGCGCTCACCGACGTGACCTACGTCTTCGACGAGCCGACCATCGGCCTGCACCCCCACGACATCCAGCGGATGAACGAGCTGCTCCTCCAGCTGCGGGACAAGGGCAACACGGTGCTGGTGGTGGAGCACAAGCCGGAGGCGATCGCCATCGCCGACCACGTCGTGGACCTGGGCCCCGGCGCGGGCAGCGCGGGTGGCGAGGTGGTCTACGAGGGCACGGTCGAGGGCCTGCGGGCCAGCGGCACGCTGACCGGGCGGCACCTCGACGACCGTGCCTCGCTCAAGGCGTCGGTGCGCGAGCCGACGGGCACCCTGGAGATCCGTGGCGCCCGCACGCACAACCTGCGGGACGTCGACGTCGACGTCCCGCTCGGCGTACTGGTCGTGGTGACCGGCGTGGCCGGCTCGGGCAAGAGCTCGCTGATCCACGGGTCGATCCCGGCCGACGCCGGCGTGGTCTCGGTCGACCAGACCCCGATCCGCGGGTCGCGGCGCTCCAACCCGGCGACCTACACCGGCCTGCTGGAACCCATCCGCAAGGCGTTCGCCAAGGCCAACGGGGTGAAGCCGGCCCTGTTCAGCGCCAACTCGGCGGGCGCCTGCCCGACCTGCAACGGCGCCGGGGTGATCTACACCGACCTGGCCATGATGGCCGGCGTGGCCACGACCTGCGAGGACTGCGAGGGCAAGCGCTTCCAGCCCGCGGTGCTCGAGTACCGCTTCGGTGGCAGGGACATCAGCGAGGTGCTGGCCATGTCGGTGGCCGAGGCCACCGAGCTCTTCGGGGACGGGCCGGCCCGGACCCCCGCGGCCCACGCCGTGCTGTCACGGATGGCCGACGTGGGGTTGGGCTACCTGAGCCTGGGCCAGCCGTTGACCACCTTGTCGGGCGGCGAGCGCCAGCGGCTGAAGCTGGCCACCCACATGGCCGACAAGGGCGGGATCTACGTGCTCGACGAGCCGACCACGGGCCTGCACCTGGCCGACGTGGAGCAGCTCCTGGGCCTGCTCGACCGGCTGGTCGACGGGGGCGGGTCGGTCATCGTCATCGAGCACCACCAGGCGGTCATGTCCCACGCCGACTGGATCATCGACCTCGGTCCCGGCGCCGGCCACGACGGCGGCCGGGTCGTGTTCGAGGGCACGCCCGCCGACCTCGTCGCGGCCCGCGCCACCCTCACCGGCGAGCACCTGGCCGCCTACGTCGGCGCCTGAGCGGAGGGCACGGGGTCAGCCGCCTGCAGGTGCGTCATGGCGAGGAGGGCGAAGCTCTGGGCCAGCACCATCGATCCGTGCGCGGCGCCGACCGTCCCGGGCGGTGAGCTGTTGGGGGCCAAGCTCCCGGCCCGGTCCACCATCGGC
>JBFWTJ010000048.1:0-16995 GCA_050247895.1 Acidimicrobiia bacterium
GCCAGCACGTAGACCTGGGCGAAGTCGCCGGGGGCGCCGAAGCGCCGGGAGAGCTCCTCGAAGAAGTCGACGTCGATGTAGGCCTTCTCGTCGGGTGGGCAGTAGAAGGGGCCCACCGCCGAGGTGGCGTTGCCGCAGCCCGTGGCCACCGACTGGGAGAAGAAGACCAGGGTGGCCGGGCGGAAGTCGGCGCCGAGCTGGTCGGACCAGTACTGCTCGATGCTGGTCAGGGCCTTGCTGAGCAGCTCGATCTCGTCCTCCTGGCCGGCGGGCACCTGGCCCTCGGTCTGGGTCGGGTTGAGGGAGCTGCCGATGATGTCGGCCAGGCCCCCGCCCCCGCCGCCACCTCCACCCGACAGGAGCTGCACCACCAGCAGGATGACGGCGGCCAGGCCGCCGCCACCGACGGCCAGGCCGCCGGCGCGCACCCCCCGCCGATCCTCGATGTTGCCGCTCGCCTTCGCCCCGCGCCCGAACTTGACCACGGCGTGAGCGTACGTGGTGGCGCCGTTGTGGGAACCGACCCCCGCCGAGAATCGTAGGAACTAGGCCAAACGGCCTATCGTGCCCTCGTGCCCGCCACGCACGGCCGCCGGTCGAACTGGTCGCGCCTGCGCACGGGCGCGCCGTCGCCAGGGGCGCGGCCCCGTCCCCGGGCGCCCGACCGCGCCCGCACGCGGGGAGATCCGGCGAGCTAGTCCTCCCGCCGAATTCACCCCTGGCTCGCCAGCATCTTACGTCAATTCTCCGGCCTCGATGGTCGCGAATTGGCCTGCTTCTGTGCGCCCTCATTCAGGTCAAAAATATCGGTTGACCTGGGATTTTTCTCTGGACAAATCGGTTAGATCGTAGTTATGGTCACCCTCAGTGAACGCACGAACGCTCTATGAGCAACGTGCAAAATCGTCCATTTGAAATAAATGAGCCTGGAGGCGAGAACGATGCAGAGCAACGGTGTCGAGTGGGGTGGCCGGGGTGTCGAGTGGGGCGGTCGGGGTCTGCACCTGCGGGGGCTGCACCTCCGTGGCCTGCACCTGCGTGGCCTGCACCTCCGCGGCCTGCACCTGCGCTGATCCCCTCGGGACCTCCGACCCCTTGACCGGCGGGTCGGGACGGGGTGTCCTTCGAGCGATGCGTCGCCACCACCGGGCTCGGCCGTGACCGAGCGGGCGCCCGGCCCGTGGCGCCTCTACGTCCTCAGCGGCGCCCTCTTCGCGCTGGCCGCGGCCCTGCTGCTGGCGGTCAACGGCGACGCCGAGCCCTTCGCCGACGCCCCCGTCGACGTGCCCTGGTGGCTCGTCGCCCTGGGCTTCGTCTTCGTCGAGCTGGTCGCGGTCCACCTCGAGTCCCGGGGTGAGGCCCACGCCATCACCTTCTCCGAGATCCCCTTCGCGGCCGGCCTGCTGCTGGCCGCACCCGAGGCGCTCCTCATCGGGCGCCTCGTCGCCGGGGTGCTGGTGCTCGGCGTCATCCGGCGCCAGTCGCTGCACAAGCTCTCGCTCAACCTCGGCCTGTTCGCCGCCAACACCATGGTGGCGGTGGCCGTGTTCCGCTGGCTGCTGGGCACCGGTGAGCCCGAGGTGCCCACCGGCTGGCTCGCGGTGTTCGGCGCCCTGCTCGTGGCCCAGGTCCTCGACACGGTCGTGGTCACCGGGGCCGTCACGCTCTACAGCGGGTGGCCCGGTCGCCACGTCGTCCAGCAGGTCGTCGTCTACGGCTTCCTGTCCAGCGTGGCCAACACCAGCCTGGGCATCGCGCTGGTCGTGTCCCTGTGGGACGGCAGCTACATCGGGCTGCTCATCGTCGGCGTCGTGGCCATCCTCTTCCTCGTCTACCGGTCGCACCTCAAGCTCGCCGAGCGCCACAGCGACCTCGAGACGCTCCACGACTTCACCCGGCGCCTCGGCGGCTCGCTCGAGCTCGACGAGCTCGAGCGCGAGGTCCTCCTCGGGGCCCGCTCCATCCTGCGCGGCGAGCGGGCCGCCCTGGTCCTGCCCCCGGTGCGGGCCGGCGCGCCGGCCACCCGGCTCGTCGCCACCGACGACGAGGTGCAGCGGCGCGAGATCGGCCTCGACGAGCTGGCCGCCGACCTGGCCCTGCTGCTGCCCCGGGGCGAGGCCCGGCTCTTCGAGCCCGGCCAGCCGCTGCCCGGGTGGTTGGGCGAGCTGGGGGTCAAGGACGCGGCCATCGTCCCCATCGGTGCCGACGGCCCCGCGGCGGGCGTCCTGCTCGTGGCCAACCGGCTCACCGACGTCAGCTCGTTCGTGGAGGAGGACCTGCGGGTCTTCGCCACGCTGGCCAGCCACGCCGGGGTGGCGCTCGAGAACGGCCGGCTCGTGGCCCACCTCCAGCACGAGGCGGCCGAGAAGGCCTACGAGGCGCTCCACGACGCGGTGACCGGCCTGCCCAACCGCCAGGCCCTGACCCGCGACCTCACCGACGCCATCCGGCGCGCCCGGGCCGACGGTGCCCGCGTGGGGCTGATCCTGGTCGACCTCGACACCTTCAAGGAGGTCAACGACACCCTCGGCCGGCTCACCGCCGACCGCCTGCTCATCGAGGTCCGCCAACGCCTGGCCGATCTGGTCCCCGCCGGGGCCACCCTGGCCCGCTCGACGGGCGACCAGTTCGCGGTCCTGGTGGCCGGGGCGCCCGATGCCGGGGCCGTGGTCGAGCTGGCCGAGACCGTCCACGCCGCCTTCGACGCCCCCTTCACCTCGGACTCCCTGTCGCTGGTGCTCGGCGCCAGCATCGGCGTGGCCCTGTACCCCGACCACGCCCGGGCCGCCGACGTGCTCTTCCAGCGGGCCGACGCCGCCACCTACGTGGCCCGGGCCGAGGGCTCGGGGATCGAGGTCTACGCGGCCGAGAACGACCCCTACGCCCCCCGCCGGCTGGCCCTGGCCGCCGACCTGCGCGAGGCCCTCGACACCGGCACCGTCGACGTCTACGTCCAGCCCAAGGTGGCCATGGCCGACGGCGTCGTACAGGGCGCCGAGGCCCTCGTGCGCTGGAACCACCCCCGCCTCGGGCCGGTCAGCCCGGCCCAGTTCATCCCGGCCGCCGAGCACACCGGGGTCATCCGCGCCCTGACCCTCTACGTGGTGCGCGAGGCGCTGGCCCAGTGCGCCTCCTGGCGGCGCTCGGGCCACGACCTGGGCATCGCGGTGAACCTCTCGGCCCGCAACCTGTTCGACCTCCACCTCGCCGACGACATCACGGGCCTGGTCCAGGAGTCGGGCCTGGCCCCCGAGGCCCTGACCCTCGAGCTGACCGAGTCGACCGTCATGGGCGAGTCCCAGCGCACGCTGGCCGTGCTCGACCAGCTCGCCGAGCGGGGCATCCGGCTCTCCGTCGACGACTTCGGCACCGGCTACTCCTCGCTCTCCCACCTGCGCAACCTGCCGGTCAGCGAGCTGAAGATCGACCGGTCGTTCATCGCCACGATGACCCTCAACGACCACGACGCGGTGATCGTGCGCTCGCTCATCGAGCTGGGCCGCAACCTGGGGCTGCGCACCGTGGCCGAGGGCGTGGAGAGCCGCGAGGCGTGGGACATGCTGCGCGGCTTCGGCTGCGACCAGGCCCAGGGCTTCCTGCTCTCACGTCCGCTGCCCGCCGAGCGCTTCGTGGCCTGGCTGGAGCGCCAGTCCGTGGCCCGCATCGACGAGGGCGTGGTGCCCTTCCCGGCGGTGACCCGCCGGCTGGGTCACACCAAGGGCCACGGGTAGCGCCGGCCCGTCCCGTCGATCGGGAACGTCGAGGACCGGGCCAGCGCCGCGGCCCGGGCGGCCAGCGCGTCCCGCTCGAAGGGGTCGAGCAGGCCGACCAGCGCCGGGGGCAGGTCGGACTCGGCGAAGCGGGCCAGGTCCTCGTGGACCCCGGCGGGGATCGGCTCGCCGCCGAACTCCCAGATGACCGTGCGGAGCTTGAACTCCCGGTGGAACATCAGCCCGTTGTCGATGGCGTGGACCCGGCCGTCCAGGCCGGCCAGGCAGTGGCCCGCCTTGCGGTCGGTGTTGTTGCCGACCAGGTCGAAGCAGCAGATCCGCCGGAGCTCGTCGTGGCGGGCCGGGTCCTCGTACAGGGTGAAGTAGTGCTGGTCGAAGTCCGCCGGCACGAACCGCTGGAGCGAGCCCTCGCCCATCGGCCCGTCCGCCCGCAGGACCGTCACCGGGACCAGGCCCCAGCCCAGCGCCCGGGACAGCTCGTAGGCCGCCACCTCCCGGCGGTGCAGGCCGTCGGGGAAGTCCCACAGGGGCCGCTCGCCCCGATGGGGCTTGTACACCGCCCGCAGGGCCAGCCCGTCGCAGTGCACCACGACCAGGAACGTCTCGTTCGAGCTGAACGGCATCCGGCCCCGCACCTCGAGCTCGCCCCGCAGCAGGATCCGCCCGGCCTGCTCGTCGGTGAGGCCGGCCAGCTCCTCGGGGTCGGCCCGGGTCAGTTCATCCGCGGGCACAGGTGGCCCTCCGGGTCGATCGGCAGGCCGCAGAAGCGGCAGGCCGGCCGGCCGGCCTGGACGAGCCGCCGGCCCCGCAGCACGAAGGCCGCCACCTGGGCCCGGGTCAGCCGCAGGCGCACCGAGGCCCCCGGCTCGCCCTCGTCGACCAGCTCCTCGAACACGACCACGATCCGGTCGGCGTTGTCGTCGTAGGCCACGCCGATCGGGCCGATGGCCCAGACCTCGTCGAGCGGCTCGGCCAGCTCGGCCGAGGTGACCGGCGTGCCCGTCGGGCCGGGGGCCAGGTCGCCGAGCAGGCCGTCGAGGTACTCGGCCAGGGCCGCCACCTGCGCCTTCTCGCAGCGCAGGGTGACCACGAGGTCGTCCTCCCGGGCCTGCACGTAGAACACCCGCTGCCCCGGCGGGCCGACGGTCCCGGCGGTGAAGGCGTCGGGGGCGGGCAGGTCGTAGGAGGTGCTCATGAGGGGCGCAGGCCGGCGAGGTCGTCGGTGGAGTTCACGGCCAGCACGGTCGGCCCCGCCTCGCCGTAGAGGATCGCCGACACCGAGCAGGGCGACACGACGATGCGCTGGAACAGGTCGAGCGGGGTGCCCAGGGCCTGGGCCACCGCGGCCTTGATCGGGTCGGCGTGGGAGACGGCCACCACGACCCCGCCGGCGTGGGCGTGGCGCAGCCGGTCGATCGCGCCGGTGATCCGGGCCTGCATCTCGGCGAAGGACTCGCCCCCGGGGAACCGGAACCCGCTGGGGTTGCGCTGCACGGTGGTCCACTCGGGGCGCTTGGACAGCTCGGCCAGGGCCCGGCCGGTCCACTCGCCGAAGTCACACTCGTTGAGGCCGCGCTCGACGCGCACCCGCCGGCCCACGGCGCGGGCGATGGGCGCCGCGGTCTGGCGGGTGCGCTCCAGCGGCGAGGCGTAGACCGCGTCGACCACGCGGGTCCCGTCGACGAGCCCGGCGATGCGCCCGGCGACCGCCTCGGCCTCGCCCCGGCCCCGGTCGGACAGGTCGAGCCCCTTGGCCCGCCCGGGCAGCACCTTGCCGGTGGTGGAGGTCGTGCCGTGACGGACCAGCAGCACCAGGGTTCCGCGTGGACGGGGGGGAGCAGCGGGACGGGCCATGCCTGCGGTTCAACCTATCGTCGCCACGTGGACGACCTGGCCGCCCTGGAGGAGGAGATCACCTCGTGCCGGGCCTGCCCCCGCCTGGTGGCGTGGCGCGAGCAGGTCGGCCGGGAGAAGCGGGCCGCGTTCCGCGACGAGCGGTACTGGGCCCGCCCGGTGCCGGGGTTCGGCGACCCCGGGGCGCGGGTCGCGCTGGTCGGCCTGGCCCCCGCGGCCCACGGCGCCAACCGGACCGGCCGCATGTTCACCGGCGACCGGTCGGGGGACTTCCTCTACGCGGCCCTGCACCGCACGGGCTTCGCCAACCAGCCGACCAGCGTCGCCCGGGGCGACGGCCTGGTCCTGTCCGGGGCCTGGATCACCGCCCCCGTGCGCTGCGCCCCGCCGGCCAACAAGCCCACGCCGGCCGAGCGGGACGCCTGCGCGCCCTGGCTGGTCCGCGAGCTCGAGCTGCTGGCCGAGGTGCGCGTGCTGGTGGCGCTGGGCGCCTTCGCCTTCGGCGTGCTGTCGGGCCTGCTCGGGCTGCGCCCGCGGCCCCGCTTCGCCCACGGGGCCGAGCTCGCCCTGCCCGACGGGCGCCACCTGCTGGGCTGCTACCACGTGAGCCAGCAGAACACCTTCACCGGCACGCTCACCCCGGCCATGCTCGACGGGGTGCTGGTCCGGGCCCGGGCGCTGGCCGGGGCCTGAGCCCCCGCTAGGCCGGTGCCTTGGCCGGGTTGCGGGGGAAGTCGACCGCGAAGGAGGGCCAGCGCTCACGGCTCTTGGCCGCCAGCTTGTGCATCAGCGCCACCGCGCCCGGGTCCTCGTCGCCGGGACGGGCGACGATGGAGCCGTCCTCGATCATGCGGGTGATGATCTCCCGGCCCAGGTCGGTGCGCACGATGGTCAGCGTCCAGTCGGCGTTCTCACCGATCCCGCCGGTGGAGATGTCGGCGTGCTCGGCCGCGAAGTCGGGGCAGTGGTTGCACCCGTCACGGGTCCAGGCGTGGCACTCCTTGAGGTTGATCTCGTGGTACGTGCCGTCCTTCATCCAGATCTGGAAGACGCCCTTGATGTTCATCTTGGCCATGTCGGCCTTGGCCAGGCCGTACTTGGTCCAGAAGAGCTCCTCGAAGATCGAGTCGTCGAAGCTCTTGGAGCACAGCAGCCCGATGTTGAAGACGATCGGCTTGCCCACCTTGCCGACCTTGCGGCTCCACATGACCGGCGCGATCGACGACATGCAGCTCATCCCGACCAGGGCCAGCTTCTCGAAGCCCCGCTCCCGGGCCTCGTCGTAGGCCAGGGTGTTGGCCGAGTAGGTGTAGCGGCTGCCCGCGCCGGCCAGCACCTCCTCCTTGGTGCTGGCCACCCCCGGCTTGGCCTTCCAGCTGTCGCCGTCGCCCTCCAGGTAGGAGGTCAGCGCCGCGTCGATGTAGCCGTGCTCGAGGGACCAGATGAGGATGGCCGAGACCAGCCCGCCGTCCTGGCCCATCTTGTGGACCATCTCGTCGCTGGCCCGGGTCAGCATCACGTCCTGGTAGATGCCGGCCGGCTCGTCGGGCTGGCGGACCCGGGCGAAGAGGTGCTCGTCGGCCATGGGCTCCCAGGCCCGGAAGCGGGGGCAGGCCCGGGTGCAGGAGGTGCAGCCCTTCTGGCCGTGGGTGCAGTCGGCCGGGCCGAGCTCGTCCTCGAGGTGGAACGGCTTGTAGCGGCCCGGCTCGTGGGCGTAGCCGATCACGTCGTGGGGGCAGGCGATCACGCACCCGGCGCAGCCGGTGCACAACCCGCTGGTCACGACCTCCTCGTAGAGCTCCTTCCACTGGAAGGTCCAGCGTTCCTTGTTGCCCGCGGAGAGGGCGTAGGGGCCCGCGTCGGGAGCCGCCCGCTCTGTGACTGCCATGCCCCGCACCCTACGCTCTGGGCCATGGACCTGACCTACCCGGCCGAAGCCGAGGCCTTCCGCAACGAGATCCGCAGCTGGCTGGAGGCGAACCTGCCCGACGGCTGGTTCAAGGACGGCTTCGAGATGACCGAGGACGAGCGTCGGGAGTTCAACGAGTCCTGGCCCCAGAAGCTGATCGAGGGCGGCTGGATCTGCGCCACCTGGCCCGTGGAGTACGGGGGCCGGGGCCTGTCGCTGATCGAGGGGGTCGTGCTGGCCGAGGAGTTCGCCCGGGCCCGGGCGCCCATGCGGGCCGACTTCTTCGGCGACACGCTGGTCGGTCCCACGATCCTGGCCTGGGGCACCGAGGAGCAGAAGCGCGAGTTCCTGCCCCTGATCACCACGGGCCAGATGCGCTGGTGCCAGGGCTTCAGCGAGCCCGACTCGGGTTCGGACCTGGCCTCGCTGAAGACCACCGCCACCCTCGACGGCGACGAGTGGGTCATCCACGGCCAGAAGGTCTGGACCACCCAGGCCCAGTTCGCCGACCACTGCTTCCTGCTGGCCCGGACCAACCCGGACGCCCCCAAGCACAAGGGCATCTCCTACCTGCTGGTGCCCATGCACCAGCCCGGGGTCGAGGTCCGCGGGATCATCCAGCCCGACGGCACCGACGAGTTCAACGAGGTCTTCTTCGACGGGGCCCGCTGCCCGCGGGGCAACGTCGTGGGCGGGGTCGACAACGGCTGGGTGGTGGCCAACGCCACGCTCGGCTTCGAGCGGGGCCAGTCGGCCACCACGGGCTACCGCCGCTTCGAGGAGGAGTGGCACCTGATGGTCGACCAGGCCCGGGCCAACGGCGCCATCGCCGACCCGCTCGTCCGCCAGCGCCTGGCCGTCTACTACTCGAAGATCCAGATCATGCGGGTCAACGGGCTGCGCTCGCTGAGCGCCGCGCTGGCCGGCCGCGACGACCCCTCGGCCGCCGTGCTGGGCGCGACCAACAAGATGTTCTGGTCCGAGGCCCACAAGGCGGCCATGGAGCTGGCCCTGGACATCTGGGGCCCGGCGTCGATGCTGGTCGACACCGGCCCGGCCTCGGGGTCGTGGCCGGCCACCACGCGCGCCGAGGCCCGGCCCGGCTACCCGGTCAGCACGATGGTGTCGGCCTTCCTGTTCAGCCGGTCCGAGACGATCTGGGGCGGCACGTCGCAGATCCAGCGCAACATCGTGGGCGAGCGGGTGCTCGGCCTGCCCAAGGAGCCGCGTCCGGGCTGAGGCCCGCCGGTAGCCTCGATCCGTCATGCCTGCCCACATGCGCCGTCACGGCGCGCCGCGGCGTCGCCGCAGCTGGGGCCAGCGACTGCTCGTCCTGGCCGGTGCGCTGGTCACCGTGGTCGCCCTCGCCGGCGCCGGGATGGCCGGCTACGTGGGCTACCGCCTCTCCCAGATCACCCGCTACAGCGACGTCGAGGTCCAGGCCGCGCCGCCCGGCGAGCCGGTCAACTACCTGATCGTCGGGTCCGACAGCCGGGAGAACATCACCGAGGACGACCCCGGGGCCGGCGGGATGCTCGACGAGCCCCACGAGGGCCGGCGCAGCGACACGATCATGCTGCTGCGGGTCGATCCCGAGGCCCGCTCGGCCGACCTGGTGTCGTTCCCCCGTGACCTCTACCTGCCCCTGGCCGGCGACCACGGCGAGAACCGCATCAACGCCGCCTACGGGCTGGGCCGGCAGGTCCTGGTCGACACGATCCAGCAGAACTTCGGGATCGAGGTCAACCACTACGTGGAGATCGACTTCGTCGCCTTCCGGGACGTGGTGGACGCCATCGGGGGCGTGCCGCTCTACTTCACCACCCCGGTGCGGGACCGCAAGACCGGCCTGAACGTGCCGGTGGCCGGCTGCCAGGTCCTCACCGGCCAGCAGGCCCTGGACTTCGCCCGCTCCCGCGCCCTGCAGTACCAGGACGCCGACGGCGACTGGCGGTCCGACCCCACCGCCGACCTGGGCCGGATCACCCGCCAGCAGGTCTTCGTCCGCCGGGCCCTCACCCAGGCCCTCTCGTCGGGCCTGGGCAGCCCGTCGCGCCTCAACGGCCTGCTGGGCGCGGTCCTGCCCAAGCTGGGCGTGGACGAGGGCTTCGAGGTGCGCGACGCGCTGGAGCTGGCCCGGCGCTTCGAGGGCTTCGACGCCGAGGGCCTGGTGTCGCACACGTTGCCGGTGGTGAACGCTCGCGAGGGGAAGATGTCGATCGTCCGCCTGGTCCGGGCCCCGGCCGAGCCGATCCTGAACGTGTTCCGCGGCCTGCCGCCCGACGCCATCGGGCCGGGCTCGGTCGAGGTGTCGGTGGTCAACGGCACCGGGGTGACCGGCCAGGCCGCGCTGGTGACCGACGCCCTGCGCCAGATCGGCTTCGACGTCGGCGAGCCGGGCACGACCGACGAGCGCTACGTGCGGACCACGGTCCGCTACGGGGAGGGGGGCGAGGCAGGGGCCCGGCTCGTGGCCCGGCACGTGAGCGGTGGGGCCGAGCTGGTGGCCGACCCGGGCCTCGAGCCCGGCACGGTCGTGCTGGTGACCGGTGCCGACACCACCACGCTGCACGCGCTGCCCACGCCCGAGGACCCGGCGGCGACCACGACGACCACCACGACCACCGTGCCCGAGGCCGAGGGCTCGCCCCCGGGATCGGCGGTCGAGCCGCCGGGACCGACCACCACCACGACGGTGATCGGGTACTCGACGGGCGACCCCCCGCCCGGCGTCGAGTGCTCTTGAGAATTTCGACGCTCGCGACGATAATCCTCCTGGCGCGCCTCCCGGTGCGCGAGGGGGGAGACGCAGATGTCCAAGAGATGGCTGGTCCTGCTGGTCGGCGCGCTGCTCGCCGCCGCAGCGTGCGGTAACGACGACGGGGACGATTCGAACGCCGCGCCGGGTGGTGGGGGCCAGGAGGATCCGGCCCCCGGCGAGGGTTGCGACGACAGCGACCCGATCGTGATCGGCGTGGCCAACACCGTGTCGGGCCCCTCGGCCCAGATCGGCGTGAGCACCCAGCAGGGCTTCGACCTGGCCCGCGACCACCTCAACGAGGCCGGCGGCGTGCTGGGCCGCTGCCTCACCTTCATCACCAAGGACGACGGCGGCGAGCCGACCAAGGCCGCGCAGGTCATGCGCGAGCTGGTCGACGAGGACGAGGTCGACGCCGTGCTCGGGCCGTTCCTCAGCTCGGCCATGGGCGCCACCCTCGACATCACCACGCAGGCCGGGATCGTCCAGATCGTGCTGGGCACGCTCCCCGAGGCCGGCGACGCCACGCTCTACCCCTACGTGTTCCGACCGGAGAACCCCTCCACCGGCCAGGCGCCGGCCATCGCCGCCTTCGTCGACCGGGCCGGGTTCGAGAGCGCGGCGGTGCTGGGCGTGAACAACGGCCTGGGCCAGGCGCTGGTCCCCGCCGTGGCCGCCGAGCTGGAGGAGCTGGGCGTCGACGTGCAGGCCACCGAGCTCCATGAGGGCGGCCTGGTCGACTTCGGGCCCCAGCTCCGCAACGTCCTGGCCGGCGACCCCGAGGTGCTCGTCCTGGCCAACATCGGCACCGATGCGGTCAACACCCTCAGGAGCCTCCAGCTCGTCGCCCCCGACCTGCCCGTGGTCGGCCTGGGCGTCATCGCCGATCGCCCCACCATCGAGGCCGTCGGCTTCGACAACATGGAGAACGTGTACGCCGGCCCGACCTACCGGCCGCTCACCCGCCTGCCCGGCAGCGACGACCCCTCCACCGACGAGGCCACCGCCTTCCGGGACGCCTTCGCCGAGCTCATCGGCCAGGATCCCCTCACCGTCAACATCCAGCAGCCCGCCGCGGCCTACGACGACGTGATGATGCTGGCCGCGGCCATCGAGGCCGCGGGCGAGATCGACGCCGACGCGATCCGGGCCCACCTCGAGGAGAACGGCCACGAGGGCGTGCGGGGCACCTACCGGTTCACCGAGGAGAACCACGACGGCGTCGACTGGCGCGAGACGGTGTTCGTCCTGGCCCGTAGCCTCGACGACGGGACGCTGGAGCTGGCGCCGGGGGAGGTGTGAGGCCATGGACGTGACCGCCACGCTCGACGCGGTCCTGTCGCGCCGGGCGTCGGCGGCACCCGACGCCGTGGCCCTGGCCGAGGACGACGCCCGCCACACCTACCGGTGGCTCGACGAGCGGGTCGACGAGGTCGCCTCGGGACTGGTCGCGGCGGGGATCGCACCGGGCGACCGGGTCGGCGTGCTCATGGCGAGCACGTCGGACCACGTGGTGGCCGTGTTCGCCGCCTGGCGGGCCGGAGCGACCTGGGTGCCGCTCAACCCCCAGGTCACCGACGCCGACCTGGCCCGCTGCATCGGGCTGACCGGGACCCAGCTCGTCGTGGGCGACGAGGCCGCCCTCGAGCGGATCGGCGCCAGCGACGAGCCCCAGGTCGCCGGGGTGGCCACCGCCACCGTCGAGGCGCTGCGGACCCGCCCCGTCGACCTGCCCGGGGCCCGGCTCGAGGGCGACGCCGTCATCGCCTTCACGTCGGGGACCACCGGGCGGCCCAAGGGCGCGGCCATCACCCACCGTGCGCTGCGCGTGCACTCGGCGGTCGTGGCCGAGCACTACTCGGCCGGGCCCGACGACCGGCTGCTGACCATGCTCCCGCTGTACCTGCTGTCGATCTTCCTCATCGGCCCGGGCCTTGCCGTCGAGTGCGGGGGCACCTGCCGGATCGTCGGCCGGTACTCGCCCCAGGCCTTCATCCGGTGGTCGGCCGCCGACCGCACGACGCTCATGGCCGCCGTGCCGCTGTTCTTCACCGACCTCCTCGAGCTGCCCGAGGCGGACCGGGCCGGCCTCGACCTGTCGTCGTTCCGCATCGTGACCTCGGGCGGCGCCCCGATGCCCGACGAGGTCATGGCCGCCTTCGGGTCCCGCTTCGGGCTGCGGTTCCTCAACGTGTACGGGGGCACCGAGGCCCCCGGCGTGGTGTCGCTCGACCCGCTCGACGCACCCCGCCGGGCCGGCTCGGTCGGCGTGGCCATGCCCCACATCCGGATCACCGCCATCGACGCCGATGGGAACGACCTGCCGCCCGGCGAGATCGGCGACCTGTGCACCGCCCCGGTCGAGGAGGGTCCGCTGGCCGGGCTCTACGAGCCGATGCGCGGCTACTGGGGCGACGAGGCCGGGACCGCCGAGGTCCTGCGGGGCCGGCGGCTGCGCTGGGGCGACGTCGGCTACGTGGACGAGGACGGCTTCGTGTTCCTGGTCGACCGGTCCAAGGACGTGATCATCCGGGGGGCCATGAACGTCTACCCCCGCCAGGTCGAGCAGGTCTTCCACGAGCGGGCCGAGGTGGCCGAGGTCGCCGTCGTGGGCGGTCCCGACCCCCGCTACGGGGAGGTGCCCGTGGCCTTCGTGCGCCCGGCGCCCGGCGCCCGGGTCGACGCCGAGGAGCTGCGGGCCTGGGTCAACGAGCGGGTCGCCGCCTACAGCCGGGTGGTCGAGGTCCGCGTCGTGGCCGACTTCCCCCGCAACGCGCTGGGCAAGGTGCTCAAGCGGGACCTGCGGGAACAGCTCGGGGCCCCCGTCGGGTGAGCCGGATCGCCCGGGCGCCCGACTTCCTGGCCAACGCCACGGCCCGCTGGCCGGAGCGGATCGCGGTGCACTTCCGGCACGACGCGCTGACCTTCGCCCAGCTCGACGCCCGGGCCGACGAGCTTGCCGGGGCCCTGGCCGCGGCCGGGGTCGGGCCCGGGGACCGCTTCGCGCTGCTCTCCCCCAACCACCCCGTGCACCTCACCGCCCAGGTCGCCGCCTGCCGGCTGGGGGCCGCGCTCGTGCCGCTCAACACCCGGCTGGCGGTCGCCGAGCTCGACCACATCGTGGGCGACGCCGGTCCCCGCGTCCTGCTGGCCCACGAGTCGACCGCCGCGGCCGCGGCCGAGGTCGCGGCCGGCCACCCCGACCTGGCCGCCTGGACCTTCCCCGCCGACGACCCCCTGGGCCCGCCCGGCCCGGACCGGGACCGGCGCCCGCTCGGGCCCTCGGAGGGGATCGACCCCGAGGCCGTGGCCACGATCCTCTACACCTCGGGCACCACCGGTCGGCCCAAGGGCGCCATGATCAGCAACCGGGCCCTGGCCGCCCGCATGACCAGCTACGTGCTGGACCCCGGGATGCGACGGGGCTGCACGTTCCTCCAACCCCTGCCCATGTTCCACATCGCCGCCACCGTGTCGTTCGCGGCGAGCTCGGTCGGGGGCACCAACGTGATCCTGGAGTCGTTCTCCGCCGCCGCGGTCGAAGAGGCGGTGGCCCGCCACGGCGTGACCCACGCCCTGCTGGTCCCGACCATGATCAAGGACGTCGTGGCCGGTTGCGACCCGGCCCGGTTCACCACCCTGGAGACCGTCCTCTACGGCGCCTCGTCGATCGAGCCCGAGGACCTGCGCCGGGCCATGCAGGTGCTGGGCTGCTCGTTCTGGCAGTCGTTCGGCCAGACCGAGACCGGGCCGGTCACCTCGCTGGTCGCCGAGGACCACGACGCCGACGACCCGGTGCGGCTCACCGCGGCCGGCCGGGTCGGGCTGGGCTGCGAGATCGCGGTGGTCGACGGCGAGGACCGGCCGCTGCCGCCGGGCGAGGTGGGCGAGATCGTGGCCCGCGGCCCGGCGATGATGAGCGGCTACTGGGGCCTGCCCGAGGCGTCGGCCGAGGCGATGCGGGGCGGCTGGCTGCACACCGGCGACCTCGGGCGCTTCGACGCCGACCGCTTCCTGCACGTCACCGACCGGCTCAAGGACATGGTCGTGTCCGGCGGGGAGAACGTGTACCCCCGCGAGGTCGAGCGGGTGCTGCTCGACCACCCGGCGGTGGCCGACGTCGCCGTCGTGGGCGTGCCCCACCCCCGCTGGGGCGAGGCCGTCCACGCCGTGGTCGTGCCGGCCGACCCCCGGAGCGAGCCGGACCCCGCCGAGCTGGGAAGCCACTGCCGCCGGTCCCTGGCCGGCTACAAGATCCCCAAGAGCTGGAGCTTCGCCCCCGACCTGCCCCGCAACGCGACGGGCAAGGTCCTCAAGGCCCAGCTCCGCGCCGAACAGGCCACGAGGCACACGGAGGTGGAGGCGTGACGACCGAACCCGGTCGGTTGCGGTTGGAGAAGTCGGACGGCGTGGCGCTGCTGACGCTGTCGCGACCCGACAAGCGCAACGTCCTGGACGACCGGCTCCTCGTCGAGGAGCTGCCCGCGGCCTACGCCGAGGTGCGCGACGACCCCTCGATCAGCGTGCTGGTCGTCACCGGCGACCCGCCCGCGTTCTGCGGTGGAGCCGACCTGAACGGGTGCACCGGCTTCCGCCGGGCCGACGTCGCCGACGCCGAGGACTTCACCCGGGCCACCCTGGAAGGCGTCGTGGACCTCTATGAGCTGCCCCAGCTCACCATCGCCGCGGTCAACGGCGTGGCCGTCGGGGCGGGGTTCGGCACCGCGCTGGCCTGCGACCTGCGCATCGCCGGGCCCACGGCCCGGTTCATGTCGCCGTTCATCCGCATGGCGCTGGTGCCCGACTACGGCCTGTCCTGGCTGCTGCCCCGCATCGTGTCGGCGGCCGACGCCCTCGACATCATGATGACGGGCCGCTTCGTCGAGGCCGACGAGGCCCTGGCCATGGGCCTGGTGTGGAAGGTCGTCGAGGACCCGCTGGCCTTCAGCATGGAGTACGCGACCCGCCTCGCCGCCGGCCCCCGCCGGGCCCTGCGGGTGACCAAGCTGGCCGTGCGCAAGGCGTTCGACATCGACATGGCCACCGCCGTGCTCGTGCACGAGGCGCGCTCCCAGGCCGTGGCCACCCACGGCCCCGAGTTCCGCGCCGCCTTCGCCGCCTGGCGGGCCGAGGTCTTCGGCCCCGACGACGTCGTGCCCCCGCCGGTCTCCTAGCCGACCGGGGGGCGGTACGCTCGGGGCCACGGACGACCCCGTGCCCACCCCCCTGCGGTACGTCGTCGTGGGCGCCGGCGCGGTCGGCGGTGCCATCGGCGGGCGCCTGCACCAGTACGGCCACGACGTGGTCCTGGTGGCGCGTGGGGCCCACCACGACGCGCTGGCCCGCGACGGCCTGCTGATGGTCGACCCCGACGCCCGCACGAGGGTGCAGGTCCCGGTGGTCGGCCGCGTGGAGGACCTGGACTGGGACGAGCGCACCGTGGCGCTGCTCACCGTGAAGGGCCAGGACTCCGAGGCCGTGCTGCGGGACCTCGCCGTGGTGGCGCGGCCCGACACGGCGGTGCTCTGCGTGCAGAACGGGGTCGACAACGAGCGCCAGGCGCTGCGCCGCTTCGCCCGCGTCTACGGGGTGATCGTCCAGCTGCCAGCCTCGCACGTGGTGCCGGGCGAGGTGATCCTGCACTCGGCGCCGACGACGGGCCTGCTGGACCTGGGCCGCTACCCGCACGGCCGCGACGAGCTGGCCGAGCGGATCGCGGCCGACCTGCGGTCGGCGACCTTCACCTCGGTGGCCGACCCCGACATCATGCGGGCCAAGCGGGCCAAGCTCCTGTCGAACCTCGACAACGCGGTGGTCGCGCTGTGCGGGCCGGGTGCCGCCGGCAGCGAGCTGGTGGCCGAGGCCCGCCGGGAGGCCGCGGCGTGCTTCGCGGCCGCGGGCCTGGCCGTGGGCTACGGCGAGGACCTGCGGGAGCGGGGCCGTGCCGTGCGGACCCGCGAGGTCGACGGGCGGCCCCGCGACGGCACGTCGACGTGGCTGAGCCTGCGCCGGGGGACCGGCTCGGTCGAGACCGACTTCCTCAACGGCGAGGTCGTGCTGGCCGGCCGGCTCCACGGGGTGCCGACCCCGGTCAACGAGGTGCTCCAGCGGGCGACCAACGCCGCGGCCCGGCGGCGCAGCTCGCCGGCTCCGCTCTCGCTGGCCGACCTGGAGGCCCTGGTCCGCGCCGGTGCGGGCTAGCGGGCCGCCGCGCCCACGGTCGGCCGGGCCTCGGCCCAGCGGCTGGCGGGGCGGGCCAGGCCGAGGTGCTCCCGCAGGGTCGTCCCCTCGTACTCGGTGCGGAACAGGCCCCGCCGCTGGAGCTCGGGGACGACCCGGTCGACGAACTCGGCCAGGCCGCTCGACAGCGGGGCGAGCAGGTTGAAGCCGTCGGCGCCGTCGTTGCGGAACCACTCCTCGAGCTCGTCGGCGATCTCGGTCGCGGTGCCGACGATCAGGTGGTGGCCGCGCACCACGGCGTAGCGCAGGTACAGCTGGCGCAGCGTGAGGCCCTCGGTCCGGGCCAGGTCGACCAGCAGCTGGAAGCGGCCCTGGCCCCCCTCGGTCGGCGGCAGCTCGGGGAGCGGTCCGTCCACGGGCAGGCCGCTCAGGTCGGTGCCGGCCAGCATCGAGAGGAGGTGCAGGCCCACGGCGGGGTCGAGCCCGTCCTGGAGGGCTTCGTAGCGCTCCTCGGCGTGGGCGTGGGTCTCGCCGACGACGGGGTAGATGCCGGGCGTGATGAG
>JBFWTJ010000049.1:0-16828 GCA_050247895.1 Acidimicrobiia bacterium
GTGGCCGAGATGCTGGCGGCCCAGGAGGGCCTGGCCTTCCGGGTGGTGCGGGCCCAGCGGTTCCGCCAGGTCGACACGATGTTCGCCCTGCTCATCGTGTTCGGCCTGATCGGCGTGGTCAGCGACCTGGCCCTGCGCACGCTGCGACGCCGGGCCGCGCCGTGGTCGGAGGGCAGCTCGTGAGGGGCCTGACCGTGCGGGGCGTCGGCAAGGAGTTCCCGGGCCGGCGGGGCCGGCCGCCCGTCCAGGCCCTGGTCGACGTCGACCTGCACGTCGAGGCCCACGAGCTGGTCTGCCTGGTCGGCGCGTCCGGATGC
Source organism: Acidimicrobiia bacterium (assembly GCA_050247895.1). Classification (GTDB taxonomy): domain Bacteria; phylum Actinomycetota; class Acidimicrobiia; order Acidimicrobiales; family VFJN01; genus CAVPEW01. Next base: position 318 of record JBFWTJ010000049.1, read on the forward strand.
GGGAAGTCGACGCTGCTCAACATCCTGGGCGGGCTCGACACGCCCACGGCGGGCGAGGTCCGCGTCGACGACGACCTGGTCGTGGGCCCCGGACCCGACCGGGGCATGGTCTTCCAGGGCTACTCGCTGTTCCCGTGGCGCTCGGTGGCCGCCAACGTGGCCTTCGGCCTGGAGTGCGCCGGCTGGCCCAAGGGGGACCGGAAGGCCCAGGTCGACGAGCTGCTGGCCACCATGGGGCTGTCCGAGTTCGCCGGCCACCGGCCCGGCCAGCTCTCGGGTGGCATGCGCCAGCGGGTGGCCATCGCCCGGGCCCTGGCCCCCGAGCCCGACGTCCTGCTCCTCGACGAGCCCTTCGGCGCCCTCGACGCCCAGACCAAGCGCAGCATGCAGGAGTTCCTGCTCGAGGTGCGGGCTCGCACGGGCGCCACGGTGGTCATGGTGACCCACGACGTGACCGAGGCCGTGTACCTGTCCCAGCGCATCTACGTCATGTCGTCCCGGCCGGGCCGGGTGGCCGAGGAGATCGACGTCCCGTTCGGCACGGCCCGGGGACCCGACGTCCAGCGCGATCCCCGGTTCCTCGACCTGCGCGACGAGATCGAGGACCTCCTCCACCCCTCCTCGGTGGCGACGACCTGACGGCACGTCTCGGGCTTCTGCACCAGGGCCCGCCTCGGTAGGGTTTCCCCTGCGATCGGCGGGTGGCGGGAGGAGGTGACCTCGTGGAGGAGCGCCCCGAATCGGATGAGCTCCTCGACCTGCAGAGCGAGCTGCTGCGGGAGACCTACGAGGAGTGCGAGCGCCTGCTGGCCGATGCCCAGGCCGAGGCGGCCGAGGTTCGCCAGGGCGCGCTGGCCGAGGCCCGCCAGCGGACCGACGAGCTCGTCCGGTCGCTGACCGGCTCGATCAACCGGCTCCACGGGGAGGCCGAGTCGGCCCGGGAGCGGGCCCGCGCCGTCGAGGCCCGGATCGCCGAGGACCTGGCCGAGGCCGAACGGTGCAAGGTCGAGGCCGTCGCCGCGCTCGATCAGGCCGTGAGGGCACGGCGCGAGGTCGAGGAGCAGTCGGAGCGGATCCGGGCCGAGGCCGAGGCCCGGGCGGCGCAGGTCGAGGCGACCGTGGCCGCGCAGGTGGCCGAGGCGGAGCGGGCGCTGGAGGCGGCCCGGGCCGCGTCGGCCGCCGCCGAGCAGGCCGCGGCCCAGCGGCTGGCCGAGGCCGAGCGCCGCGCCGCCGAGCGGACCGCCGAGGCGGAGCAGGCTGCCCAGGACCACCTGGCCGAGGCGGAACGACGGGCCGCCGAGCGGGCCGAGGCCGCCGAGCGCCGCTTCGAGGAGCGCGTGGCCGAGGCGAGCCGGGCCGCCTCCGAGCAGGAGGCGGAGGCCCACCGGCGCATCCGTGACGCCGAGCTCGCCGCCCGGACCCTGGGGGCCGACTCCACCGGTGTCGCCGAGCGGACCGCGGCGACGCTGGTGGCCGAGGCCGAGCGCCGCGCCGCGATGATCGAGGCCGAGGCCCGCCACAAGCTGGCCGAGGCCGAGCGACGGGCCGAGGCCCTCCTCGCCGGTGCCGGGGCGGGCACCCCCGTTGATCCGGCGCAGGGCGGCGACGGCACCACGGCCGGCGCCGCGCCCGGGACCGCCGCACCGGTCCGGCCCGACCGGGCCGCCGAGGAGGCCGCGGCACTGCTCGCCGAGGCCCGCTCCACCGCGGCCGGCCTGGTCCTCAACGCCCGGGCCCAGGCCGCGGCCCAGGCCGAGGCGGTCGACAAGGCCCAGGCCGCGGCCCGGGCTGCCGAGGAGATCCTGGCCGAGGCCGAGCGCAACCGGATCCAGCGCTTCGACGAGACCGAGGCGACCATCTCCTCGCTCATGGCCCAGGCCCAGCAGGCCGCCCGCTCGACGATGGAGCAGGCCGAGGAGGCCGCCCGGCGGCTCCTGGCCGACACCGAGGCCCGGCGGGCCACGCAGCTGGCCGAGGTCGACTCGCTGGTCACCCGACGGCTCCTCGAGGCCGAGGACGAGGCCCGCACGATCGTGGGCCGGGCCCGCCGGGGCGACTGGGCGCCGACGTCCGAGCCCACCTCGGCTCCTGTGGCGGAGGCCGAGGCGGCCGCGACCGCGGCGCCGGAGGCACCGGCCGCGACCCCGACGCCCGAGCCCTCCCCCGGGCCCCGCCGCCGGTCGCGCTGGTCGCGCGCCACCATCGTGGTGATCGCGGCCGGGACCGTGGTGGCCGCGGCCCACGGGGTGCGGACCTTCGTGGCCTCGCCGTACACGGTGGCCTCGACGTCGATGGAGCCCCACGTCGACGACGGCGACCGGGTGATGGTGAACAAGCTGGCCTACCGCGACGCCGATCCCCGGCGGGGCGACGTCGTGGTGTTCGATAGCACCGACGTGGCCCGGGCCGAGGACCTGGAGCAGGCCAAGGAGCTGGGCGGCGCCCCCCTGCTCAAGCGGGTCATCGGCCTGCCCGGCGAGACGGTCTCCTCGGACGGGACCCGGGTCCTGGTCGACGGGGTCCCGCTCGAAGAGGAGTGGGCCAAGGACGGCCGGACGCCGCCGTTCGACCCGGTCCGGGTGCCCGAGGGCGAGGTCTTCGTGCTCGGCGACAACCGGGCCGTGTCGCTCGACAGCCGGTCCTACGGCACGGTGCCCATCGAGGCCCTGATCGGCCGGGCCGACTACGTGATCTGGCCGCCCGGCCGGCTCGGCCGCCTCTGACCGGCCCCGGGGGCCGTGCCACCGCCGGCCCGGCCCGGACCGCCGCGGCGGCGGGACTGGTCGCAGCGGCCGCGGCGCTGGTGGCGACCGAGCCGTGGCACGGCGCCGTGCTGGTCGTCCTGTCCCCCCGGCACGGCATCGACGTGGGCGACCTCGCCGCCCTCGCCGCGCTGGTCCTGGCCGGGATCGTGCTCTCGCCCACCGCGGCGGGTCGTGCCCTGCGACGGACGGCCCGGGCCGCGGCGGCCGGGCCGCTGGGCGACCCCGTCCCGGCCCGGGTCGCGGCGGGCGTGGCCCTTGTCGTGGCCGGGGCGGTCGGGCTGACCGACGCCGACCCCGGCCGCGCGCCCGACGCGGTCCTGGCCCTGGGCACCGCGGCCCTGGTGGCGTGGGCCGGCGCGACCGCCGGCCCCCGGGCCTGGTCGGCCCTGGCCGTGTCGGGGCCCGGCTACCTCCTCGACGCCCTGGCGGTGCCGACCGGCACGGCCTTCGGCCCGGCCGCGCTGGCGGTGGCCGCCGCGGTCGCGATCCGGTGGGGCCCGGCGCCGGGGGATGCCCGGCCGAGCGACCGGGCGACCGGTACGGGCTCGGGCGCCCTCGAGCCCGTGGCCGCGGGTCGCACGGCGCGCGTCGGGCTGCGGGGGACGGGTCGGGCACCGGCGCTCGCGCTGGCCTTCACCGTGGTGGCCACGGCCTGCGTCACGGTGTCGGTCGCCGCACTGGCCGACCTGTCGGGGCTCGACGTCCTGGTGTCCCGGTTCGGCGACGGTGGCGCCCGCACGCTGGCCCTGGGCGTCGAGCTGCTCCTCGCCGGGGTGGCGAGGGGGGCCTACTCGGGGACGATCTCGAAGTCGTCGAAGCGGGCCTGGTAGCCGTCGGCGGCGAGGCCGACCGCGGTGGCCCGGACGTTGAAGGTCGTGTCGGTGAACCGCAGCACCAGCTGGCCGTTCACGAACGCCTCCACCCGGCCGTCGAGGCCCTGGCGGACCTCGATGCGGTCGCCCGCGGTCGGGGTCGGCGAGGACACGACCTCGAGGCCCTCGATGGCGTAGCTCTGGTTGGCCACGACCCGGTCGGCCGCGTAGGCGCCGCCCGGCGTGAGCTGGCCGAACCGCAGGTAGCTGGCGTCCTCGGCGTAGCGGAAGACCAGGCCGAAGCCCTTGCCGGTGGCGGCGACGGTCACCGAGACGTCGGCGGCCTCCGAGGTCGAGTCGACGGCGACGACCTTGTAGACGTCGGCGGTGACGTGGGCCTGGCCGGCGGTGATGCCGAAGCCGCCGCCGAGCCACCACGGGTAGTACAGGCCGTTCTCGAGGAAGCCGAGCGAGAGGCTGTCCGGCCGGTCGAACGAGTCCGTGGCCACCTGGCCCGCGGTCATGACCTGGCCGACGTCGATGCCCTCCACCCGCACGGCGGCCGAGGTGGTCCCGAAGCCGTACCGGGTGGCCTCCATGAACTGGGTGTCGCCGGCGTCGACGAGGTGCTGGCCGTTGACCGACACGAAGATGCCGTCGTCGGGCCGGGTCACGATCCGGATCAGGTCGCCGTCGGCCGCGGTGCGCGCCGAGCGGGGGAACGAGAAGGCCGGGCTCTGGGCCACCCCGTTGACGACCTTCTCCAGCCCGTAGGAGCCCTGGGAGTTGGTGCCCACCCGGTAGTAGTTCAGGTGGTCGACGACCCGGAAGGCCACGAAGAAGGCCCCGCCGTCGACCTCGCCCATCTGGACGAGGTAGGTGCCGAAGGCCCAGCCGGCGTCGACCGAGGCCAGGGCGGACTGCGAGCTCGTGGCCCCGGCGGCGGTGCCGTCGGTGGCGAACGAGCCGGTGTGCACGACCCACGGCTCACCGGTGTCGGTGGTGCCCAGCCCGCTGCCGGTCCGCTCGAAGTCGTCGGTGACGTGGGCCAGCGGCGTCGGCGGGTTGTGGACCGTGGTGGACTCGGTCCTGGCGTCGTTGCCGTGGCTGACGTCGCCCGGTGCGGTGGCCGTCGCGGTGACCGAGAGGGTCTGGGGCTGTCCCGGCGCGGTGGCGGTGACCACCACCTTCGCCGCGGCACCGAGGGCCAGGTCGCCCAGGTCGCAGGCCACGAGCGGGGCCGTGGTGCAGGACCCCTGGGTCGAGGTGACCGCGAGGTCGGCCAGCACCGGGGTGGCCACCGAGAGCTCGACGCCGGTGGCGGTCAGCGAGCCCTGGTTGGTCACGGTGATCGTCCAGCGGAGCTGGCCGCCGACCAGGACCGGGTCGGCGTCGACGATCGACACGGCGACGTCGGGCGACGAGGCGACCGTGGCCACGGCCAGGTCGTCGAAGCGGGCCGGGGCCGGGACCGACCCGTCGTAGGCGGCGAAGCCGACCAGCCGGGCCGTCGGGTCGACGCCCGACACGCTGGCGACGTCGATCCCGTTGACCGAGCAGGCGATCGTGGTGCCCTCGTAGCGGCAGGAGAGCTGGTCGCCGGCCTGCGGGGCCAGGCTGACCAGCGGGGTGGCCGGCGGCGGGACGATGTTCCACCCGGCGATCTGGTTGAGCTCGTAGCTCCCCGAGTACCGCCGACCGAAGCGCCAGTGGTTGGCCGCGTCGGTCGAGCGCAGGACCAGCCAGAACTCGGACGACGGCTGGACCAGCGTGGCGGTGACCTGCCCGTCGTCGGTGCCGCCGTCGGCCAGGGCCAGCGCGTAGCCCGACGTGGTCGGCACGGCGTTGCCGCCGTCGGTGCCGAACGTGCCGTTGGCCTGCTGCCACACCTCGCCCGAGTCCGCCGTGCCGAGGGTGGCGGCGTCGGGCCGGTCGAAGCCGTCGTGCAGGAGCCCGCCGGAGGGCGGGACCGTGGTGGTCGTGGTCGGCACGGTGGTCGTGGTCGTCGGGACCGTGGTGGTCGTCGTCGGGACCGTCGTGGTGGTGGTGGTGGGCGGGACGGTGGTGGTCGTGGTCCCGCCGCCACCGGTGCCGAGGTCGGCCACGACGAGGTCGTCGAAGCGTGCCGCCGACGGCCCGGACGAGTCGTAGGCGGCCAGCCCGATGCCGGTGGACGAGCCGTTGAAGCCGTCGCCGGTCGTGACCACGAGGGTGCCGTCGACCGAGCACGAGATCGTGGTCGAGGTCAGCGTGCAGGAGATCTCGTCACCCGCGGCCGGCGTCACGGTGGCCGACGTGGTCAGGGCCGGCGACCCGAGGTCGTTGTTGCGGACCTGCTGGAGCTGGTAGTCGCCGCCCTGCCAGCGGCCGAACCGCCAGTAGTTGGCGCTGTCCGATGCCCGGAGGATCACCCAGAGCTCGGGCGAGGGCGCCACGAGGGTCGCGGTGACGTGGCCGGTGGCGCCGCCCGAGTCGGCCACGGCCAGCGAGTAGCCGAAGCCCGGGGTGGCCACGTCGGAGAACACGCCGAAGCTGCCCGACAGGATCGACCACTGCTGGCCGGTCGTCGCCGTGCCGAGGAACGCCGAGTCGCTGCGATCGAAGTCGTCGGCCAACCGCACCGCGCCGGGCCCGGGAGGCGGCGGGGTCGTCGTCGTGGTCGTCGGCGGGACCGTCGTGGTGGTGGTCGGCGCCACGGTCGTGGTGGTGGTCGGCGCCACGGTCGTGGTCGTCGTGGGCGCCACCGTCGTGGTGGTGGTCGGCGCCACGGTCGTGGTCGTCGTGGGCGCCACCGTCGTGGTGGTGGTCGGCGGGACCGTCGTGGTCGTCGTGGGGGCCACGGTCGTCGTGGTGGTGGTCGGCGCGACCGTGGTCGTCGTGGTCGTCGTGGGGGCCACGGTCGTCGTGGTGGTCGGCGGCGCGTCGAGGTCGACGACGGCGAAGTCGTCGAAGCGGACCGTGGCCGGGCCCGAGGCGTCGTACGCAGCGAGGCCCACGGCCGTGGCCGTCCGGTTGAAGCCGTCGTCGGTGGACACGACGACCGTGCCGTTCACCGAGCACGAGATCGTGGTCGAGGTGAGGGTGCAGGCCAGCTCGTCACCGGCGGCCGGGGTGACGGTGGCCGAGGTGGTCAGGGCCGGTGCCCCGAGGTCGTTGTCGCGGACCTGCTGGAGCTGGTAGTCGCCGCCCTGCCACCGACCGAAGCGCCAGTAGTTGGCGCCGTCGGAGGCCCGCAGCACGAGCCAGAGCTCGGAGGCCGTGGCCGGCACGTCCACCGAGGCCACGCCGGTCGAACCGCCGGAGTCGACGACGGCCAGCGAGTAGCCCCAGCTGGGCGCGGCCGTCCCGGCCGAGACCGACCAACCGCCGGCGAGGGTGGTCCAGTCCTGCCCGGTGGGAGCGGTGCCCAGGGTCCCGGCGTCGGCCCGGTCGAAGCCGTCCGCCACGCGCACGCCGTCCTCGGCGGCCGCGGGCAGGAGCGCGGGGAAGGTCGCGCCCAGCGCGGCGAACGCCACACCGATCGCGACCACGACCCACTTGCGAGATCTGCTGCCCAGTCCGCCCGAACCAGTCACGTTGTCCTTACCGCCGCTGCCGCCCACTACCGCCCGTGCCCGTCGCCTCGAATACACCCTACGTTCGATGACAGGACAAATGGGTTGGGGTACACTTTACGGTTGTATGTCGATACGAGGCGTAGTCACGCTCCGTGTCAACCGTGATCCGGCCTCACTATACGTGGTCGGGAGGCGGTTTGAAAAGCCCCAGATCTGGCTAAATCTGCCGGAGCCGTTAGCCGAAAGCATGGTCGGAGCCCTGTAGCGCAACGCAACGGTTACAGAGGGCGACGACGACCGGTGCCGAAACCCCCACACGACACCCGATCCCTGGAGCACTCGCCTCATGCAATCCGCCACCTCGCGTCTTGAGCCGCGCACGTCGGCCACGACGCTCGCCCGACAGCGGCGCATCGCCTCGATCGCGCTGGCCATGGTCCTGTCGGTCGTCGGCCTCGTGGCCGTCACCGGAGGGCCCACCGTGCTGGCCCTCAACACCAACCTCCTCTCCCTCGGCCAGCAGACCTTCGAGAACGGCATCTCGGGCTGGACCGCCTCGTACGGCTCGACCATCGTCGGCGTCCGCGGCGTCTCCGCCGAGGGCGACCGCTCCCTGCGCCTGCGGCCCAACCGCCTGGCCGGCAACGACAAGGGCAACGTCACCGCCTTCGCCTTCACCGGCGCGGGCAAGGCGGGCGTGCCGGTCACCGGAGGCCTGACCTACCTGGGCGCGGCCCAGGTCCGCACCGGCTCGCAGAGCCGCCCGACCCAGTGCCAGATCAACTGGTACGACACCGCCGGCTTCCCCCTGGCCCAGACCAAGGGCACCCTGGCCAACGCCACCACGGCGGCGTGGACCCGCTTCGAGTGCGGCGGCGTCGCCCCCCAGGGCGCGGCCTACGCCGCCCTCCAGATCACCTTCCCGACCCTGGCCCGCGGCGAGGTCGTGTACATCGACGACGCCTGGCTCGTCCTCGACGACCGCCAGGACGCCTCCACCGACGCCGGCCCCGTCTTCGCCAAGCGCATCAACGCCGCGTCGACCGGCAACCTCGCCGGTCCCGACGGCGCGACCTTCAGCGGCGACCAGGGCTACCAGGGCGGCTCCAGCTGGGCCGGCAGCCGGGCCGACATCCGCAACACCAACTTCGACGCCCTCTACCAGAAGCACCGGTGGGGCATGCGCGGCTACCAGATCCCGGTCACCGCGGCCGGGGACTACACGGTCCGCCTCCACTTCGCCGAGACCGTCTTCACCCGGACCGGCCAGCGCGTGTTCGGCGTCACCGCCGAGGGCACGCAGGTCGTGAGCGACCTCGACGTCTACAAGGAGGCCGGGGCCAACGCCGCCCTGGTCAAGGAGTTCACCGTCAAGGTGACCGACGGCCGGCTCGACCTCGCCTTCCAGACCGTCGTCGAGGATCCGATGATCTCGGGCATCGAGGTCGTCTCGGTGGCCGAGGCGCCCAGCTCGGACGGCGTGGCCAACGCGCCGACCACCACGGTCGCGCCGACCACGACCACCGTGGCCCCGACGACCACCACGGTCGCCCCGACCACCACGACCGTGGCCCCGACCACGACCACCACCGCCGCACCGGCGCCCACCACGACCACCACCGCCGCACCGGCCCCGACCACGACCACCACCGCCGCCCCCAGGCCCGCGGTGCCCTCGGCGTTCCCGAACGCCTCCAACACCGGGCCGACCGGCTCGCTGGCCCCGTCGGGCACCGTGTTCACCAGCGCCAACGGCCAGGTCATCCAGAACCTCGACATCAACGGCTCCATCCAGGTGCGGCACAACAACGTGACCATCCGCAACGTGCGGGTCCGCAACTCGGGGGGCGAGGCCATCGCCATCAACCCGGCGAACAGCGGCACGGTGATCGAGGACTGCGAGCTCGACGGCACCGGTGACACCGGCGCAGCCCCGGCCGTGGTCCACGCCCGGTACACGATCCGGCGCTGCGACATCCACCACTTCGGCGAGGGCCCCCGGGCCAACGGCGACGTGGTGATCGAGGACAACTACATCCACGACTTCGTGGACTACGAGTACCTCGGCGCCCACCAGGACGGCATCCAGACGACGTCCGGGTCGAACATCGTGATCCGCAACAACACGATCATCATCGACGTCGAGAACGCCAACGCCGCCATCATGATCGGCACGGCCCAGGGCGCGGTGAACAACGTGGTCATCGACGGCAACCTGCTCGGCGGCGGCGGCTACACGGTCTACGGCGGCGCGGCCGCCGGCTACCCGGCCAACGCCACCAACGTGCGGATCACCAACAACCGCTTCAGCACGGCCATCTGGCCCAAGAGCGGTTGGTACGGGCCCCTCACCAACACCTACGGGCTGGTGGTGTCGGGGAACATCTGGGACGCCACCGGCCTCCCGCTCTGATCACCGGCCGGCGACGGCGACCGGGCCCAGTCGCCCGGCGCCGTCGTCAGCGCCGCTTCGAGTCGACCAGCGCGACGAGGTCACCGAGGGTCTCGAAGGAGTCCCCGGTGATCTCGTCGTCGTCGATCTCGATGCCGAACCGGTCCTGGAGCTCCATGACCAGCTCGACCACCGCCATCGAGTCCAGCTCGGGCAGGGTGCCGAAGAGGCCGGTCGACGCGTCGATGGTCGCCTCCCGGTCCTCGATGCCCAACGTCGTCACCAGGACCGACCTCACGTCGGCCAGGAGATCGCCCTGATCCGCTGCCTGTTCCGCCACGGGGCGGGAGCCTAGAGGCTCAGACCAGGACCTCCACCGGGGCCGGGTGGCCCAGGAAGGCGGTGGGGCTGGCCGTCAGGCCGTAGGCCCCGGCCTGGAACACCACCACCAGGTCGCCGACGTCGGCCCGGGGCAGCGCGACCCGGTCGCCGAGCAGGTCGAGCGGCGTGCACAGGCAGCCCACCACGGTCGCCTCCTCGTGCTCGGGATCGTCGATGCGGTTCCCGACCGCCACCGGGTAGTTGCGCCGGATCACCTGGCCGAAGTTGCCCGACGCGGCCAGCTGGTGGTGCAGGCCGCCGTCGGTGACCAGGAACGTCCGGCCCCGCGACTCCTTGCGGTCCACCACGCGGGTCACGTAGACGCCGCACTCCCCCACGATGTAGCGGCCCAGCTCGACCACCACCCGGGCGTCGGGCAGGACCGGGCGGATCCGCTCCGCCAGCAGGTCGCCCAGGTTGTCGCCGATGGCGCCCAGGTCGACCGGCCGGTCCTTCTCGAAGTACGGGATGCCCAGGCCACCGCCCAGGTTGAGGTAGCCGACCGGCACCGGCGAGCGCTCGACCAGCTGGAGGGCCAGGTCGACCGTGTTGCGCTGGGCGGCGCAGATCAGCTCGGTCTGGAGGTTCTGGGACCCGGCGAAGATGTGGAACCCGACCAGCTCGACGTCGGCCGCGGCCAGCTCGTCGAGCAGGGCCGGCACCGCCTCGGCGTCCACGCCGAACTGCTGGGCGCCGCCGCCCATCCGCATGCCCGAGCCCTTGACCTCGAAGTCGGGGTTGACCCGCACCGCCACCCGGGGCCGCACGCCCAGCTCGCCGCCGACCCCGACCACCCGCCGGGCCTCGCCGGCCGACTCCAGCTCGATCGTCACGCCCGCGGCCACCGCCCGGCGCAGCTCGTCGACGGTCTTGCCCGGCCCGGCGAAGCTGATGCGCCCGGCCGGCTTGGGCGTGTCGAGCGCCACCTGCATCTCGCCGGCCGAGGCCACGTCGAACGAGTCGACCAGGCCGGCCAGGTGCTGGACGACCGCGGGCATCGGGTTGGCCTTGACCGCGTAGGAGAGCTGGAGGTCGGTGGGCAACGTGGCCCGCAGCAGCGCGACCCGGGCCGTGAGCAGGGCCCGGTCGTAGGCGAAGAACGGGGTGCTGCCGACGCGGGCGGCCAGGCGCTCGAGGGGCACGCCGCCCACCGCGAGCTGCCCGTCGACGCGCGCGAAGGCGGCCACGGTGGGGTGGTCGGTCACGGCCGGAGCTCCTCGGACAGGGCCTTGCGGTCGAACTTGCCGTTGGGACCCCGGGGCAGCTCGTCGCGCACCACGACCTGCTGGGGGAGCATGTAGCGGGGCAGGCGGGCCTTGAGCTCCTCCTGCAGGGCGGCCACGTCCAGCTCGCCGTCGCGGGGCGGGCTGACGACCAGCGCGACGTGCTGGCCGAGGCGGTCGTCGGGCACGCCGCAGGCCACCACGTCGCGGACCAGGCCCGTGGCGTGGACGACCTCCTCGATCTCGGTCGGGCTCAGGCGGTAGCCCGACGTCTTGATCATCTCGTCGCGCCGGCCCACGAAGTAGAGGAAGCCCTCGGCGTCACGGCGCACGGTGTCGCCCGACCAGACGGCCAGCTCGGGCACGCACTGGCCCGCCGGCGTGCCCGGCGCCGGGCGGTACCGCTCGGCCGTGCGCTCGGGGTCGTTCCAGTAGCCCAGGCCGACCAGCGGGCCCCGGTGGACCAGCTCGCCCTCCTCGTCGGGCCCGCACTCGGTCCCGTCGGGCCGCACGACCAGGACCTCGGCGTCGGGGATGGCCTTGCCGATGGAGTCGGGCCGGCGGTCGACCTCGGCCGGGTCCAGGTAGGTCGACCGGAAGGCCTCGGTCAGCCCGTACATGAGGTAGGGCGACGCGTCGGGGAAGGTGGCCCGGAGCCGGTCCAGGGTGGCGCGGGGCATCCGGCCGCCGGTGTTGGCGAAGTACCGCAGGCTCCGGGTCGCCTCCTCGGGCCACTCCTGCTCGGCCAGCTGGAACCACAGCGGGGGCACGCAGGTCAGCCCGGTCACGCCGTGGCGGGCGCAGGCCCGCACGACGTCGCGGGGCAGCAGGTAGTCGAGCAGGACCACGTGGGCGCCCACGGCGAAGGCCGTCGTGACCTGGCTCAGGCCGGCGTCGAAGCTCAGCGGGAGGGCGGCCAGGATCACGTCGCCGGCGTGGTTGCCCAGGTAGCTGCTCACGCTCTCGGCCCCGACGAGCAGGTTGCGGTGGGACAGCACGACGCCCTTGGGCGAGCCGGTGCTGCCCGACGTGTAGAGGATGGCGGCCACGTCGGCGTCGACCAGGCCGACGCGGGGCACCGGGTCGGGCGCGGCCGCGGCGACCTCGTCCCAGGTCGTCACGGCGTAGGGCGCGCCCGCGGGTGGCTCGGCCCGGTCGCCGACCAGCACCACGTGGGCCAGCTCGGCGCAGCCGGCCAGCGCGTCGGCGAGCTGGGCGAAGCGCGCCGTGGAGGTGACCAGGACCCGGGCGCCGCTGTCGGCCACGATGTGGCCGACCTGGGGCGGGCGCAGCAGCGGGTTCACCGGGACGAACGCCCCCGCCGCGGCCGAGGCGCCGAAGACGGCGGCCACCGTCTCGACGCGCTTCTCGAGGTAGACCGCGACCCGCTCGCCCCGGCCCAGGCCCAGGCCCCGCAAGCCGGCCGAGACCCTCGCCACCAGGGCCGCCACCTCCCCGTAGGACAGGGTGAGGTCCTTGGAGGTCAGGGCCGGTGCAGCGGCGTCGCGCTCCTCGGCCTCGGCCAGGAGGTCGGGGAGGCGGATGCGCATCGCGGGGGCTGTCCTTCCGCTCGGTCGGCTCGACGTCACCAGGGCAGGCAGACGAGCTCGCTGTAGAGGTCGTCGATCTTGTCGGGCGACAAGTCTGCCGACTTGAACATCTTGGTGCGAGGTGACCGCAGCCGGAACCGGGGCCAGCGGGGGACCCCGCCGATCCGCCGCTCGACCAGGGCCACCAGCACCCCGTGGCGCAGCAGCATGTGGCGGCTCACCCGGTGGGCCATCCGGCCGAAGAGGTCGGGGTCGCTCACGTGCAGCACCGAGGCGAACCCGGGCAGGCCCTTGCGCCGGTCGCGGCGGAAGATCACGTAGCACCAGCGGTCGCCGTGGGTGAGCACCAGGTGCCGGGCCGCGGCGGCATCGGCGTGGTCGCGGTAGATCTCGAGCTCCCGGCCCTTCAGCGTGGCGGCCAGCTCGGCGGGGTCGGCGCTGACCCGGCCGGGGTTGGGCAGGGGCAGCCAGGGCAGGTTGGGGACCAGCGAGGTGGTCGTGTCGAGCTCCTCGACCCCGAGCCGGCGGTTGAGGGGGATCACCGAGCCGCTGGGGGAAAGGTCGGTGAACGTGTAGCCGTCCTGGGCCAGCAGGGCCTTGAGCAGCGCGAGGCCCCGGAACCGGTGGGCCTCCAGCACGCACCAGGCACCGAGGTTGCAGAACCGCACCGTCCGGCCCTCGACCGACCGCTCCGAGTAGTAGGCCAGGTAGGCGCCGACCACCTCGCCGTCGGCCTCGAGCAGGAACCCGTGGTTGGGCGCGTCGACGGCCCAGGGGACCCGCACCGCCCGGATCCACGCCTCGGGGCTCACCCTCTGGTTGAGGTTCGCGCTGAGGAACGCCGCCACCGCGGGCAGGTCGTCGTCGGTGACGGGGCGGATCCCGCCCGCCGTGCTCGCTCCCACGGCTCACTCTCTACCACCACGACCGGGCCCGGTAGCCTGCGCCCGTGGTCGCGGCGGCAGGAGCGGAGCTGGTCGTGTTCTGCGCCGGCACGACGTGGACCGGCCAGTGGCTGGCCGACCAGCCGATGGCCCAGGAGCTGACCCGCTTCCGGCCCGTCCTGTACGTCGACCCCCCGGTGTCGCTCCTCTCGCCCCGCCGCGACGCCCACGCCGCGTCGGCGCTGGAGGGCCCCCGCCTGCGCCGGATCGGCGAGCGCCTGTGGCGGCTCACGCCCGTCGTCCCGCCGGGCCGCAGCCGGCCGGTGGTGCGCGACGTCGTCCCGGCCTTCACCCGCCGGGCGGTGCGCCGGGCCGTGGCCGAGCTGGGGATGGAGCCGGTGGCCGTGGTGGTGGCATCGCTCAACCCGGTGCTCGACACCTTCCCCGGGGCCCGGCGGGTGCTCTACGCCACCGACGACTTCGCGGCCGGGGCCCGCCTCATGAACCTCGGCCCGGAGCGGGTCCAACGGGCCCAGGACCGGGCCCTGGCCACCGCCGACGTGGTGGTCGTGGTCTCCGGCGCCCTGGCCGACAAGTGGCGCCGCCCGGGCCTGGAGCCCGTGGTGATCGAGAACGGCGTGGAGGTCGACCGCTACCTCGACGCGACCGACCGGCCCCGGCCCGCGGCCCTGGCCCTGCCCGACCCGGTCGCCGGCTTCGTGGGCAACGTCTCGGACCGCATCGACGTGGCGCTGCTCGAGGCGGTGGCGGCACGGGGCACGTCGCTCCTGCTGGTCGGGCCCCGGTCGCCGATGGCCGAGGAGGCCCGCCTGGAGGCCGTGCTGGCCCGCCCCAACGTGCAGTGGGTCGACCACCAGCCCTACGAGACGATGCCGGACTGGGTCGGGGCCATGCGCGCCGGCCTGGTGCCCTACCGGGTCGACGACTTCAACCGGGCCAGCTCCCCGCTCAAGGTCCTCGAGTACCTGGCCGCGGGCATCGAGGCCGTGTCCTCGCCGCTGCCCTCCATCGTCGCCCTCGGCGACGTCGTGCGCCTGGCCGAGGGCCCGGCCGACTTCGCCGACGCGGTCGACGCCGCCCTGTCCGCCACGCCCTCGCCCGAGCTGGTGGCCCGGCGCCGGGCCGTGGTGGCCGACCGGAGCTGGGAGGCGGCCGCCGGGCGCCTCGCGGCCACGATCGGGATCGACGGGCCGGTGGTAGCCTCGACCGGCGGCAAGGGCGGAACGGCGGAAGGGCAGCAGATGGCGACGACGGCGGGCGCGTCCGGTCGCTTGGGTCGGACCTACTCGGCCCGGTTCTACGAGGGCATCGACGCCGGGTCGGCGCGCAGCGCGGCCCGGGTCGTGCCACTCGTGGTCTCGGTGGTGAAGCCGACCTCGGTGGTCGACGTGGGCTGCGGGACCGGCACCTGGCTGGCCGCCTTCAAGGACGCCGGCGTGCCCGACGTGCTCGGCCTCGACGGCGGCGCGCCCGGTCCCCAGACCCGGATCGACCCGACCGAGCTGCGCACGGTCGACCTGTCCCGCCCCATCGACGTCGGCCGCACCTTCGACCTCGCCGTCACCCTCGAGGTCGCCGAGCACCTCCCCGCCTCCCGGTCGGCGTCGCTGGTCGACGACCTCTGCCGCCTGGCCCCGGTCGTGCTGTTCTCGGCCGCGATACCCGGCCAGGGGGGCACCGAGCACGTCACGGAGCGCTGGCCGAGCTACTGGGTCGAGCTGTTCGCGGCCCACGGCTACGAGCTGGTCGACCGGATCCGCCCGTCGATCTGGGACGAGGACGACGTCGAGTCCTGGTACGCCCAGAACGTGCTCCTCTTCGCGGCGCCCGAGGCCCGGGCCCACCTCGACCTGGACGCGCCCGGCCTGTCGGCCCAGGACTGGGGCGGACGCGCCGTCGTGCACCCCCGGCTGCTGGAGGCCCAGCACGGCACGCCCGACCTGCGAGCGGAGTCACCCCGCTCGCTGCTGTCGATGGCCGGCCGCAGCCTGGCCGACTCGGGCCGCTGCCTGGCCGCGCTGGTGCCGGCCACGGTCGGGCGCCTCCGCTCGCGGGCGTGACCCGGGTCCACCTCGAGCTCACCCGGTCCCTCGACGTCGCGGCGTGGACCGCGGCCTGGGACCGGGGGCTGCGACCGGACCGCTACCCCTACGGACTGGACCGGCTGGCCCGCCCCGGCCTGGAGCTGACCGTGCGCCCGCCGGTCGCCCCCGGCCCCTCCGACCGGTTCGTCGGCGGGCCGTTCCGGCGGCTGACCGGAGGGCTCGAGGTCGCCGAGGCGCTGCGGGACCGCTCCGGCCGGCGTGGCGCCGACGTGGTGCTGGCCTGGGACGAGCGGGCCGGGATCCCCGCCGCGCTCCGGGCCCGGGTCCCCGGCGAGCCGCCGGTCGTCACGGGCGTGATCTGGCTGACCGAGCCCGACGCCATCGCAAACCGCGCCGCCCGGGCCCTGGCCCGGGTGGGCCTGCCCCGGGCGCGTGCCGTGTTCGCCCTGTCCCCGGCCCAGCTCGACGTGCTGGCCGACCGGGCCGGCGTGGCCCACGAGCGCCTGCACCTGTTGCCCTTCGGGGTCGACGCCGACTTCTGGGGACCGGCCGCCGAGGCCGAGCGGGCCGGGCCGGTCCGGGTCTTCAGCGCCGGCAACGACCGCCACCGCGACCACGACCTCCTCGTGCGCGCCTTCGACCGGGTGGCCCGGGCCTGCCCGGGCACCGAGCTGGCCGTGGTGACCGAGCGCGACCTGGCCACCGGCACGGCCCCGGTCGAGCACCACCGGTCCCTGGACCACGTCGCCATGCGGGACCAGTACGCCCGGGCCTCGGTGGTCGCCGTGGCCGTGCGGCCCAACCTCCTCGTGGCGGGCATCACGGTGGTGGTCGAGGCGATGTTCGCCGGGCTGCCGGTGGTGACCACCCGCTCCCCGGGC
>JBFWTJ010000050.1:0-16604 GCA_050247895.1 Acidimicrobiia bacterium
CTCGACGCTGCCGAGGCTCGAGGTGTCGACGTACTTGGCCTGGCTCTGCCAGATCAGCACGTAGAGCCCGCCGAGGATGAGGGCGTCGATGATCACCGCGACGACGCGCCGTCCGACCACGCTGGTGGGGTCCTGCACGACGCCGTTGTAGCAGGATCGCCGTCCCGGCACGCCGATGGGCACCGGTAGCCTCGGACGCCATGCCCGAAGCCACCCCCGAGCTCTTCGACAAGATCGTCAACCTGTCCAAGCGTCGGGGCTTCGTGTTCCCCTCGGCCGAGATCTACGGCGGCTTCCGCTCGACCTACGACTACGGGCCCCTGGGCGTCCTGATGCTGCGCAACGTCAAGGCGGCGTGGTGGCGATCGATGGTCCAGCTCCGGACCGACGTGGTGGGCCTGGACGCGGCGATCCTGGGTCCGCCCGCCATCTGGGAGGCGTCGGGCCACCTGGCCAACTTCACCGACCCGCTGGTCGACTGCCGGGTGTGCAAGGAGCGGCACCGGCTGGACAAGTTGGAGGACCCCGACGTCTGCCCCAGCTGCGGCGCGGTGGGCTCGTTCACCGAGGCCCGGCAGTTCAACCTGATGTTCAAGACCCACGCCGGCCCCGTCGAGGGCGCCGGCCACGAGGTCTACCTCCGGCCCGAGACGGCACAGGGCATGTTCGTGAACTTCAAGAACGTCCTGGAGACCTCGCGCAAGAAGCCGCCCTTCGGCATCGCCCAGGTGGGCAAGTCGTTCCGCAACGAGATCACCCCGGGCAACTTCGTGTTCCGCACCCGTGAGTTCGAGCAGATGGAGATGGAGTTCTTCGTCCCGCCCGACGAGGGGGCCAAGTGGTACGAGTACTGGTGCCAGGAGCGGTTCGACTGGTACGTCGAGCACGGCATCCCCCGCGAGCAGCTCCGCCTGCGGCCCCACGACGCCGACGAGCTGTCCCACTACTCGGCGGGGACCTCCGACGTGGAGTTCCTGTTCCCCTGGGGCTGGGACGAGCTGGAGGGCATCGCCAACCGCACCGACTTCGACCTGAAGGCCCACGCCACGGCCTCGGGGGAGCGGCTGGAGTACTTCGACCAGACGACGGGCGAGCACTACGTCCCCCACGTGATCGAGCCGGCGGCCGGCGCGACGCGCACGATGATGGCCTTCCTCATGGCCGCCTACGACGAGGAGGAGGTCCGGGGCGAGGTGCGCACGGTGCTGCGCCTCCACCACCGGCTGGCCCCCTACCAGGTGGCCGTGCTGCCCCTGTCCAAGAAGGACACCCTGACGCCGCTGGCCATGGAGGTGCACGGCCTGCTCGCCCCGTCGTTCATGTGCGACTACGACGAGACGCAGGCGATCGGCCGTCGCTACCGGCGCCAGGACGAGGTCGGCACGCCGTACTGCGTGACGGTGGACTTCGAGTCGCTGGAGGACCGGGCGGTGACCGTGCGGGAGCGGGACTCGATGGACCAGGAGCGGGTTCCGGTGGCCGACCTGGCCGCGTACCTGTCAGAACGACTGGCCTGATCGTCTGAAACGGACGTCATCTTGCGCGATCTGACGGTCGTTCAAGAATTCGCTTGTACGTGGTCAGGGCGTCACGTAGGGTGATCTTCAAGCGAGGGCTGTTCCCGCCCGCCCAGCTCTCGCGACGCAGTGGCCGCCATCAGTCCCTCCCGTGGATCGTGGCGGCCGCTGCACTTTTTCCGCCACCTCGCGGTGGCGCCGCTCGTCCGGGCCGGCCTCTCGGGGCCGGCCCGGCAGGGGCACCGGCGTCGGGTGGGCGCCCCCTGGGCAGCCCGGTTCGGGGCCCGAAACGGACGCCACTAGAGTCCGATCGGCCCAATCGCGCATCCCCGGGGGAGCCCCGTGCCCTACGTCTTCGCCTTCGATCACAAGCACCGCCGTCCGCCGATGGAGATGAAGGATCTCCTCGGTGGCAAGGGCGCCAACCTGGCGGAGATGACCTCGGTGCTGGGCCTGCCCGTGCCGCCGGGGTTCACCATCTCGACCGACGCCTGCCGCGCCTACATGGTCGACGGCTGGCCCGAGGGGCTCGACGCCGAGGTGGCCAAGGCGCTGCGCAAGGTCGAGAAGGCGATGGGCAAGCGGCTGGGAGACCCGGCCGACCCGCTGCTGGTCAGCGTGCGGTCGGGCGCCAAGTTCTCGATGCCCGGCATGATGGACACCGTCCTCAACCTGGGCCTCAACGACCGGTCCGTGGAGGGCCTGGCCGCCCAGACCGACGACGAGCGGTTCGCCTACGACTCGTACCGGCGCTTCATCTCCATGTACGCCCGCATCGTGCTGGGCCTGCCGGGCGAGGAGTTCGACCGGCTGCTCGACGAGGCCCGTGAGGCCGACGGCGTGGCCTCGGACGCCGAGATCGGCGCGGGCACGCTGCGCAAGCTGAGCCAGAGCTACAAGGAGGTCGTCGAGAAGGCCACCGGCGCACCGTTCCCCCAGGACCCGACCGAGCAGCTCCGGGGTGCGATCGAGGCCGTCTTCGCCTCCTGGAACGGTGCCCGGGCCATCGCCTACCGGGTCCGCGAGCGCATCTCCCACGACCTGGGGACCGCGGTGAACGTCCAGACCATGGTCTTCGGCAACCGTGACGACGACAGCGGCACCGGCGTCGGCTTCACCCGTGACGCCTCGACCGGGGCGCAGGGTGCGTTCGGCGACTTCCTGGTCAACGCCCAGGGCGAGGACGTCGTGGCCGGCATCCGCAACACGCTGCCGCTGTCGGCCATGGAGGAGCGCTTCCCGACCATCTACGGGCAGCTCCTCGACATCTTCGCCCGGCTCGAGAAGCACTACCGGGACATGTGCGACACCGAGTTCACCATCGAGCAGGGCAAGCTCTGGATGCTCCAGACCCGGGTCGGCAAGCGCACCGGCGCCGCGGCCCTGAAGATGGCCGTGGACATGACCCGCCAGCGGGGCTGGAAGATCTCCCGGGAGGAGGCCCTCCAGCGGGTCGCCGCCGACCACCTCGACCAGGTGCTGCACCCCCAGTTCGCCGGGGGCGCCAAGGACGTCGTCGCCAAGGGCCTGGGCGCCTCGCCGGGCGCCGCCGTCGGCCGGGTGTACTTCACCGCCGACGAGTGCGTGGAGGCCGTCGAGCGGGGCGAGAAGGTCATCCTCGTGCGCAACGAGACCTCGCCCGAGGACGTGCACGGCATGCAGGTGGCCGAGGGCATCCTGACCGCCCGCGGCGGCCTGGTCAGCCACGCCGCGGTCGTCGCCCGTGGCTGGGGCATCCCCGCCGTGGTCGGGGCCGAGGCGGTCAAGATCAGCGGGGGTTCCTTCACCGCCGGTACGGCCACCGTGCGCACGGGTGAGGTCATCTCGCTCGACGGCACGACCGGTGAGGTCGTGCTCGGCGAGATGTCGCTCTCGGCCGCCGAGCCGCCCGAGGAGTTCCACACGATCCTCGGCTGGGCCGACAAGGTCCGCAAGGGCAAGCTCGCCGTGCGGGCCAACGCCGACAACGGCCCCGACGCGGCCAACGCCCGCCAGTTCGGCGCCGAGGGCATCGGGCTGTGCCGCACCGAGCACATGTTCCTCGGCGAGGACCGCCTGCCCGTCGTCCGGGAGATGATCCTGGCCGGCACGCCCGACGAGGAGGCCGCCGCGCTGGAGAAGCTGCGCGTGGTCCAGAAGGCCGACTTCGCCGAGATCCTCGAAGCGATGGACGGCCTGCCGGTCACCGTGCGGCTGCTCGACCCGCCGCTGCACGAGTTCCTCCCGCCGACCCACGACCTGCTGGTCAAGCAGGCCGGTGAGGGCCTCACCGACGACGAGCGCAAGCTGCTCGCCGCGGCCGAGTCGTGGCAGGAGCAGAACCCGATGCTGGGCACCCGGGGCGTGCGCCTCGGCGTGATCAAGCCCGGGCTCTACGCCATGCAGGTGCGGGCCCTGATGGAGGCCGCCATCGAGCGGGTCCAGGCCGGCGGCAAGCCGATCGTCGAGATCATGATCCCGCTCACGGTCACCCGCGAGGAGCTCATCGAGGCCCGGAGCTGGGTGGAGGGCGCCATCTCGGCCGCCACCGAGAGCCTCGAGAAGTCCAAGCGGCGGGCCCTGAAGGTCACCATCGGCACGATGGTCGAGACCCCCCGGGCCGCGATCCGCGCCGACGAGATCGCCGAGGCCGCCGACTTCTTCTCGTTCGGCACGAACGACCTGACCCAGATGACCTTCGGCTTCAGCCGTGACGACGTCGAGTCGCGGATGATGCCGGTCTACCTGGAGGCCGGGCTGCTGCGCCGGAACCCGTTCGAGACGATCGACCAGTCCGGCGTCGGCGAGCTGGTGCGCCTGGGCGTGGAGCGGGGTCGGGCCACCGACCCCACGCTGAAGCTCGGCGTGTGCGGCGAGCACGGTGGCGATCCCGAGTCGATCGAGTTCTTCTACTCGGTCGGCCTCGACTACGTGTCCTGCTCGCCGTTCCGGATCCCGATCGCCCGGCTCGCCGCGGCGCAGGCCGTCCTGGGCGCTGCTTCGAGCGACACCCGGTGACCCGTTAGTCTCGCCCTCACCGGAGGGGAGTAGCCCCGATGAGCGACATCGCCATCACGGCCCTAGGGCCCGGTGTCGTCAGCCCCCGTGGCGGGCAAGACCTTCGGCTGGAAGTCCCTGTGATCTACGGCCGGAGGTAAACCCGAATTGCTCGCCACGCTCGTGTCGGAAGCCAGTGGAAGTCGTGAGAACTTCGCGTCGTTCGACGTCGCGCTCTGGATCTGGGCGGTCTTCGTCGGCGTGGTGGCGGTGCTGCTCATCGCCGACCTGCTGCTCGTCCACCGCACGGCCCACGTCATCACGACCAAGGAAGCGGCCATCGAGTCGGCGATCTGGATCGCCATCGGCCTGTCCTTCACGTTCTTCGTGTGGTGGTGGCACGGGGGCCAGGCCGCCGGTGAGTACATCTCGGGCTACCTGATCGAGAAGAGCCTCTCGGTCGACAACGTGTTCGTGTGGGCGATCATCATGAGCTACTTCGCCGTCCCACGCGAGTTCCAGTTCCGGGTGCTCTTCTGGGGCGTGTTCGGCGCGCTGGTCCTGCGCCTGGTGTTCATCTTCGCCGGCGTGGCCCTGCTGGAGAGCTTCGAGTGGATGCTCTTCGTGTTCGGTGCCTTCCTCATCATCACCGCGGCGCGCCTCATCCGGCACCAGAGCGAGGAGGTCCACCCGGAGAACAACCCGGTCCTCAAGATCGTCCGCCGGATCGTGCCGTCGACGACCCACTACGACGGCCAGCACCTCTTCACGAAGATCAACGGGAAGCGGCTGGCCACCCCGTTGTTCGCCGTCCTGATCGTGATCGAGACCAGCGATGTGGTGTTCGCCGTCGACTCGATCCCGGCGATCCTGGCCGTGAGCCGGGAGCAGTTCATCGTCTTCAGCTCCAACGCCTTCGCCATCCTTGGCCTGCGGGCGCTCTACTTCCTGCTGGCCGACCTGCGGGACAAGTTCGACTACCTCCAGCAGGGGCTGGCCGTCATCCTCGCCTTCGTCGGCGTGAAGATGATCATCGCCGAGTGGTACCACATCCCCACGTTCGTCTCGCTGCTGGTCATCGCGATCGTGCTGGCGGCCTCGATGATCGCCTCGGTCAAGTTCGACCGGGGCGGTGGGGACCACGGCGGCGATCCGGTCGGCCCGGCGGAGCAGGGTGCGGCCCGGGCGCTCGACGGTGCCGGGGCGGCTGCCGAGCGCGAGGCCGGGGAGGCCGTCGCCGAGGAGTAGGCCGATGGCCGACGGCCGGTTCGCCCCCAGCCCGAGCGGGCCTCTGCACCTCGGGAACCTCCGCACCGCGCTGCTGGCCTGGCTCTACGCTCGCCAGGCCGGCAGCCGGTTCCTGGTCCGGGTCGAGGACCTCGACCCGGTGTCGTCCCGGCCCGAGCACGTGGCCGGCCACCTGGCCGACCTCGCCGCGCTGGGGCTGGCCTGGGACGGTCCGGTGGTGGTGCAGTCGGAGCGGCGGGCGCTGCACGACGCCGCGCTGCGCCGGCTGGTGGACGCCGGGACGACCTACCCCTGCTACTGCTCGCGCCGCGAGGTCCGCGAAGCCGCGGTGGCCGCCCACGGGGACGAGGGCGCGGCCACCTATCCGGGGACCTGCCGGGACCTCGGTCCCGCGGCGCGGGCCCGGCGGGAGGCGGAGGGCCGCCGGCCGGCGCTGCGCCTGCGGGCCGAAGGCGTGCGCGTCGCGGTGCACGACCGCTTCGCCGGGCGCGTCGAGCGTGACGTCGACGACGTCGTGCTGCGCCGCGCCGACGGGGTGCCCGCCTACAACCTGGCCGTCGTGGTCGACGACGTCGAGCAGGGAGTCGAGGAGGTGGTGCGTGGCGTCGACCTGCTCGACGTGACGCCCACGCAGGCCCACCTGGCCGACCTGCTCGGCCTGCCCCGGCCGGCGTGGACCCACGTGGCGCTGGTCGTGGGCCCCGACGGGGCGCGCCTGGCCAAGCGGCACGGCGCCGTGTCGTTGGCCGAGCTCGGCGCCCGGGGCGTGGCACCGGGCCGGGTGCGGGCCTGGATGGGTGCCGGCCTGGGCCTGTGCGAGCCCGACGAGCCGGTCGCGGTCGAGCTGCTGCTCGAGCGCTTCGACCCGTCGGTAGCTCCGCCGACCTGGACCTTCGATCCGTCCCGGGCCGACCCCGGTCGCTGAGCCCGCCCGCGGGACCCGGCCTCGCACCTGCTCGGGCGGGCCCGGGCCCACGTGGTCGCCGTCTCGGGGGGACCGGCGCGCGCCCGTCGGGCCCGGCCGTGGGGCCGGGCCCTGCGACCACTACCGTCCAACCCGATGGGCATCGCCGACGAGGACATCGCCAAGGTCCGGGAGGCGACCGACATCGTGGCGGTGATCTCGCAGTACACCCAGCTCAAGCGGGCCGGGCGGCAGTGGTCGGGCCTGTGCCCCTTCCACACGGAGAAGACGCCGTCCTTCTACGCCAACCAGGAGCTGGGCGTGTACCACTGCTGGGGGTGCCAGGCCCAGGGCGACGTCATCACCTTCGTGCGCGAGATCGAGCACCTGGACTTCGTGGCCGCGGTCGAGCTGCTGGCGGGCAAGGCTGGGATCGCGCTGCGGTACACCGAGCGCGACGAGGGTGAGTCCCGTCGCCGGCGGGCCCGGCTGGTCGAGGCCGTCGGCCGGGCGGTCGACTGGTACCACGACCGGCTCCTGTCCTCGCCCGATGCCGCCGCGGCACGTCGCTACCTGCGCGAGCGGGGCCTGACCGGCGACGACGTCCGCTCGTTCCGGCTCGGCTTCGCGCCCGACGCGTGGGACGCCATGGTGCGGGGGGTGAAGGTGCCGACGCCGGACCTGATGGAGACCGACCTGGCCCGGGAGGGCCGGCGCGGCCCGATCGACCGGTTCCGCAACCGCGTCCTGTTCCCCGTCTTCGACGCCAACGGCGACGCGGTCGGCTTCGGCGCACGGGCCATGCCCGGCTCGGCCGACCGGGCCAAGTACATCAACACCGCCGAGACGACCCTGTACCGCAAGTCGCACCTGCTCTACGCGCTCAACTGGTCCAAGGCCCGGATCGTGAGCGACGACCGGGCGGTGGTGTGCGAGGGCTACACCGACGTCATCGGCTTCGCCCGGGCCGGCCTGCCGGCCGCGGTGGCGACCTGCGGCACGGCGCTGACCGAGGAGCACGTGCGGCTGCTGCGCCGCTACGCCCGGCGGATCGTGCTGGCCTTCGATGCCGACGCCGCCGGGCAGGCCGCAGCCGACCGCTTCTACCGCTGGGAGCAGGACCACGAGCTGGAGGTGTCGGTGGCGTCGCTGCCCGCGGGGGTCGACCCGGCCGAGCTGGCCGCGGAGGATCCCGAGGCGCTGCGGGCCGCGGTCGACGGGGCAAAGCCGTTCCTGGCCTTCCGGGTCGACCGGGTGCTGGCCGCGGGCGACCTGTCCTCGGCCGAGGGCCGGGCTCGCACGGCGGCGGCGGCCCTGGACATGATCGCCGAGCACCCCAGCGAGCTGGTCCGCGACCAGTACGTGATGGAGGTGGCCGACCGCTGCCGGATCGATGCGGACCAGCTCCGTCGCTCCCTGGCCGGCCGGCGGTCCGGTGGACCCCGCGAGGTCCCCACCCCCTCGGTCGCCCCCCGCCCGTCCTCGGGCGCCGGCGGCCCGGAGGTCGAGGCCCTCCGCCACGTCGTGCACTCGTGGGACGCGGTGGGCTCGTGGATCCACGGAGGCCTCTTCGCCGACCCCCTGCACGCCGCGGCCTACCGGGACCTGGTCGGCCACGCCACGGTGGCCGAGGCCATCGAGGCCGCCCACCCGGCGGTGGCGGAGCTGCTGGCCCGCCTCGCGGTGCAGGATCCCGACAGCGATCCCTTCGACGTGGTGGTGCGGTTGGTGACCGAGGCGGCCCGCCGGGCCCTGGCCGAGGCCCGGGCCCACCTGGTGGCCCACCCCGACGACATGGAGGCCCTCCGCACCCAGCAGTGGCTCAAGGCGAGCCTCGTGCAGCTCGATGATCCTGAGCGGCGAACCACGGCGGCCGAGCAGTTGGTAGCCTGGCTCGGTCCACGGGGCGAGGAAGGGGCATGACGAACGCGCCACAGACGTTGAGTTCCTGGCCAGACATCCCGGAGCACGACCTTCGCGTGCTGATCGCCCGGGGCAAGGCCAAGGGAGCGCTCACGATCGATGAGATCGTGTACGCGCTGCGCAGCGTCGACCTCAGCACCGAGCTGATCGAGACGATCAGGGCCCGGCTGCACGAGGAGGGCATCACGTTCGACGAGTCGGTCGAGATCCTCCCCGAGCCGGTCCTCGAGGTCGACCTGACCTCGGACGACGATCCGGGCCACGAGCTCGACGGGGAGGCCCTGCCCGGCCGCAAGCCGATGCGCTCGGCCGCCGGTCGGCGGGCGCTGCGGCTCACCCAGTCGGCCACCGGTGACCGGGGCGGCACCTCGGACCCGGTCCGCATGTACCTGCGGGAGATCGGCCGGGTCCCGCTGCTGACCGCCGAGGAGGAGGTCGAGTACGCCCGGCGCATCGAGGAGGGCACGGCGGCGGCGACCCAGCTCGCCGACCTGGCCGCCACAGGCCGGTCGGACAGCCTCGAGTTCTCCGAGCGGCGGGCCCTGCTGCGGGCCGTCCGCCGGGGCGACGACGCCCGCGAGGTCCTCATCGAGGCGAACCTCCGCCTGGTGGTGTCGATCGCCAAGCGGTACGTGGGGCGGGGCATGCAGCTGCTCGACCTGATCCAGGAGGGCAACCTGGGCCTGATGAGGGCGGTCGAGAAGTTCGACTACACGAAGGGCTTCAAGTTCTCGACCTACGCCACGTGGTGGATCCGCCAGGCGATCACCCGGGCCATCGCCGACCAGGCCCGCACGATCCGCATCCCGGTCCACATGGTCGAGTCGATCAACAAGGTCCACCGGGTCCAGCGCCAGATGGTGCAGGAGCTCGAGCGCGAGCCGACCGTCGACGAGCTGGCCGAACGGGTGGGCCTGACCCCCGAGCGGGTGCGGGAGATCCAGCGGATCAGCCTCGACCCGCTGTCGCTCGACTCGCCGGTCGGCGAGGAGGACGACTCGAACCTGGCCGACTTCATCGAGGACCAGGGCGCCGAGGCGCCCGCCGAGGCCGCCGCCCGGCGCATGCTCAACGCCGCGGTCATCGATGCGCTCGACGAGCTCAACGATCGCGAGAAGGCGGTCGTGCGGCTGCGCTTCGGCCTCGACGACGGACAGGCCCGCACCCTCGAAGAGGTCGGCCGGGAGTTCGGCGTGACCCGGGAGCGGATCCGCCAGATCGAGTCGAAGACCCTGGCCAAGCTGCGTCACCCGCACCGCAGCCAGAAGCTCCGCGACTACCTCGAAGAGGCCTGAGCCGCGCCGGTCCGAGCGTCGGCTCGGATCGGAACCTGAATGAAACTTGACCTGGGCCGCATCGTTGCCGACAGTCCATGCGGACCGGTCGGGCGGCGAGAGGGAGCGGCGTGGGCGAGGGCGGAGCGGACGAGCACGGGCTGGAGCTCGTGCCGGGGGACGGGGTCGGATCGACCGGTGCGGTCAGGAGGCCTCGGCGATGGCCCGTGCTGGCCGTCCTGGCGGTGGCCGGGGCTGCGGCGGGAGGGGCCTGGCTGCTGGCTCGTGACGGCGGGCCGGACGCCGACGCCGCGCTGGCCGAGGCCCAGGCCTTCGTGGAGGAGGCCGGCTCGTTCCACAGCGTGGTGACGATCCGGTCGAGGGTGACGACGGGGGAGAGCGGCGGTGCGGGCACCGAGACGACGGCGCGGTCGGTCGTCGAGGCGTGGTACGAGGGGCCCGACAGGTGGAGGGCGGTGGCCGAGACGGCCGATCCCTTCATGTCGGGCACCACGACCGAACAGGTCGTCGTCGTGGACGGCACGGCCTACGTGCACTCCGACTTCATGGTCGGCGGCGGCCCCGGTCCCGAGTGGATCGCCGTGCCGGTCGACTCGGGGTTCTCCGACAGATCCCTCACCTCCGAGGACGTCGAGTGGCTGGTGGAGGACCTGGGCGTCGGGGAGGAGGACCCCTACGCGGACGCGACGCTCGCCGAGGTGGTCGTGTCGGCCTACGTGTCCGAGCTCCAGTCCGACCCCCGCGGCCTGGTCCGCATCGTGGAGGAGGCCCGCGACCCGGCGGTCGAGGAGCGGTTGGCCGGCGGTGGGCTCCGCCTGCGGGTCCAGCTCGCCCCGACGCCGGACCTGGCCGATGCCCTGTCCGAGGCCCTCGACGAGCCCCTGCCGGTCGTCGAGGTGCTGCTCGACCTCGACGGGGACCGGCGGCCGGTGACGGCCGGGTTCCGCAGCGAGGTCGGCCGGGCCGAGTCCGATGTCGACGTCGTGCTCGACCGGTGGGGCGAGGGGTTCGACATCGCCCCGCCCGCCGAGGACGACATCGACCGCACGCCGTGGGTGTCCGAGGAAGCCCTTCGGGTCCTGGATCCGCGCCTCCTGGTGGCACCGGCCGACCCGGCCGACCTGGTCCTGACCTCGGCCCTGGTCAGCCCGGCCGACGAGGAGTACGGGATCTGCGAGGCGCTCGAGCTCTCCTACGAGGATCCCGAGGGGCTCGCCGCGCTCGCTGAGGGGGACGACCTGGACGAGCTCGACTTCGAGTCGTTCGGCTACGCGTGGGTGTCGGTCTCCGACCGCGACTGCGCGCGCGAGGTCGACGACTCGCCGTTCGATGACCAGCTCGGGGGTCGCCCGGCGCGTGGTGGCGACGGGTGGTGGGAGGTCGACCTGGGCGACGTCGTGGTGAGCCTGAGCACGTCGACCGACGACGAGTCGCTCGACGTGATCGCCGCCTCGCTGGTCGAGGTCCCGGTCGACGACCTGCTGGCCCGGGTGGCCGAGCCGCCGTCCGGCTGGGAGCAGTCGCTCGGGTTCACCATCGGCGGCTGAGGCGCCGGAGCACGCGGCGCGGCTTCCCGTGGAGGGGCCGGCCTGGTCGTCTGCTATGCTCAAAAACCTGCCCTGACCTGGGCAAACACCATCCGGGGTAGCTCAGTTGGCAGAGCGACGGACTGTTAATCCGTTTGTCGTGGGTTCGAGCCCCACCCCCGGAGCCACGGCGCCCTGAGGTCCGACGGACCCTCCCTCTCGTCGGGCGGTGTACGTTCCGCCGGTCTGTCGCACGGGTGACGGCGAGCTGAGGGGGGCGTGGTGGGACAGGTCGACGGCAAGGTGGCGTTGGTCAGTGGCGGGGCGCGGGGCCTCGGCGCGGCGTACGTACGGATCCTGGCGGCCGAGGGCGCCCGCGTCGTGTTCGGCGACGTGCTCGACGACGAGGGCGCGGCCCTCGCTGGTGAGCTCGGTGACGACGTCCGCTTCGTGCACCTCGACGTGACGGACCCCGAGCAGTGGTCGGCTGCCGTCGAGGTAGCGGAGGAGGCCTTCGGGCCGGTCACCGTCCTGGTCAACAACGCGGGGATCGTGGTCGTGAACACGCTCGAGGACATGACGCCCGAGGAGTTCGGTCGGGTGATCGACGTGAACCTGAAGGGCACGTTCCTGGGGATGCGGGCCGTGATCCCGGGCATGCGCCGGGCCGGCACCGGGTCGATCATCAACGTGTCGTCGACCGCCGGGTTGCGCGGCTACACGTGGCACGCCGGCTACGACGCCAGCAAGTACGGCGTGCGGAGCCTGGCCAAGGTCGCTGCGCTCGAGCTCGGCCAGTACGGGATCAGGGCCAACTCCGTCCATCCCGGCCAGGTGCGCACCCCCATGAACGAGGGACGGCAGCTCCGGGTCGACCACGTCGCCCTCGGCCGGGTCGGAGAACCCGAGGAGCTGGCCGCGCTCGTGCTGTTCCTGGCCAGCGACGCGTCGAGCTTCTGCACCGGTGCCGAGTTCGTCGCCGACGGAGGTGAGACCGCGGGCCTCCCGCGTCCCGGGCATCCCCGCGACGTCCTCGGCTGAGGTGCGCGGCGTCGGCGCCTACCAGTTGGTTATGACCGCCGGGTAGGTCGTGTACCGGGGGATCTGCTCGATCCAGAACTTGGAGGCGTCGAGCTTCAGGCCTTCGGCGGCGCGGTCGGGGTCGGGCCGGACGCCCAGGGCCAGGAGCTTCTGCAACAGGCTGACGTGGGCGCCCCCGGCGCCATCGGTGCCCAGCACGACCCGGAGGCCGAAGCACTGGTGGGCGCCGGTGCCGAAACCGACGCCGTAGCGCTGGAGCCCGCCCACGGTCGGCGACGGGCGGTGGGGGTTGAAGTCGTCGGCGTCCTCACCGAACACCGACCGGTCCCGGTTGGCCGCGACCCACTCGATGTGCAGCTCCTGGCCGGGACGGAGGGGCTCGCCGAAGAGCTCGCTGCCCTCGCCGGCGATGCGGGTCGTGTATGGGGAGAAGGGCGCGCGGAGGCGGATCGTCTCCTGGAGCGCGTTCAGGAGGAACGCGTGGTCGGTCCGACGTTCGAGGTCCTCGGGGTGGTCGAGGAACCAGGCGTCGAGGAACGACAGCGTCTGGATCACCGACTGCGTGCTGGTGCCCACCGAGGCGGCGAGCATCAGGGTCGTCTCGACGATGGCGACGTTCTCGTCGTCGTAGAGGGGATCGGCGCCCGAGACGATGAAGCGGAGGATGTTCCACGGGACGCCGTCCTCGGTCCGGGTCCCGGCCTCGACCTCCGCGAGCATGTCCTCCATGGCGGCACGGGAGGGCCGGAAGAACTCCTCGACGTAGCGGTGCTTCGCCTCGACAGCGACGTCGAGGATGGCCTTGCGGTCCTCCAGGAACGCCGAGCTGGCGCCGGCGGCCAGTGGTCCCGCACAGGTGCGAAGACGGGACAGTCCTTCGTCGCTGTCGATGCCCTGGAGGCCGATGAGCTTGGCCGTGAAGTGGAGGAAGACCCGCTCCAGGAACTCGACGAGGTCGATGCGGCGGACTCCGTCGTGATCCGGGACCCCGGCCATGCGCTCCAGCCACGTGTCGGCCGCCGGGAGGATCACGTCCTCGCGGATGGCGTTGACAGCATCCGGTGCCACGAGCCGGTTGAGCATCTTGCGGCGAGCTCGGTGGACGTCGCCGTCGAGGTACATGACGGCGCCTCGGAGGAACTCGCGGACGTTCACGGCCCCGTTCTGGGGATCGGTGGCCGCGGCGGCGAAGCCCTCGGGCAGGTTCGCGATGCCCTTCGACCGGACGACCTTGAGCACCTCGTCCATGCGACGCACGTTCCGAACGGGGCACTCGTCCGGCCTGAGCACCAGGGGTGCAGTCGATCGTTCCTCGGTGGTCACGCTGACGGTCCCTTCGCTGTGTTGGGAGGCGAGCCGACGCGCGCGCCACGGTAGTCATGGATGGCCGACATCTGTCAAGTTAACTAGTAAATAGATCGGGATCCATGTACATCAATTTATGAAAAGGAGCTTCGCTCGACCGGGGGGATGAGCAGAGACAGCGCGAGGGCGAGGGCGGCCAGCACTGCGGCGACGACGAGAGCACCTCGCGTCGCGGAGGCGATGGCCGCCTCGACGGCTTCGCGGATGGGGCCGGAGGTGCCCTGCACGCTGGCCCCCGAGCGCGTGATGCGTGCCAGGGCGAGGGCCCGCACGTCGTCGGGGGCCGCGGCTCGGCCGACCAGCTCGATCGAGCGGGAAGCCGAGAGCGAGGCCAGGGTCGCACCCATCAGGGCGAGCCCGAAGGCGATCCCGGCCTGGCGGGCGGTGCTGGCGATCCCGCTCGCCGCGCCCAGCTGGGCTTCCCGGACGTCCCAAAGGGCCACGTTGGTGAGCTGGGCGTTGGCCATGCCGGCGCCGAGGCCCGAGAGCACGATCGGTCCGACCAGCGATCCGAACGACGTGGCGTCGCGCAGGGTGGCGGCGAGGATCGCCGGTCCGAGGAGCAGGAGGGCCAAGCCGAGTCGCATCGACGCGGTGAGGGTGAGGTAGCGCAGGACCCATCCGCCGAGGTGGGCTCCAGCCAGCAGCGCCACGCCGAACGGCGCGACCCAGATGCCGGCTCGGACGGCGCTCAGGTCGAGGCCCGACTGGAGGTACACGGCGAGCACGAGGAGCATCCCGAGCTGGCCCATCACCCCGAGCGCGATCGTGACCAGGCCGTAGCGGAACCGGGCGTGCCGGAGCTGGGACAGGTCGAACAGCACGTCGCGGCCTGCACGGCTCCCGGCCCGTTCGACGTGGACGAACCAGGCCGCCGCGAGGCCCGCTCCGACGAGCGCGACGGGCACGACAGAGACCGCGGCGTCGGCGGGCCAGACCGTCCGGCCGAGGGCGGTGACCGGAGCGAGGGGGGCCCACCAGCCGTACCGGGTCGACTGGGAGATGCCGAACACGAGGGCGAACATGGCCAGCCCCGAGGTGAAGGCGCCCCGGAGGTCGACGGCCCGGCGACCTTCCGGCGGGTCGCCGTCGCGGGGCAGGTAGCGCATGCCGCCGGCGACGGCGACCGGCGTGACCACCACGTTGACCGCGAAGGCCCAGCGCCAGCTGTGCGCTGTGGTGAAGTAGCCGCCGACCAGCGGGCCCAGGGCGACCGAGGCGCCTGCGACCGCCCCGTACCAGGCGAACGCCCGGTTCCGTGCTGCACCGTGGTAGGTCCGGGCCAGCACCGCCAGGGTGCCCGGGAACATGAGGGCCGCGCCGGTGC
Organism: Acidimicrobiia bacterium; assembly: GCA_050247895.1. GTDB lineage: Bacteria > Actinomycetota > Acidimicrobiia > Acidimicrobiales > VFJN01 > CAVPEW01. Next base: position 15,123 of record JBFWTJ010000050.1, read on the forward strand.
CCTCCAGGACGATCTTGCCCAGGAGGAGGTGGCCCACGTCGGTGGCCAGGGCACAGGTCAGCGAACCGAGGCCGAAGAGTGTCGAACCCACCATCAACGTGCGACGGAAGCCGAAGACGTCCCCCAGCCGGCCACCGACGACGAGGAGCGCGGCAAAGGTCACCGGGTATCCCGTGATGGCCCACTGCAAGGTCGGGAACGTGGTGTCGAGGTCTCTCAGGAGCTCGGGCACGAGCACTCCGAGGATCGTGTTGTCCAACCCCACGACGAAGAGCGCAACCAACACGATGGCCAGGGTCGACCAGCGAGGTCCCGCCTCATCCGAACTGTGGTCGCCCACGAAACCTCCGAAGAACTCCTGGATGGATCGTATCTATTGTGATATCACCTGGCCCTGGGGCGGCTTAATAGGTCGTAAGTGGGGTCCACACATGTCGCGTGTCTCTTGCCGTCGGCGACGACGCTCACGTCGTGGTTCGATGGTCGTTGTCGGCATCGTCGTCGCTGCGTTGTTGGTCGCCTGCGGTGACGACGGCGACGAGTCGGTCCAAGAACCAAGTGAATCGGCGGGTGTCGTCGATGGTGAGGACGAGAGCCCCGCTTCGGAGGGCGAGTCGGACGAGTTCGACGAGGACGGCGTGCTCCGGGCGATGGTCACCCAAGTCCCCATCACCCTCGACCCAGCTCAGACGTTCAACGCGTCTCCTTGGCCTTACATCTTCGAGATCTACGATCGCCTGATCGCTCGCGATGTCGACAACAAATTGGTTCCGATGTTGGCGACAAAGTGGGAGTTCTCGGCAGACGGGTTGGCACTCTCCTTGACGTTGCGCGACGACGTCCGCTTCAACGACGGGACACCTCTGACGTCGGCGGATGTGAAGGCCACGATCGAGCGGTCCAAGACCCTCTCCGGCTCCGCCTGGGTCCGGGTGCTCGACCCGGTCGTCGCGGTGGAGACGCCCGACGAGCACGAGGTCGTCCTCCGCCTGAGCCGGCCCGCGGGCAGCCTGCCGGCGGTCCTCTCCACCCCGGCGGGGGCCGTCGTGAACGCCGCGGTCATCGCTGCCGGTGCCGACCTGGCCAACGATCCACCTGCGGGGGCGGGATCCGGTCCCCGGGTGGTGGAGAGCTTCGTGGTGAACAGCCGGGTCGACTTCGTCCGCGCCGACGACGACTACTGGGAGCCCGACGCCAACCGTCTCGCCAGGGTGAGCATCATCCGGGTCGCCGACCCGGTCGCCCAGCTGAACGCGTTCCGGGCCGGGGAAGCCGACCTCGTCGCGGTGAAGCAGGAGACCTCGAAGCAGGCCAAGGCCCTGGCCGAGGGCTCGGACGAGGTCCTCTTCAAGGAGCGGTCCGGTAGCCAGCACAACGTCGTCTACTTCAACAGCCGGAGGGAGCCGCTCGACCGGGTCGAGGTCCGTCAGGCCCTGAACCTCGGGATCGACCGTGGCGCCATCGAGGACTACCTGGACGGCG
>JBFWTJ010000051.1:0-16398 GCA_050247895.1 Acidimicrobiia bacterium
CCTTCTACGAGCTGGTCGGGTTCACCCCGGTGACCGAGCAGGCGCCCTGCACCAACGCCACGATCAACGGTGCCCTGGGCCTGGCAGCCGGACGCCGGGCCGAGGGGATCCTGCTCGGAACGGCCGAGGGCACCACGGTGCTCGACCTCATCGAGTGGGACGGCCCGGCCCAGGAGCCGCCCCCGGCGACCGACCGGGCGGCCCGGATCGGCGTCCACCGCATCGCGGTGGTGGTCGACGACCTCGACGCCGTGCTGGCCCGGCTCGCCGACGCCGGCGTGGCCCCCCTGTCGGACCCGGTCAGGTCCCGGATCCTGGGCGGGGTGCGCTTCGTCTGCGTGCCCGACCCCGACGGCACGCTCGTCGAGCTGTTCCAGTTCGACGACGGCCGCACCACCGTCACCGGACCCTGAGCCGTCGCCGGGCGGCTACGACCCCTCGGGCGGCGGCTCGGCGTGGAACCGGGCCAGCCTGTCCCCCACCGGCGGCCGGTCCTCGCCGTGGGCCGGCCGGGTCGCCTCCCACGGCACGGCCACGTCGAGCAGCTCGGAGACCCGGCCGGTGAAGGCCGGGTCCCGCTTCTCGAGGAAGGCCGCCACGCCCTCGTAGGCGTCGGACGACCGGCCGGTCACGAACATCGCCCGCGAGTCGACCCGGTGGGCGTCGAGCGGGTCGCGGGCACCGAGCATCGTCCACATCATCCGGCGCGTCGCGGCCACCGCCACCGGCGCCGAGCGGGCGAAGCCCGCGGCCACCTCCCGGGCCGCGGCCACCGGGTCGTCCACGACCTGGGCCACCAGCCCGCCGTCGAGCGCCTCGGCGGCGTCGAACAGCTCGCCCCCGTAGCACCAGCGCAGGGCCCGGGAGATGCCCACGAGACGAGGCAGGAACCACGACGAGCAGGCGTCGGGCACGATCCCCCGCCGGGTGAACACGAACCCGAACCGGGCTCCCGTCGCCGCGATCCGCACGTCGGCCGGCAGCGTGAGGGTCACCCCGAAGCCCACCGCCGCGCCGTTGACGGCGGCGACGAGCGGCTTGGTCAGCTCGAAGAGCCGCAAGGTCACTACGCCGCCCAGGTCGGCGGGCACCTCGCCCTGGCGGGCCGCGTCGGTGTCGGACAGGTCGAAGCGGCCGTCGCCCACCGACAGGTCGGCCCCGGCGCAGAAGGCCCGGCCCCTCCCGGTCAGCACCACGGCCCGGATCCCGTCGTCGGCGTCGATCAGGTCGCAGGCCGCGAGCAGCTCCGCCGCCATGCGCTCGGTCACGGCGTTGAGCGACTCGGGCCGGTCCAGGACCACGGTGGCCAGGCCCTCGTCGACCACCAGCTCGATCTGCTCGAAGTCCACCCCGCTCCCCTCCACCGCGACCCGTGACGGGCACCGTGCCCGGGCCGACCGGGACCGCCCCGCAGGTGGCCCGCTGCCGTCCCCTTATGATCTCGTGCGGTCACCGCACACCCGGCCCGACGACGTCGGCCCCCGGCTCGGTGCGGCGGCGTCGGTCGACGGAGCGACTGTTCGGGTACCGGCCCGGCGGCCGCACCGCACGGCAAGCTAGCTCGGAGGGCACGTGGGGGATCACGGCGGGGAGTGGTGGGACCATGCGCTCGACGCGTGGTTGGCCGAGGAGGTGGGCCTGGTCGGCCCGCTCCGGCTCGACCGCCACGTCGAGGGCCGCTCCAACGTCACCGTCACGGTCACCGACGCCACCGGCCGGGCCGCGGTCGTGCGGCGCCCCCCGCCGGGCGACCAGCCCTCCACCGCCCACGACATGGCCCGCGAGGCCAAGATCCTCGGCGCCCTCCACCCGGCCGGGCTGCCCGTCCCCGAGGTCCTCGCCGTCGGTGAGGAGCCGGGCCGGCCCGGGACCGCGTTCTACGTCATGGAGCGCCTCGGGGGGGAGATCCTCACCGAGGACAGCGCCGCCGCGCTGGAGCCGACCGTGCGCGTCGGCCTGGCCGAGGCGCTGGTCGACGCGCTGGCCGACCTCCACCGGCTCGACCCCGCCGCCGTCGGCCTGGCCGACCTCGGGCGGGCCGACGGCTACCTGACCCGCCAGCTCCGCCGGTGGGGCGGGATGGTCGAGCGCGGCGAGCTGGCCGGCCCCGACCTGCTGACCGCAGCCGACCGCCTCGCCGCGGTGGCACCCGACCAGCAGCGAGGCTGCGTCGTCCACGGGGACTACCGGTTCGGCAACTGCCTGGTCGACACGACCGGCGCCACCGTGGTCGGGATCCTGGACTGGGAGCTCTGCACGCTGGGCGACCCCCTCGCCGACCTGGCCCACCTGGCCACCTGGTGGGTCGACGAGCGGTCCGCCCTGCTCCCCGAGGACCCCACCGCCGCGGGCGGGTTCCCCGACGTCGCCGCCCTCACGACGCGCTACGCCGAGCGGACGGGCCTCGACCTCGGGTCGTTCGACTACTACCGGGCCTTCGCCGCCTGGCGCCTGGCCGCCATCGGGCAGGGCGTCCACCGGCGCATGCGCCAGGGCCAGGTCCACGGCGCCTCGGCCGACGACGTCGCCTACATCGAGACCTCGACGGTGGCCCTGGCCCGCTTCGCCGTCGACCGCCTCGCCGCCGCATGACCGGCGGCACCGACCGGCCGGACCGGCGCGAGGACCCGCCCGGCGACCCCACCCACGGCCGTCCCGCCCAGGGCCGCCCTGCCCACGGCGGCCGGCCACGCCGGAGGAGAGAGGACCGTTGACCGCCACGCCCACCCCGGAGCCGACCTTCAACCTGGCCGACCTGTTCGAGACGGTGGCCGACGCCGTGCCCGACCGCCCGGCCCTGGTGGCCGGCCCGGTCCGGCTGACCTACCGCGAGCTCGACGAGCGGGCCACCCGCTTCGCCGCCCTGCTCGGCGCGCGCCTGGCCCCGGGCGAGCGCATGACGATCTGGGCCCGCAACCGGGCCGAGTGGGTCGAGGCGATGCTCGGCGCGTTCAAGAGCCGGACCGTCCCGGTCAACCTCAACTACCGGTACACGCCCGGCGAGGCGGCCCACGTGCTGGCCGACTCGGCCAGCCGGCTGGTCGTGGTCGAACGGGTCGACCTGCCGTCGCTGGCCCAGGTCGTCGGCGACCTCCCCGAGCTGCGCACGGTGGTCGTCCTGGAGGACGGCACGCCCCCCGTCGAGCACCCTGCCCTGGCCGGCCACGAGGTCCTGGCCGCCGAGCCGGCGCTGGCCGAGGCCGGCGCCGCGGCACGCGGTCCCCGCTCGTCCGACGACCTCTACGTGCTCTACACCGGGGGCACGACCGGGGCGCCCAAGGGCGTGGTCTGGCGCCACGAGGACATCTTCTTCGCCGCGCTGGCCACGGCGGGCAAGGCCGCCCCGGACCTGCGCACCCCCGCCGACGTGCGCGACCGGGCCCTGCACCGGCCGGCGACCTGCCTGCCGCTGGCCCCGCTCATGCACGGCAACGCGCAGTGGAACACCCTGGGACCGCTGCTGAGCGGCTCCACCGTGGTGCTGTGGACCGGCCCGTTCGACGCGGAGGAGGTGTGGCGCCTGGCCGCGCTCCACGGGGCCAAGCTGCTCGCCATCGTCGGCGACGCCATGGCCCTGCCCCTGGCCGACGCCCTCGACGCCGACCCCGGTCGGGCCGCCGGCCTGGCCGGCCTGCGGGTCGTGGCGTCGGGCGGGGCGATCATGTCGCCGGGGGTGAAGGCCCGGCTGCACCGGCACCTGCCCGAGTGCCGGCTGGTCGACGGGTTCGGCGCCTCGGAGACCGGCGTCGGCGGTCGCATGGTCGACGGCACGGCGGCCGGGCGGCCCCGTTTCGTGCCCGGCCCCGGCACCGCGGTGCTCGACGCCGAGCTGCGCCCCACCGCCCCGGGATCGGGCCTGGTCGGGCGGCTGGCCCGCACCGGCCACATCCCCCTCGGCTACCTCAACGACCCCGAGGCCACGGCGCGGACCTTCGTGACCGGACCGGACGGGACCCGGTGGGCCCTGCTCGGCGACGACGCCACCGTCGAGGCCGACGGGACCTTCACGCTCCTGGGCCGGGGCTCGGCGGTGATCAACACCGGCGGCGAGAAGGTCCACCCCGAGGAGGTCGAGCTGGCCCTCAAGGCCCACCCGGCCGTCGCCGACGCCCTGGTCGTCGGCCTGCCCGACGAGAGGTTCGGCGAGGTCGTCGCCGCCGTCGTGGCGCTGCGCGGCCGCGACGCCGTCGACTGGGACGAGCTGCGGGCCCAGCTCCGCCGGGACCTCAGCGGCTACAAGGTGCCCCGCACCTTCGCCGTGCGCGACGTCCTGGAGCGCAGCCCCGCCGGCAAGCCCGACTACCGGTGGGCCCTGCGCCAGGTCGAGCAGGCCCGGGAGGCGGAGCGGTCGTGACGCCCCTGCCCACCTCGGGGCCCGGGCTGCCCCTGGCCAACCTGCTGTGGCGGTACTGCACCCAGTACGTCAACGCCCACGACTTCGACGCCTGCGACGACGTGATCGTGCCCGACTACCGGTTGCTGCGCGGCGACGCCGAGCTGGTCGGCCGCGACGGCGGGTACAAGCCCGAGGCCCAGAGGGAGTGCCGCAACACGCCCGACCTCGAGCTGCTGGTCCGCCGGGTGGTGACCGACGGCGAGCGCATCGCCATGCACTTCGTGGAGCACGGCGCCTCGGTCCGCCACGAGCGGCGGGGGTCGACCTGGGACGGCGTGGGCCTGTACCGCTGGGACGGCGAGCGGCTCACCGAGTGCCGCGTCGAGGAGGACTACTACTCCCGCCGCGAGCAGCTGGCCGGCGGCGAGCCCAACCCGCTGGGCGCGCTCGCACCCGCGCCGTGGGCCGTCGACGCCGTGCCGGCCGACCCGGGCGCGGTCGACGCCGTGCGGCGCTGGGTGGCCGGCGATCCCCTGGCACCGGGCGGCCCGGTGGCCCTCGACGACGTCGCCCACCGGGGCCACCGCCAACCCCGGCTGGTCGACGGCGAGGTGGTGGCCTTCGACGCCTTCGCGGCGGGGGGCGCGGTGGCGGTGTGGGCCCGCTTCGAGGGCGAGTACCGGGGCGGGCTGCCCGGCGTGGACGACGAGGTGGCTCGGGGCCGCCGCGTGGTCGACAGCCTGTCGGGCATCGTGGACGTGGCCGACGGCGAGGTGCGGGGCGGGGCCGCGGTCACCGACCGCATCGGCGTCCTGCGCGCGCTGCGACCGCCTCGCTGACCGGGGCCGGCCCGCTCAGCGGGGGTCGAGCGCGTCCGGGCCCGCGGCCCGCACGACCAGGCTGGCCACGTCGGGCCCGGCCCGCAGGGCGTGGCCCCCGTCGACGCCGATGGCCTGCCCGGTGATCCAGCGGGACTCGGGCCCGACCAGGAAGCGCACCAGCGCGGCGACGTCCTCGGGCCGGCCGACCCCGCCCATCGGCGTGTTCTCGAGGTAGCTGGCGTACACCGGGCCGTCGCGGTCGAACGCCTCCATGACCTCGGTGGCGATGAACCCGGGCCGCACCGCGTTGCAGCGGACCCCGTAGGGCCCGTACTCGACGGCCGCGTCGCGCACCATCTGCTCCAACCCGGCCTTGGCCACCGCGTAGGCCCCGAAGTACGGGTGGGCCTGGACCGCGGCGATCGAGGACATGGCCACGAACGAGCCGCCGCCCCCGCGGGCCAGGGGCCCCACGGTGTGCTTGAGCAGGCTCAGCGCGGTGGTCAGGTTGCGGTCGAGCACGGACCGGAACCGCTCGACGTCCTGGAGGTGGTGGGGCCGGAACCCGGCGCCGCCGCCGGCGTTGGCCACCACGCCGCCCAGCGCCCCGCTCGCCCCCGCGGCCCGCTCGACCAGGGTGACCACGTCGGCCTCCACGGTCAGGTCGGCGACCTGCCAGTCGACGTCCGCGCCGGGGACCTCGGCCACGATCCGCTCGACCGCCTCGACCAGCCGGTCCCGCGTCCGCCCGCAGATGGTGACCGGGGCGCCGTCGCGGGCCAGGCGGGTGGCGCACGCCGCGCCGATGCCGCTGCCGCCCCCCGAGACCAGGACCCGCCGCCCGGCCAGGTGCTCGGCCAGCGGCACCAGGGTCGGATCCCCCGCGTCGCTCACCGGCGGGCCAGGGCGAGGGGGAACGAGCGCACGGCCCGGGCGAAGATGTTGGGCTCCACGTCGGGCTCGGCCGCCGGGACCAGCCCGGTGAACCGGCGGCTCATCTCGGTGAACAGGATGGTCAGGTCCAGCCGGGCCAGGTGCTCGCCCAGGCAGCGGTGCGTGCCGATGCCGAAGGCCAGGTGCGGGTTGGGGTCCCGGGTGGCGTCGAAGCGGTCGGGATCGGCGAAGACCCGCTCGTCCCGGTTGGCGGCCGGGAAGACCAGCACCAGGCGCTCCCCCCGCCCCACCGGCTGGCCCCCCACGACGGTGTCGACCGTGGCCCGCCGGAAGAACGTGTTGATCGGCGTCACCCAGCGCAGGACCTCCTCGACCGCGGCGGGCACGGCGTCGGGGTCGCGAGCCATGGACTCCCAGGCCCCGGGGTCGTCGCAGAACGCCCGCAGGCCGTGGGCGATGGCGGTCCGGGTCGTCTCGGACCCGCCGGCCACGAAGAGGCCGACCTCGTGCAGCACCGTGCGGGGTGGGAGCGGTGCGCCCAGGCCCTCGACCGGCGCGCCCATCCACCGGTCGAGCAGCGTGCCGGCCGGGCAGGCCCCCGGCCGGCCGGCCAGGTCCTTGAGCAGGCCGTGGATCTCCCGGTTGGCCTCGTAGAAGTCGGTGAAGACCTGGCCGTCGCGGTCCCGCACGTCGAGGCGCATGAGGACCTCGGACCAGCGGGCCACGTCGGGCCAGCGGTCCTCGGGCAGCCCGAGCAGGCGTGCGGTGAGGCGGGCCGGGAGCGGCGCGGCGATCTCGGCCACCACCTCGACCACGTCCCGGTCGCCGATCCCGTCGAGCAGGTCGACCACGATCGACTCCACGTGGTCGCGGTACTCGCGCACCGCCCGTCGGGACAGCAGCGGCTGGACGTGCATCCGCTGGCGCCGGTGGGCCGGGTCGTCCAGCGCCACCATGCTCTTCTCCTCGGGGTCCCAGATGACCCGGTAGCCCTGGGCCGAGGAGAAGTCGGCCGCCCGCCGCTCGACGTCGACCACGTCGCCGTGGCGGACCACGGCCCACAGGCCGTTGCGCTCGTCACGGTGCAGGCCGGGCCGGGCGCGCAGGTCCGCCCACACGTCGTGCGGGGCGCGCGCCCACAGGGTCGGGTCGAGGAGGTCGACCTCCCGCACCCCGCCCTCGTGCACACCCTGGTCCAGGCCTTGCCCCACGCCCCCCATCGACGCCGAACGTAACAGCTCCCCGCCCGGGCCCCGGCAGTAGCGTCGCCGCCCGTGGACATCAGACTCGACGGGCAGGTCGCCGTGGTCACCGGCGCCTCGCGGGGCATCGGGCTCGCCATCGCCCGGGCCATGGTCGACAGCGGGGCGCAGGTCCTGCTCGTGGCCCGCCGGGAGGCCGAGCTGGAGGCCGCCGCGGCCGACCTCGGACCGGCGGCGCGCTGGCTGGCCGGCAACGCCGGCGACCCGGAGGTGGCCCGGCGGGCCGTTGCCCGGTGCTGCGAGGAGCTCGGTCGCCTCGACGTGCTGGTCAACAACGCGGCGACCAACCCCTACTACGGCCCGACGCTGGGCATCGACGAGGCCGCCTTCGACAAGACCGTGGCGCTCAACTGGAAGGCGCCCCTGGCCTGGGCCCGGGAGGCGTGGACGGCCTGGATGCGCGACCACGGCGGGTCGATCCTCAACGTGTCGTCGGCCGGGGCGCTGACCGTCGAGTCCGGCATCGGCGTCTACAACGGGACCAAGGCCGCCCTCCTGCACCTGACCCGCACCCTGGCGGTCGAGCTCGCCCCGGGGGTGCGGGTCAACGCCATCGCACCGGGCCTGGTCCGCACCCGCATGTCGCGGGCCCTGTGGGAGGGCCAGGAGGAGGAGGCGAGCCGGGCCACGCCCCTGGGCCGGCTCGGCGAGCCCGCCGACGTGGCCGGCTGCGCGGTGTTCCTGTCCTCGGACCAGGCGAGCTGGATCACCGGCCAGACGATCTCGGTCGACGGCGGGATCCTGCTCGGCCGCTGACCCGACCGGGCCGGCGGCTCACCGGGCCGGGACGTCCGGTACGGTTCGGGCATCTCCCCCACCTCGGCCCGCACCGTCCTCGTGACCGGCACGTCCTCGGGCATCGGCCGGGCCTGCGTGGCGCACCTGCACCGGTCGGGCTGGCGGGTCTTCGCCGGCGTGCGGACCGAGGCCGACGGCGCCGAGGTCGCGGCCCTGGGGCCCGGCGTGGTCCCGGTGCACCTCGACGTCACCGACGACGACGCCGTCCGGACCGCGGTCGACCTCGTCGCGGCCGACGTCGGCGAGTCGGGCCTCGACGCCGTGGTCAACAACGCCGGCGTGGCCCTGGGGGGTCCGGTGGAGACGACGCCGCTGGCCACCTGGCGCGAGGTCCTCGAGGTCAACCTGCTGGGCCAGCTCGCCGTGACGCGGGCCACGATCCCCCTGGTGCGCACGGCCCGGGGCCGCTACGTCTTCGTCGGCTCGGCCAACGGGCGGCTCTCGGGGCCGCTGCTGGGTGCCTACGCCGCGTCCAAGCACGGGCTCGAGGCGGCCTGCGAGGCCCTGCGCCACGAGCTGCGCCCGAGCGGCGTGAAGGTCCTCTGCGTCGAGCCCGGCGCGGTCCGGACCGAGATCTGGCCCAAGGTCCGGCGCGAGGTCGAGGAGATCTCCGCCTCGCTCGACGACGCGGCCCAGGCCCGCTACGCGCCCATGGCCGACGCCATCGGCGAGCTGGCCCGGTCGGCCGACGCCCACGGCGTGGCCCCGGCCCGGGTGGCCGAGGTCGTCGGGAAGCTGCTCGACAGCCCCCACCCGCCGGCGCGGCGCCTGGTCGGGGCCGACGCCTGGGTCATGGGCCTGGGCGCCCGCCTGCTGCCCGACTCGCTGCGCGACCGGCTCGTGCGGGGCCAGCTCGGCCTGGGCTGGCGCTAGGCGTCGCGGGAGGCGGCCAGGGAGCGGGCGATCAGGGGCTCGCGCCGCAGCTCGGCGAAGGCGTCCAGGGCCTGGTCGACGTCGGCGTCCTGGTGCGCTGCGGTGAGCGTGAGGCGGACGCCGCCGGCGTCGATGGGCGCGGCGGGGAACACGGCCGGGGTGAGCAGCAGGCCCCGGTCCCAGAGGGCCCGGCAGGCCCGCACCGTGCTGTCGACGTGGCCGATCGTGACGGTGATGATGGGGAACGAGTCGTGCGGGCCCACCGCGAAGCCCAGCTCCCGCAGGCCCTCCGAGAGGCGCAGGGTGTGGTCGAGCAGGCGCTGGCGCAGGGCGTCGCCCGACCGGGCGTTCACCTCCAGGCCGGCCAGGGCGCTGGCCAGGCTGGCGGTGGGGACCGGACCCGAGAAGATCATGGTGGAGGCCCGCTCCAGCACCCTGCGCTCGGCCTCGTCGCGACAGGTCACGAAGGCGGCCAGCGACGAGAAGGCCTTGGACAGGCCGCCGACGTAGACGATCCGCTCGTAGCCCACGTCGTGGTGCCGCACCACGCCGCCGCCGCCGAAGCCGTACGGCATCGCCGCGGTCGGCCCGGCCCCGATGACCCCGATGCCGTGGGCGTCGTCGACGTAGAGCACGGCGTCGTGGCGCTCGGCCACCTCGACCAGGGCGGGCAGGTCGGCGGTGCGGCCCGACATGGAGTAGACGCCGTCGACGGCCACGACCCGCCGGCGCGACGGGGCCAGCCGGGTCAGGAGGTGGTCGAGGGCGTCGAGGTCGCCGTGGCGGAAGGTCCGCACGGTGGCACCCCGGTCCCGGGCCAGCGCCGAGGCCTCCTGGATGGAGTGGTGCGCGGCCTGGTCGACGACCAGCGCGCCGGTCCGGCCGACCAGCAGGGGCAGCAGGCCCTGGTGGATCAGCGTGACCGTGGGGAACACCAGGGTGCCGGGCGCGCCGACCAGCTCGGCCAGGCCGGCCTCCAGCTCGACGTAGGGCCGGGGCGAGGCCACGGCCCGGGTCCAGCTCGGGTGCACCCCCCACTCGCGCACCAGCGGGCCGATGCGGTCCATCACCTCGGGGTCGAGGTCCAGGCCCAGGTAGTTGCACGAGGCGAAGTCGACGACCCAGCGGCCGTCGACCCTGACCCGGCGGCCCCGCTGCTCGTCGACGGTGCGGAAGATCTGCGGGATCTGGTCCTGGAGCTCGGCCAGGGCGGTGGGCAGCCCGGCGCTGTTGGCCTCGGCCGGGGCGGCCAGGGCGATCAGGTCGGCCACGGTCCGGGCCGCGGCGAGGTCGCGCTCGGGGATCGCCGCGCCCAGCTCGTCCTCGAGGGTGACCGCCACCTCGAACAGGTCGAGCGAGTCCAGGCCCAGGTCGCCGGCCAGCGTGGCGTGGGGGACGACCAGGACGTCGTGGCCCCGGGCGCGGATCCAGGTCGCCAGCACGCCCATGACGTGGCTCTCGACCCGGCGGTCGCCGACCTCCAACCGGTCGAGGTCGATGACCGTGGCCACGGGCTCGGACAGGGGCGCCCGGTCCAGGACGCGGAGCTTGCCGTTGGCCATCAGGGCCCGGGCGGTGGCCGGCTGCTTCTTGCCGCTGGTCGTGCGGGGGAGGGCGCCACGGCGGACGACGACCAGCTCGCCGATCCGGACCGGGAGGTCGTCGAGGCGAGGCCGCAGGCGGGTGACCAGGGACGCCGCGGTGGCCTCGGAGGGGGCCTCGACCAGCGCGCACAGCTCGCCCGGCCGGCCGAGCACGTCGGGCTCGAACACCATGACGTGGTCCGAGCTCACCCCGAGCGCGTCGCCGACCACGGCCTCGAGCACGGCGGCCGACCAGTTCTCGCCGTTGTGGATGACGATGTTCTTGGTCCGCTCCAGCACGTAGAGCTGGCCCTCGTGGCGCAGGCCGATGTCGCCGGTGCGCAGGTGGGACCCGAAGGGCTGGAGCGTCCCGCCGTCCCAGTAGCCGGCCGCCAGCGTGGGCCCCGACGCGGTGATCTCGCCGCAGGCCAGCTCGCCCTCCACCTCCCGGCCGTCCTCGTCGACCAGGCGGACCTCGACGCCCGCGAGGGGCTCGCCCAGGGCGACCAGGTCCAGGTCGCCCACCGAGGCCTCGGGCAGCGACCAGAGCCGGCCCGGGACCCGGGCCCGCACCTCGCCCAGGGCGGCGGCCTCGGCCCGGTCGACCCGCAGCAGGCGTGGCGTCGTCCCCACCTCGGGGATCGTCACCGCCAGGGTGGCCTCGGCCAGGCCGTAGCAGGGCAGGAGCATGTCGGGCTTGAAGCCGACCGGGGCGAAGTGGGCGGCGAAGCGGCGCAGGGTCGCGGGCCGGACCGGCTCGGCCCCGACGTAGAGGCCCTTGCAGCCCGACAGGTCGAGGCCCTCGGGCGACGGGATCCGCTCGACGGCCCGGTCGAGGGCGAAGTTGGGGGCGGCGGTGATGGTCGCGCCGTGGGTGCCGAAGGCGCCGAGCCAGGCCGACGGGTCGGCGACGAACTCGAACGGGGTGAGCAGCAGGCAGTCGGTGCCGGTGAGCAGCGCCTGCAGGGCCATCCCGACCAGGCCCATGTCGTGGTAGAGCGGCAGCCACGACACGATCCGGTCGCCGGGGCCGACCTGGAGCCGGCAGCTGGTGGCGTTGATGTTGGCCACCAGGCTGCGGTGCGTGACCGCCACGGCACGCCCGGCGCCGGTCGAGCCGCTGGTGAGCTGGAGGTAGGCGACGTCGTCGGGGTGGGTCGGGCGCAGGATCGGCGGGGGCAGGGGCAGTTCGCCGGCGTCGGCCTCCAGCTCGGCCAGGTCGACCAGGACCGTGCCGGCCACCACGTCGGGCGGCGCCGCCGGGGCGCCGGTCGACACGTCGACCAGGGCCCGCGTCCGGGGGCCGAGGAGCTGCGCCGTCCGGCGCAGGCGGGCCGCGCCGGTCTCCTGGTCGTCGAAGCTGGGCCGCACCGCCGCGATGGCGGGCAGGGCGCCCACCAGCACCGCGCCGAACCACGAGACCAGGGCGGCCTCGGGCCGGGGGGCGGCGATGATCAAAGGGTCGCCGGCGGCGACGCCGGCCCGCACCAGCCGGGCCCCGCAGGCCGCGGCGCTGCGGAACAGGTCCCGTTGCAGGACGTCGCGGAACGTCCGGCTCCGCCGGTCCCAGAAGCCGATGGTCGACGTGTCCGCCGGGTCCGACAGCCGGGCCCGCACGAAGGCCGTCAGATCGGCCGCGTCCCACGGATCCAAGCGGCTGTCGATCGACGTGGACATCTCGGCTCGCACCGTGACCGCCTCCAGGCAGCGGCTGGCCCGCCGCCAGCTCGTCGGCGCAGATCTCACCGTATGGGCTCGGCGGGCGCAACCCCCCTCGCCCGACGCTGCTCAGGGCGCGGCCGCCTCCAGCGACACGGGACCCGCGGGCAGCGCCCGGGACAGCGGCAGTGAGTCGGCCGGAGCGGGGCGGGCCAGGTAGAAGCCCTGACCGCAGTCGCAGCCGACCTCGCGCAGCACGGCCACCTGGGCCGCGGCCTCGATGCCCTCGGCCACGACCTGCAGGCCGGTGGCGTGGGCCATGTCCACGATCGAGCGGATCTGGGCCGCCGACCCCTCACCGACGGTGGCCCCCAGCGCGCTGACCAGGCTGCGGTCGATCTTCACCACGGTGAAGGGCAGGCGCTGGAGGGCGGCGTAGGAGGCGAAGCCGGAGCCGAAGTCGTCGGCGGCGATGCCCACGCCCAGGGCCCGCAGCCCGTTGAGCCGCTCGACGGCGTCCTCGTCGTCGAGCACGCGGTCCTCGGTCAGCTCCAGGACCACCGACGCCGGGGGCACGCGGGCCTCGCGCAGGGCCGCGGCGACGTCCTCGACGATGTCGGGGTCCGAGAGCTGGGACGGGGCCAGGTTGATGGCCATCGTCAGGTCCGGGCGCTCCAGGCGCCACTCGGCCAGCTGGGCCAGCGCGGTCCGCAGGATCCACCGCCCGATGGGCACGATGAGGCCGGTCTCCACCGCGATGGGCACGAACGACGCCGGCGAGACGATCCCCCGGGTCGGGTGCTGCCAGCGGACCAGGGCCTCGACCCCCACCGCACGCGAGGTCTCCAGGTCCACCACCAGCTGGTAGTGCAGGACGAGCTCGTCGCGCTCGAGGGCCCGCAGCAGGTCGCCCTTGAGCTCGAGCCGGTCGATGGCCAGCAGGTGCATCGACCGGTCGAACAGCTCCACGCCGCCCTTCCCCGCGGCCTTGGCGTGGTACATGGCCGAGTCGGCGTCGCGCATCATCTCGTCGGGCCCGTAGTTCTGGCCCGCGGCGTTGGTCGCGATGCCCACGCTGGCGTTGACCACCACCGAACGGCCGCCCAGCTCGGCCGGGGTGCCGATGACGCCGATCAGGCTGCGGGCCAGGCCCACCAGGTCGTCGTCGCCGGCGGCCGAGGGGACCAGCACGGCGAACTCGTCGCCGCCGACCCGGGCCGGCACCGCGCCGGCGGGCAGGACGCTCTCGAGCCGCCGGGCGATCTCGCTGAGGAGCTGGTCGCCGTGGCCGTGGCCGAGGCTGTCGTTGACCGTCTTGAAGTCGTCGACGTCGATGAACAGGACGCCGACGCGGCCCTCGGTGCTGCTCGCCGCGTTGAGGGCGCTGGAGACCTGCTCGCGGAACAGGGCCCGGTTGGCCAGGCCGGTCAGGTCGTCGTGGGAGGCCAGGTGGCGCAGGTCGGCCTCCAGGGCCTTGCGCTCGGTGATGTCGCGGGCGTTGAGCACCACGCCGCGCACCGCGGGGTCGTTGCGCAGGTCGGTCAGGGTGACGTCGAAGGTGCGGGCGTCCTCGTGGGCGGTGATGAGGCGGAGCTCGACCCGCTGCACGGTCCGCCGGGACGGTTCGAGCAGCAGGACGGCCGACTCGAAGGTGAGCCGGTCGCCGGGGTGCACGAGGGCGTCGAACTCCCGCCCGATGCAGACCTCGGCGTGCAGGCCGAGCACGGCCATCGACGACGGGCTGATGTACTCGACCAGGCCGTAGCCGTCGATGACCACGATGACGTCCGAGGCGTGCTGGACCAGGGAGCGGAAGCGGGCCTCGCTCGCGGTCAACCGCTGCTCGGCGTACTTGCGCTCGGTGACGTCGCGGGCGTTGAGGACGATCCCGTCGATGAGCGGGTCGGACCGCATGTCGGTGGCGATGGCCTCGAACCAGCGCCAGGTCCCGTCGGAGTGGCGCAGGCGCAGCTCGACGGGACCGGCCCGGCGGGTGGCCGACGCCCAGCGCAGCAGCGAGGCGAGCTGGGGCCGGTCCTCGGGGTGCACCCCCATGGTCACGTCGGAGCCGAGCACGGCGGCGTCGTCCCAGCCCAGGAGGTGGTCCGCGGCCGGGCTCATGAAGGCGACGGTGTGGCCCTCGGCCAGGATGGCCACGACGTCGGACGAGTGCTCGACCAGGGCCCGGAACCGGTGCTCGCCCTCCCGGCGGTGGAGCTCGCCCACCGCGACGAGGCCCTCGGTGGCCAGGGCCACGTTGGCCGCGACCTGCAGGACCGGGGTCCGGGCGCCGTCGGGCAGGGGCACGGCCGCGCCGACCAGGATGGCCGAGCGGGCCGTGGTCGCGGGGACCGAGACGACCAGGGCGTCGGTCGGGTCGACCATCCCCATGGCCCGGGCCACCTCGACCGCGGCGTCGCGGTCGTCGGCCAGGGCCAGCTCGACCACCTCGTCGTGGACCAGCCGGCCCGACGACGACCACGAGCCGTCCGGCTCGGCCTCGAGCACCAGGCAGGTGACCCCGGCGTACTCGGCCAGGAGCTGGACCACGCCCTCGGTCGTGCTCTCGCGCAGCTCGGCGAAGGTGGTGGCGCCGGCCAGCCGGCGGGACAGGTCGGCGTGCATGCGCTCGCGGGTGGCCATGCGCTCGCGGGCCCGGACGAGCCCCCCGAGGCGGATCAGGACCAGCACCGAGACCAGCACCCACGAGCCGATGGCCACCGGGGCGTAGACCGACCACTCCTCGTGGGGCGTGAGCAGCAGGACCACGGGGGCGACCAGCACGGCGACGGCCATGAGCGCCATGCGGCGGCGCGACAGGACCGCCACCCGGGGCGGGGCCGGGTCGGTCAGCTGGGCCATGTCGGGGTGCAGGGCCGAGGCGCCGACCAGGACGAAGGCCATGGTCGGCAGCAGGGTCGACAGGGCCGAGTCGCCCGGCTGGGCCCCGTCGATGAAGTAGGCCAGCGAGTCCACGACGTCGGTGGCCAGCGCGGCGGTCACGGCGCCAGCGAGCAGGTACCAGCTGGTGTTGCGGGCGCCGGGCCCCGCGGCCAGGCGCAGGACCACGCCGAGCATCCCGAAGGAGAGGAGCGAGAAGACGACGTTGACGGCCCGCCCGTCGGCCGGGATGCTCTCGTCCCGCAGGTTCGGGACCATCAGGAAGGACCAGACCAGCACGGCGATGGCGGCGATCCCGATGAGGGAGTCGATCAGGTCGGTGCGGTCGTCGCCCCGCTGCCAGCGGCGCAGGCGGTGCAGGGTCACGACGCTGACGATCCCGGCCACGTAGCCGCCCACGTCCACGATGTCGGCCAGCGAGGGGTACGCGGGCCCCGAGATGGCCAGCTCGACCTCGCGCACGACGGCGGCGACCAGGAACAGGCCGACGGCCACCTGCAGGCCGCGCCACGGCACCGCGCTCTCGGGTCGCCACATGGCCACGCCCCGGCCCAGGGCGACCAGGCAGCCGATCCCGGCCAGGAGGGCGACGCCGGCCTGGACGTCGGCGCCGAGCGCCGCGCTGGCGAGCACGGCGACGCCGGCGACGGCAAGCCAGGAGGCCCACGAACGGGGCGCGGCGTGCGAGGGCGAACGCACCACATCTTGTTATCGGCCTTCGGGGCCGAAGCTGAACATCCTCGGGCCGAATGACCTGGGCAAATGGGTCGATCAGCCCATGTCAGCGACGTGTCGTAGGGTTCGACCGTGCGCTCAGGACCTCCGGCAGCGGCGCCCGGCCCCGGTGAGCCCGAGGTCGCCGACCTGGAGGTGGCCGACATCGGGCTCGTGGCCGCCGACCTCCTGGCCGCCGGCCGGCCGGCCGTGCTGCGGGGCGGGGCCCGGAGCTGGCCGGCCTTCGAGCGCTGGGACTTCGAGCAGCTGGCCGCCACCGTCGGGCCCACGCCCGTGGTCTGCGAGGTGGGCGACATCACCCGGGAGACCCGGCCGCTGGTCGAGGTCGCCTTCGACGAGTACGCCCGGGCCGTGGCCCGGGGCGACTACGACGGGACCCGCACCTACGCCTCGCAGCTCGACCTCCTGGCCCTGGCGCCCGAGCTGTCCGCCGACCTCGACCTGCGGGCCCTGGCCGGCAAGCGGCTGCTGGTCCGCCGGGCCTGGATCGGGCCGGCCGGCACCGTCACGGGCTGGCACCGCGACCACGTCGACAA
>JBFWTJ010000052.1:0-16344 GCA_050247895.1 Acidimicrobiia bacterium
CGGCCCCTCCGGAACGTCAGCGGCCCTTTCCGGTTTCTCGGAAAGGGCCGCTGAGCTGGTTCTTTACTTGGTGGCGGGGGCAGGATTTGAACCTGCGACCTTCGGGTTATGAGCCCGACGAGCTACCTGACTGCTCCACCCCGCGGCGTGCGGAGCACACTAGCAGCGGCCCGGCCGTCCACCAACCTCGGGTCCGGCTCACTCCGTGTGGTCGTCCGCTCGAAACGTGGCATCTCCGGTGCCGCGCCCCGAGATGACCCAGCCTCCAGCGAGCAGCCCACCCCACTCGCTCCTCGATTGCCCTGGCGGGAGTGGCTGGGCGATCGTGGGGCGATGGACTGGGACGCGGCGGGTGTGGACTGGGTGCGCAACGAGCGGATCGTCGACGCCGTCTTCGCTCCCTTCACCGCAGCCCTCCTCGACGCGGCCCACCTTGGCTCCGCACGCCGGATCCTCGACGTCGGGTGCGGGTCCGGGACCCTGCTCGAGGCGGCCACCACCGCGGGCGCCGCGGCCGTCGGCGTCGACATTTCGCCGGCCATGGTCGACGCGGCCCGACGCCGGGCCCCCGCCGCCACCGTCCTGACCGCCGACGCGCAGACCACCGACCTGCGCGCCGCGGCCCCGGGCGAGCCGTTCGACCGGGTCGTGTCGCGCTTCGGGGTCATGTTCTTCACCGACCCGGCCGCGGCGTTCGCCAACATCCGCGTGGCCACGAGCCCCGGCGGCCGCCTGGCCTTCGCCTGCTGGCGGGAGGAGGAGACGGCCATGTTCACCCTCGGCCTCGACGCCGTCACCGCCCGCCTCACCGACCCGCCGGCTCCCCCCGCACCCGGACAGCCCGGGCCCAGGGGCCTGGCCCGGGCCGAGCACATCCGCCAGGTCCTCGACGCGGCCGGCTGGGACCAGGTCGCGGTCGAGCACGTCGACGGCACGTGCGACTACGGGATCGACGGCAGCGACGGCGTCGAGGAGCGCCTGGCCATGGCCCTGAGCGGCACCTTCGGGCGGGCCGTGCGCGCCCAGCTCCCGCCCACCGGCCCCGACGGCTGGCAGAGCCTGCTCGACGAAGCGCGGGCCGAGCTGCGCACCCACCTCGTCGAGGGCACCATCCGCTTCACCGGGCACACCTGGCTCGTCACCGCGACCAACCCGGCCTGAGCCGGCCGGGACATCAACGACCACGTCGGCCCGGCAGCCGGCCACCACCGCCCCTTCACCTGACCCCCACTTGCTGCGGGTCGCTCCGGGAGGGACCCCAGGCGCCGAGGAGCGCCTCCGGCCGAGCAGTGAACCGGACGACGCCGTCTGCCTCCAGGGTCAGGTAGCGCACTGGTCGGTTGACGGGCCCCGACGGCTACGCGAGGACGCAGGCGTAGCGCGGGCGATCCGGCCACCGCGGATCGGGTGCCGCGGCGCTGATGGTGAAGCCGAGGCGCCGGTAGAAGTCGACCGCGTCGTCGTCGGTCTCCGCGTGCAGAGCACGGCCGGACACCGCCTCACGGACGGCACCGACCAGCGCGCGCCCGTAGCCGCGCCCCTGCGCCTCCTCCTCGACCGCGAGGTACTCGATCACCACCGGATCGGCATCGGGCTCGAAGGCGGCGAACGCCCTCACGCGATCCTCCTCGACCACGGCGACGACCGAGAGGTGCGGCAGCTCACGCACGATCTCGGCCAGCGCCTCGTCGTCGGCCTCGCACGCCAGCCAGAGCAGGTGGACGAGCTCGGGTCGCGCCATCTCGCCCGCACGCAGGACCCGGATCACGCGAGCCCCCTCATCCGACGTTGCCGACTCGGACAGCCGGCTCAGCGCCAGCCGAGGCCGGGGGCGACGTCACGGAGGACGGTGCCGATCAGGTGGGCGTTGTAGTCGACCCCGAGCTGGTTCGGCACCGTCAGCAGGACCGTGTCGGCCGCGGCCACGGCCTCGTCCCCGGCCAGCAGCTCGACCAGCGCGTCGGGCTCGGCCGCGTAGCTCCGGCCGAACACGGCACGGGTCGTGTCGTCGATGTAGCCGATCTGGTCCTGGTCGTCACCCCGGTTCCCGAAGTAGGCCCGGTCCTGGTCGGTCACCAGCGGCGTGATCGATCGGGTCACCGCCACCCGGGGCTCCCGCTCCCAGCCGGCCTCGGCCCACGCCTTGCGGAACACCTCGATCTGCTCGGCCTGCTGGACCCGCAGCGGCTTGCCGTTCTCGTCGTCCTTCAGCGTCGAGCTCATCAGGTTCATGCCCTGCTCGGCCGCCCAGCGGGCCGTGGCGTTCGACCCGGCACCCCACCAGATCCGGTCCCGCAGCCCGGCCGAGAACGGCTCGATGCGCAGCAGGCCGGGCGGGTTGGCGAACATCGGCCGCGGGTTCGGCTGGGCGAACCCCTCGCCCTCGATCACCTGGAGGAGCGCCTCGGTGTGGCGACGTGCCATGTCGGAGGCGTCGGTACCCTCGGCCGGCTCGTAGCCGAAGTAGCGCCAACCGTCGATGACCTGCTCGGGCGAGCCCCGGCTGATCCCGAGCTGGAGGCGCCCACCGGCGATCAGGTCGGCCGCGCCCGCGTCCTCGGCCATGTAGAGCGGGTTCTCGTAGCGCATGTCGATGACGCCCGTGCCGATCTCGATGCGGCTGGTCCTGGTCCCGATCGCAGCCAGGAGGGGGAATGGCGACCCGAGCTGGCGGGCGAAGTGGTGGACCCGGAAGTAGGCGCCGTCGGCACCCAGCTCCTCGGCGGCCACGGCGAGCTCGATCGACTGCAACAGGCTGTCGGCGGCGGTGCGGACCTTCGACGACGGTGACGGCGTCCAGTGCCCGAAGTTGAGGAACCCGATCTTCTTCATGATGCTTGCGTCAACAAGTATCTTCCCCGGGCCATTCCCGCCCACGTCACGGCCGGGATCCTGCGACCGGCGATGATCCGGCCCCGGTCCGCACGTCCTACCCCGCGACCACCGGCGCGACCATCTCCTCGGTCCGCCGCACGACCCGGCCGACGGCCTCGGGAGGCACACCGTGGGGCTCATCCACATCGACCTGTTCACCACGCTCGATGGGGTCGCCCAGGCGCCCGGCGGGCCCGACGAGGACCCCGAGAGCGACTTCACCTTCGGCGGGTGGCAGGCCCCGCTGATCGACGAGCTCGTCGGCGAACAGGTCCTGGAGGGCCTGACCGGCACGGACGCCCTGCTGCTCGGCCGCAAGACCTACGACATCTTCGCCCGCTACTGGCCCCACCAGGAGCAGGGCGAGGACGCCCCCATCGCCGAGCTGTTCAACCGGATCCCCAAGTACGTCGCCTCACGCGGCGAGCCACCGCTCGAGTGGTCCGGGTCGACCCTGCTCGGCCCCGACCTGGCCACCTCGGTGCGCGAGGTGCGCGACCGCCACGAGCACGTGCACGTCATCGGCAGCCTCGACCTCGTCCAGACGCTGCTGCGCGAGCGGCTGCTCGACCAGCTCACCCTGCTCGTGTACCCGATCGTGCTCGGCCACGGGAAGAAGGTCTTCGCCGGCGGCGCCGTGCCGTCCAACCTCACCCTGTCCGAACCGGCCGTCACCTCCCCCAAGGGCGCCGTGCTGCTGCGCTACACCCTCGCCGAGGGGACCCCGGCCACCGGTGACATGACCCGCCCCGACCGGGGCGTGTGACGGCCCCGGCACCGAAGCGCCACCGCTCAGACACCCCACGTGCGAGTGCTCACCCGGGGGCCTCTACCTCAGCCGGGCTGCGCCCACTAGTCGAGGCAGAACTCGTTGCCCTCCGGGTCGGCCATCACCAGATGGCCCCCGGCCATCGGAGGTGCCGGTTCGTGGCGCGCCAACCGGGTCGCCCCCAGGGCCACGAGCCGCTCGGCCTCCGCCTCCAGCACGGCCATGCGCTCGTCGCCGACCAGGCCCGGGGCCGCCCGCACGTCGAGGTGGACGCGGTTCTTGGCCTGCTTACCCTCGGGCACCCGCTGGAAGAACAGGCGCGGCCCGTCGCCCCCCGCGTCGACCACGGCCGAGGCGTCGTTGCGCCGCTCGGGTGGCACGCCCATGGCCTCCAGCGCCTGCTCCCAGGACTCGAAGCCCGGAGGCGGATCCTGCAACCGGTAGCCGAGCACCTCGGCCCAGAACGCGGCCAGCGCCGCCGGGTCGCCGCAGTCGAAGGTGATCTGGACGTCGCGGGCCATCTCGGGTTCCCCTCCTGGGTCGGGCATCACGGGCTCGTCGCCCCGGGCCTCCCACCGCCGGACCCGGACGACCCCACATTGCCCCACCATCCCCGTCAGCCCCTGTCAGCATCTCGATGGCCGGAACCCGGACGAGCGCACAGCGCGGTCGTCCCGCGCGCACCGTCGCCCGAGTAGGTCCACGGCCCCACCGGGACCGCCTGCGAATGAGCAATTCGCCTTCTACCGGGGCCCGGGGGGCCGTGCGATGGTGAGGACAGGTTCGAGAAGCCTTCACCCGCCAGGAGGGTCACCATGGACAGCACCAGGACCGTGCAGGTGTGCAACAGCCTCCGCGAGGCGCTCCGGCTGGCCGACCGGCTGAACCACGTCGACTCGCTCCACGGCGACGTCGACTACTCGGTCTGCCCCGTCGCTCCGGCCCGGGCCTTCCGGGGCTATGCGGTGATCGCCCGCTCCCGGGCCACCGTCGCCGCCTGAGCTCCCGACTCCCGGCTCCCGGCTCCCGGCTCCCGGCTCCCGGCTCCCGGCTCCCGGCTCCCGGCTCCCGGCTCCCGGCTCCCGGCTCCCGTAGCGAAGCCCACCACGACCACCTTCGGCGTCACGCGGCGTCGAAGCCCAGGCGATCGAGGAACCACCGCACCGGTGCCCGCTCGACCGCCTGCTGGAGCGACCAGGCCAGCCACCCCGGGATCGAGTCCCGCTCGTCGGCCGCGTCGATCGCCCCGCTGACACCGGACCGCAGCGCCCGCTCGATCGTGGCGTTGTCCCACCGGGGCCCCTGCCCGCTGCGCGGCTCGAGCGACAGGACCAGCTCCTCGCGCGACACCCCCAGCTCGCACGCCGCGCCGTAGAGGCCCGACAGCACGAACCGCTGCGCCGCGGCGTCGAACCCCGAGCCCTCGAACGGATCGACGGGAGCCGTGCACGGCTCCACCAGGGCGATCTTCCCCAGCTCCGCCCCGCCCGACCGGTCCGCCACCGCCGGCACGGCCACCGCCACCGCGGTCACCGTCGCGACCAGCAGCGCACCCCCCGCTCCCCCGACGCCGACCACGGCACCACCCGCCGCACGGCGCCCCGACCTGCCATCCCGGACCACTGCGCTGCTCGCCGCACGGTGCCCCGACGTGTCGCTTCGGGCCCCCGCACCACCCGCCACGCGACCGCCCGACGTGTCATCTCGGGCCCCCGCACCACCCGCCACGCGACCGCCCGACGTGTCATCTCGGGCCCCCGCACCACCCGCCACGCGACGGTTCGACGTGCCAGCTCGCACGGCGGCGACCAGCCCGACCAGGCCGGCTCCCGCGGCCAGCGCCGCGGCGACGGAGAACGCGTCGCGGAACGAGCGGGTCAGGACCTCGTGGACGTCTCGCTCCAGATCCTGCTGCAACCGGGCCACGTCGGGATCGTCGCCCGCCCCGTTCGCCTCGAACACGGGCCCGAGGTCGGGCACCTCCCCGTTGGGCACCTCGGCCAGCAGGTCCCGGATGTCCAGGGCGATGCGGACCTTGTCCCGGATCCCGACCGGGGCGTCGAGCACCCGGGCCGTGGCCGGCAGCGGCGCGACGTCGGCCGCGGCCAGCACGTCGCCGGCCAGGACCGGGGCGATCAACGCCAGCCCGGCGACCAGGCCCAGGTGGCGGGCCGCCGACGACGAGGTCGCCGCCCGTCCCCCGTCACCCGGCGGGACCGACAGCGGGCCCAACCCGTCGACCAGGAGCCCGAAGCCCAACCCGCACAGGCCCAGGGCCACACCGGCCCAGCCGAAGCTCACGCCGGGCAGGAAGGCCAGCGTGGCCAGGCCACCGGCGAGCGCCGCGCCGCCCGCCACGACCGCGCCAACCAGGCCCAGCGCACGGCCGACCAGCGTGGCGACCAGGGTCCCGACCGGCATCGCCGTGACCACCGCGGCGCCGACGATCGGCTCCTCGCCCCAGATCACCACCAGAAGCAGCACGCCCAGGAACAGCGCGCCGACCAGGCCGCCGAAGGTGAGCGCCAGGGCCACATCCGCGACCAGCGCGCCCCGAGGGCGTCGGACGGTCGACCGGGCCACGGACCCGCCCGCCCCGACGTCGCCCGAGCGTCCGGCCCCGTCCCCGACGCGACCCGCCAGACCGACACCGTCCCCGGCGCCGCCGACCCCGTCGGGCGGCCCCACCGGCGACCGCTCGCCCACCCCGGCGCCACCGACCTCGCCGGGCCTCGCCGGACCGACACCGTCCCCGGCACGACCCACCGCCCCGACCTCGTCCCCGGCGCCGCCGACCCCGTCGGGCCGCCCCGCCGGCGACCGCTCGCCCACCCCTGCCGGCCGCCCCACCCCGGCCACCACCGCGGCGGCGATCGCGCCGGCCGCGATCGGGGCCTGGACCAGGAACACCACCCGCCAGTCCCAGAGTTGGGTCACCAGGCCGCCGACGGCCGGACCCACCACCGCTCCCACGGTGCCGGCCAGGGCCCAGCTCCGGCCCGCCCTCACCCGGTCGCCGGCCAGGGCGACCAGCACCAGGTAGGACCCCGTCACCAGGCCTGCTGCCCCCGCACCCTGCACCGTGCGGGCCACGACAAGCGCCGGCAGGGTCGGCGCCGCGCCCGACGCCACGCTCGCCCCGGCGAAGACCGCGGCGCCCGCCCCGGTCAGCACCGCCGCCGGCACCCGGCGGGCGAGGGGCACCAGGGCGAACCCCACCACCGCGACGGCCAGCGCGTAGGCGGTCAGGACCCACGAGACACCCGGGATCGTCGCCTCGAACTCGCCGTAGAGGTCGGGCAGGGCCAGGGCCACGATCGACGCGTCGGCGAAGGCCAGGCCGACCGCGACGACCAGGGCGATCCAACCCAGCCGGCGACGACCACCTCCGGGGAATCCACCCACCGGCGCCCGGCGAGCGTCCCCGCCCGCTGCCGGGTCGATCCCGGAGAGCGCGTCGGCCGGCAGCCCCGGACCGATGCTCACGGGCGCCCCGATCTCGGCACGGCCGCAAGCTACCGGTGCCCCGCCCACGCCGCCGCCCGCAGGCCCGTCGAGCACCGGGCCGGGCCGTGCGCGACGTCCTGGTGCGCGGAGCACCCCACTTCCAGCCGACCGGGTGACGGGCCGGGTGCCACACGACGGCACCCGGCCCGGTCGCGTGCGACACCCGCCCTCGCCGAGCACCGAGCACCCCACCCCGCAGCCCGACCAGGTGACCCGATCGGGTACCCAGCGACCCCGCGACCCGGCCGAGCCAGGCACCGGACCGGGCCGGCCACGCCGGCGCGCCGGGCTACGCCACCGAGCCGAGCCACGACCACCGGACCGAGCCGGCCCGGGAGCTGGGTAGCTTGCCGCCGTGCAGCTGCGGATCTTCACCGAGCCCCAGTTCGGGGCCAGCTACGACCAGCTCCTCGCCGTCGCCCGGCGGGCCGAGCAACTCGGGTTCGACGCCTTCTTCCGGTCCGACCACTACCTGACCATGGGCGGCGACGGCCTCCCCGGTCCGACCGACGCCTGGATCACCCTCGCCGGCCTGGCCCGCGACACCACCACCATCCGGCTCGGCACCCTCGTCACCTCGGGCACGTTCCGCCTCCCTGGCCCGCTCGCCATCGCCGTGGCCAACGTCGACGCCATGTCCGGCGGCCGGGTCGAGATGGGCCTGGGCGCGGGCTGGTTCGTCGAGGAGCACGACGCCTACGGCATCCCCTTCCCGCCCACCGGCGAGCGCTTCGACCGCCTCGAGGAGCAGCTCGCCATCGTCACGGGCCTGTGGGCCACCCCGGTTGGCGCCACCTTCGACTTCGCCGGCGAGCACTACCGGGTCACCGGCTCGCCCGGGCTCCCCAAGCCGGTCCAGGACCCGCTGCCGGTCATCGTCGGCGGATCCGGACGGCTGCGCACCCCCGCCCTGGCCGCCCGCTACGCGGCCGAGCTCAACCAGCCGTTCCCCGCCCCCGACGACGTCGGGCCCCAACGCCGCCGCGTCGCCGACGCCTGCGAGGCCGCCGGGCGGGACCCCGCCTCGCTCGTCCAGTCGGTGGCCCAGGTCACCTGCGTCGGCCGCGACGAAGCCGAGTTCACCCGCCGGGCCGCGGCCATCGGGCAGGACCCGGCCGCCCTGCGCGACAGCGGCATCGCCGGCACCCTGGACGAGGCCCGGGCCCGCCTCGACGCCTACGCCGCCGAGGGCATCACCCGCACCTACCTCCAGGTCCTCGACCTCGACGACCTCGACCACCTCGACCTGCTGGCCGACCTGCTCTGACCACCGGCCCGGGGCCGAGGTGCCCGTCAGGCCGCCGGCGCCGCCGTCGTGGTCGTGGTCGTGGTCGCCGAGCCGCCCAGCTCGGCCTCCAGGAGCGTGCTGGCCGCCTCGACCTTGGCCCGGGCCTCCTCGATCCGCGTGCCGTAGGTGCCCAGGTCGCCCCGCCGCAGGGCCTCGTCGGCCTCCGCGAAGAGCCGGTCGGCGTCGGAGAGCAGGGTGGCGATCTGCTGCTGGGCCGACCCGGCCGGCACCGAGGTCGGCGGGGTCGTCGTGGCCGTCGTCGACCCACCCGGCTCGTCGGGCTCGTCGGGGTCGTCGACGTCGATCGGGTCCGTCGGCGCCGTCTCCCCGGTGTCGACCCGTTCGTCGAAGAGCTCGAACAGGGCCTCGGCCAACGTGTCCTCGATCACCACGTCGTCGTTCAGCACGGCGATGACCTTCTGGAGCTGGGGGATCTGGCGGGACGTGGTCTGCGCCTCGACGTAGAACGGCTGCACGTAGAGCAGCGCCCCGTCGATGGGCACCAGCAGCAGGTTCCCGTAGCGCACCTCGGTACCCGCCCCCGACAGCAGCGTCTCGAGCTGGCCCACGTTCTGGTCGGCCTGGATCGACGCCCCCGCGATGCCCGGGCCCTGGGGCAGGTCCGAGCGGGGCATCTCGTAGACCCGCAGCTTCCCGTAGTCGTCCCCGTCGGCCCGGGCCACCATGAACGACGTGAGCTGCTGGCGGGTGTCGTCGTCGCTGAACGGCGCGAACGGCCGCAGCAGGGCGAACTCGGCCTGATCCTCGCCGGGGAGCTGGAGGAGCTGGTAGTAGGGCGCGATCCGGGCCGCCCGGGCCGGGCCCACCGCGTTCCCCTGCTCGTCGGTGGCCTGGGTGGTCGCCCCCGCGCCCGCCGTGCCCGGGTCCTGGGCCACGACCCAGGCGTCGTCCCGGTTGAAGAAGGCGTCGGACTGGGACAGGTGGTAGCGGCCCCACATGTTGGTCTGCACCCGGAACAGGTCCTCCGGGTAGCGCAGGTGGGCCCGCAGCTCCTCGGGCATCTCCGAGCCGTCGGTGAACAGCTTGGGGAAGGCCTTGCGGTAGGCGTCGACGATCGGGTCCTCGTCGTCGACCACGTAGAACGTGACGTCGCCGTCGTAGGCGTCGACCACCGCCTTCACCGAGTTGCGCACGTAGTTGAACGAGTGGTCGAGCCCGCTGCCGGGGGGCAGGTCCTGGTTGTCGGCCCGCTGGGCGTACGGGTAGCTGCCCGAGGTCGTGTAGCCGTCGATGACCCACACCACCCCGCCGTCGAGGACCACCGGGTAGGCGTCGTGGTCGAAGTCGAGGAACGGTGCCAGCATCCGGACCCGCTCGTTGACGTCGCGCTGCATGATCAGCTTCGAGTCGCCCCGGATGAAGTCGGAGATCAGCGGGTTGTAGTTGCCGAAGCGCAGGGCGAAGGCGGCCCGGCGCAGCAGCGAGCCGACCCCGATCCCGTCCTCGCCCTGGTACTCGGTGAACCGGGTCTCGTCGTCGTCCTGGTAGTCGATCTCGCGCCGGTCGGTGTTGACGATGACGTAGCCGCCCAGGTTCTCCCCGAAGTAGAGCTGGGTCTGGTCGATCTGCAGGTCGGTCTCGTTGGCCACCGGGATGTCACGGACCTGGAAGTCGGGCTGGCGGCTGCCGCCCGTGGCGCCGTTGGCCGGTGCCATCACCACGCCGTAGCCGTGCGTGTAGGCCAGGTGCTGGCCCTCCCAGGACTTCTGGGGCACCCGGGACGGGTCGAGGTCGCGCGCCCCGACCAGGACCTGGGTCAGCTCCCCGTCGATCGTGTACCGGTCGATGTCGATGTCGTTGAACCGGTAGTAGTCGCGGATGCCCTGGAGCTGCTGGAACGTCTTGCCCGAGATGGACGGCACCGGGTCCCACAGCCGGATGTTGCGGATCGTCGAGAGGTTGTCGGCCAGGGTCACCTCCTCGCCGGTCTGGGGTGTGAAGGGCACCACCTCCACCTCGTCGAGGCCCAGGGCGGCCCGGGTCGCCGCGATGTTGCGGTCGATGTAGGGCGACTCCTTGACCGACTCGTTGGGCTGCACCTGCACCCGCTGCACGAACTGCGGGTAGATGCCCCCGGCGATCACCGCGACCAGCGCCCACAGGCCCACCCCGAGGCTGGGCAGCACCCAACCCCGCCGCCAGATGTTCACGATGAACAGCACCACGCTGGCCGCCGAGATCAGCAGCAGCAGGTTCACCGCCGGGAGCTGGGCCTTCACGTCGGTGTAGGTGGCCCCGTCGACCACACCCCGGGTCGACAGCGTCAGCTCGTAGCGCTGGAGCCAGTAGCCGAGCGCCTTGACCAGGGCGAGCACCGCCAACAGGACCGACAGGTGGCCCTTGACCGCCGGCGTCACCCGGTTGCGGGCCGACGCCGTGATGCGGATCCCGCCGTTGAGGTAGTGGGCGACGGTCGTGACGATGAGGACGATGAGCAGCGCCGCGAACAGCCAGCCGACCACGAAGCTGAGGAACGGCAGCTTGAACACGTAGAAGCCGACGTCGACGCCGAACTGCGGGTCCTGCACGCCGAAGTCGCCCCCGTTGCGGAACAGGATCCAGCTCCGCCACTCGCCGGCCACCCCGGTGCCGGCGATGAGGGCCAGCACCGCGGCCAGGATCGTGCGGACCAGAACCGTGCGCCCGGCGACGAGGTCCTGGTAGCGCTCGATCAGCTCGTCCTCGGGGCCCGTGCTGCGGAACGGCGGCGCCAGGCGGTCCGCGATGTGCAGGTTGACCCACAGCAGCACGAAGAACGTGAGGGTGAACAGGGCGACGAGGCTGAGCTTGGCCCCCAGCACGCCCGTCCACACCTCGGTCAGCTCGAGCGAGTCGAACCAGAGGTAGTCGGTGTAGAAGCCGGCGATCCCCCGCAGCGACGTGGCCAGCACGAACAGCGCCACGATGGCCACGACCAGCACGATCCGACCACGGCCGGCCGCCCTCGGGGTGCGACGGGGCATGTCGGCAGGGGCGCGCATGGCTGTCGAGGTTACCGGTGGGCCTGCGACGGACCGAGGTGGGCGCGACTACTCGTCGAGCACGAGCAGGCACTCGCAGTCCGGGTGCGCCGGCGGCGAGGCCTGGCCGGTCGGGAACTCCTCGCCCTTGGCCACCGCGCCGGCCAGCTCGTTGTCGGCGCAGTCGGCGCAGGGCTCGGCACCGCCGACCAGCCAACGCACCCGGGTCCCGTCGGCCACCGCGGCGTAGCGCCCGACCGAGAACGCGGCCCGCAGGTGGTGGCCCGCGGCGTCGGCCAGCCGCTGGCCCTTCCACTCCCGGTACAGGGCCCGGAGCCGGTCGGCCACCGCCTCGAGGTCGCCGTCGGTGGCGGCGAAGGCCCGCTCGACCCGCTCGCGCAGGGGCTCGGCCACGGCCCGGCCCAGCTCGACCGGGACGTCCCCGGCCCCGGCCGGCTCCCCGCCCAGCGACGCCGCGCCGGCCGCCGCGGCGCGGTCCAGGTGGGGCCCGGCCAGCTCGGCCCAGCGGGCCGCGTGGTCGCCGGCCGTGCCCAACAGGTCGTCCACGCCCGAGGGCTTGGTCCGCCGGAGCAGGTCGAGGACCTCGTTCTGCTCATCGGACAGCGACCGCTTCAACCGCCGCAGCAGCTCGCGCTCCAGCGGGGCCAGCACGTCCCGGCGATCGACGAGCGCGGCGGGCTCGGCCGGTGCGCCCTCGTCCGGGGAGGTCTCGTCGTCGCCCTCACCCTCCGCAGCGTCAGCACCCGCGCCGACCTGGTCCGTCTCCTCGGCGGCCACGGCACCGGCACCGGCCTCGTCGGCGGCCGGTTCGCCGGCTGTCGCATCGACGACGCCGGTGCCAGAACCTGCGCCGACCTCGCCCGCCTCGTCGGACTCCGCCGCGAGGGCGTCATCGGCGCCCCGGGCCTCGTCGGCCGCGGCATCGGCCCCGTGCTCCCCGTCGGCACCGGTGCCCCCGTGGCCGGCGGTCGACGTGCCGGCCGGATCCTCGTGGTCGCGCTCCGCCCGCAGCCGCGCGAAGACGGCCTCGGCCCCCCGGGCCCCGCCGCTCCCCTGGTCACCCGCGTCGCTCCCGCCCGCGCCCGCGGACGGGCCGGTCCCCTCGGCATCGTCGGTCCCGGCGGGTGCGTCGGCGTCCCTGGCATCGACCGTCCCGACGGCATCCTGCGGACCGGCCTGCTGGGCGTCGTCGCCGGCCTCCGCCTCGGGTTCCGGCGTGGCCGTCGAGCCCGCCGGGGGTGAGCCGGCGGTGGCCGGATCGTCGGCCGCGTCACCGGCCCCGGCCGCCGCGGGTCCCGACGACGCCTGCCCACCCACGACCTCCGAGCCGGGCCCGGCCGCGCCGAGCGCGGATGCCTCGGCCTCGGACCCGGGATCGGACCCGTCCTGCGAGGCGGTGCCGTCGACCACGGCACCCGAGGCCGCCTCCCCCGGGGCTCCGGCCTCGCCGGCCGCCTCCTCCGGCTCGGGGGCGATGACCCGGACCTCCTCGAACTCCTCGGCCTGGTCGACCACGACCAGCTCGCCCTCGGGCAGCGCCGCAGCCAGCTCGGCGTCGAACACCCGGCGCCGGCGACGGCGCGATCCCACCTTGGTCGGCAGCGGCCGCACCGCCGCGGTCGGCCGCGACGGTGCGTCGGGGTCGACGGACGCCGACGTCGCAGAGCCCCGCGACCCCGCCCCCGAAGGGCCAAGGTCGGAGGGCCCGGGGTCGGACGGGGACGCGGCCGGATCGGGCGGGACCTCCCCCAGGGCCAACGAGCCGGCACCCGGCAGATCGGCCCCGGCACCACCAGCCCCGGCACCACCCGGTGGCGGGGCGGCCAGTGGATGGCCGGCCGCCCGGGCCACGGCGATCTCGGCCTCGACGTCGGCCACGGTGGCCTCGGGCTCCTCGGCCACCCGGCGCTCGGCCGCCTCTGCCGCGGCGCGGGCCTCGTCGACCGACGCCGTCAGCTCACCCGTCGCCTCGTCGATGGTCCGGCGCACGACCTCGTAGGCCCGCAGCAGCCGCTCCCGGCCGGCGTCGAGCTGCTCGAGCTGCTGGCGGGCCCGCTTGCGCCGGCCGATCAGGTCCTTGAGGATCCGCTCACGGACGGCCTGGGCCTCGGCCACCAGCTCGCGGCCCTGCTGCTGGAGCGCGCCGACCTCGGCCTCCGCCTCGGCGATGGACCGCTCCCGCTCGGCCTCGACCTCGGCCCTCAGGTCGCCGGCCGCCGCCTCGGCGTCCTCCACGATCCTGGCCGCCACAGCCGTCGCCTCGGCCCGGCGGAGGTCGAGCTCGCCGTTGGCCTCCTCACGCCAGCGCGCCGCGTCCTCGCTCGCCTCCTGGCGGACCCGCTCGGCCTCCTCGGCCGCCTCAGCCCGGAGCCGTTCGGCCTCGGTGGTCGACTCGGTCCGGAGCTGGTCGGCCGCGGCCTCCGCCTCGACCCTGACCCGGTCGGCCGCCTCCGCCGCCTCCGCCCGCACCCGGGCCGACTCGTCGGCCGCGTCGGCGCGGAGCCGCTCGGCCTCCTGGCCGGCCTCCTCCCGCCAGCGCGCCGCGTCCTCGCTCGCCTCGCGGCGCACCCGCTCCGCCTCGTCGAGCGCCTCCTGGCGGACCCGGTCGGCCTCCTCGGCCGCCTCGCGACGCACCCGTTCGGCCTCGGCGGTGGACTCGGCCCGAAGGCGCTCGGCGTCGGACTGGGCGTCGCCGATCAACCGCGCCGCGCTCTGCTCGGCCTTGCTCCGGATCTCTGTCGCCGCCTCGCGGGCCGAGGACAGCACCCGGGTCGTCTCGGCCCCGAGGACCTCGATGAGGTAGCCCTCGTCGGGCTGCTCGGCCCGGCCCAGCGCCTCCTCGGCCCGGTCGGCCCTCTCCCGCTGCTCCTCCCCGGTGCGGCGGAGGTCGGTCAGCGCCTGGGCCACCTGGTGGAGGAAGGCGCGGACCTCGTTCTGGTCGAAGCCCCGTCGGGCCACCTCGAAGGTCCGCCGCGCCACCGCGGCAGGATCGAACGTCTCATCGGCCATGCGTCCCCCGATGGTACGACCGGGGCCCCTCGGCCCGGCGGACCACCCGTCGACCTGGAGCAGCCCGGGTGCCGCCGGCGCGTTCGGACGCACCCGCACCGCCGGCACACGCGGCACGCCCGGATGGGGCGGTTCGAGCCGGGGCCGACCCGGCGGGACGGCCCCGACTGGTCAGGTCGCGGCGGTGACGCACGCAGCACACCTGGCCGGAGCGGTCCGGCCGCCGTCGGTGGGAGGCAGCCCAGCGCACAAGGCACGGCCCGGCGGAGCCGTCCGAGCGGTCCAGGCCGCGGCCGCCGACGCCGGCACGCGCAGCACGCCTGGCCGGAGCAGTCCGAGCCGGTCAGGCCGCGGCGGTGGCGACCGGCGCAGGCGGGACGGCCCCGCCGCGGGCGGCCAGCGCCTCGAGCGCCTGGTCCAGGGTGTCGACCGCGACCACCTCGACCGACCGGCCCACCTTGGCCTGCACCGCGTCGTACTCGGCCGAGGGCACGAGGAACAGGTCGTAGCCGGCGTCGCGCACCGCCACCGCCTTCTGGACCGCGCCGCCCACCGGGCCCACCACGCCGTCGAGGCTCATGGTCCCGGTCACCGCGACCTTCAGCCCCCCGGTCAGGTCACCGGGCGAGAGGTGGTCGACGATGGCCAGCGTGAAGGCCAGGCCGGCCGACGGGCCACCGACGTCGCCGGAGTCGACGGCCACGTCGAAGGGCAGGTCGACCTGCGCCACCTGCTCGCGGGGCACGATCCCGACCACGGCCCGGGACGGGTCGTCCGCCGCGGCCGCGGTCGTCACCGAGACCGTCGTCGGCTCGGTGGCCGGCGGGCGCACCAGGCCCAGCTCGTGGGTCGCACCGGGACCGCCGACCTGGAGCAGCTGGCCCAGCTCCCCGGGCCGGTCCAGCACCTCGCCGTCGACGCTGCGCACCACGTCGCCCCGTTGCAGGACCCCCTCGGCCGGCTGCCCGGCGACCACCGCCTCGACCCGCACGCCGGCCGTCGTGATCGTCACCGGGTGGCCCAGCCGGCGCAGGGCCACCGCGATGGCGACCTGCTTGGAGTCGACCATCAGCGCCTGGTTGTACCGGTCGTTCTCGTCCGCCGACCGACCCCCGTCGATCAGCTCGCTGCGCAGCACGTCCACGTCGTCGTCGACCCAGCCGATCAGCGCCTCGACCAGGGTCGCCCGGCCGACCCGCACGGTCGTGTACGCCACCGGCGCGTCGGTCGGGTACTCGTCGACGCCCTCGATGGCGAGCAGGCCGTCGAGGGGCACCGCGCTGCCCGGGCGCAGGGCGTAATAGGGCACCGGGAGCAGCGAGGCACCGATCAGCGACAGCACGAACAGCGCGGCCACGATCGCCCACACCCAGCGCCAGGTGCGGGCCCCACGTCCCGGATCCACCACCGGAGGTGGCGTTACCATCGGCTGCGTCGTGGTTCCGATGCTCGTCGCAGTGGTCATCGTCGGTGCCGTGCTCGCCGCGATCGCCAGCGACGGGATCCGGGTGCCCGCCCAGCCTGCCACGGTCGGGGCCCGGTCCCACCGCAAGCCGGCCCGCCGGCCCGCGCCGCCGGTCATCGACCCCGCCGCGCCGACCCTGGCCGTGGCCGACGACCACTCCGGCGCCGCCCCACCTCGCGGCCCGTCGGACGAAGCCGCACCTCCGTCGTCCCCGGTCGACCGGCCGGGTGGGCGGCGCCCGACCCACCTCGCAGCCCCGCCCTCACCCGACCCGGGTGTCCCCTCCGGCACCGCCGAGCCGCGACCCGCTCCCCCCTCGGCCACACCTCCGCCCTCTCCTGGCGACCGGGGCGGTGTGCCGCGCCCGACCCACCTTGCGGCGCCGCCCTCACCCGACCCGGAGATCCCGTCCACCACCGCCGAGCCGCGA
>JBFWTJ010000053.1:0-16234 GCA_050247895.1 Acidimicrobiia bacterium
ACATCGGCGCCATCCTGGTGATCGCCGTCTTCTACACCGGCGAGCTGTCCTGGGGCTGGCTGGCCGGTGCGGCCGCCGGGTTCCTCGTCATCCTCGCCATGCGGCGGGGCGACGTGCAGAGCCTGGCGCCGTACCTCGGCGTCGGCGCCTTCGCCTGGCTCTGCCTCCTGGAGTCCGGCGTGCACGCCACGCTGGCCGGCGTCGCCCTCGGCCTGATGACCCCGGCCTGGCCCCTGCGCTCGCCCCGCCGGTTCCCGCCCGCAGCCCGCGCCCTGATCGACAAGGTCGAGTGGCTCTACTACGACCGGGTCCTGACCGCCGAGGAGTTCGCCCAGGGCGAGCAGCGCATCGCCGAGGTCTCCCGGCTGGCCATGTACTCGACCAGCCCGCTCGAGCGCCTGGAGCGGGCCCTGGCCCCCTGGGTCGCGTACGTCGTGGTGCCGGTCTTCGCCCTGGCCAACGCCGGGGTGGCCCTGTCGGGCGAGTCCCTGGCCGGGCTCGTGGAGGACCGGACGACCCTGGGGGTGGTCCTGGGCCTGGCGCTGGGCAAGCCGATCGGGATCACCCTGGCCACGCTGGTCGCGGTGAAGCTCGGCATCGGGCGCCTGCCCGCCGGCACGAGCTGGCGCCACGTCGTGGGCCTGGGCACGGTGGCCGGCATCGGCTTCACCGTGGCCCTGTTCGTGACCTCGCTCAGCTTCGACGACTCCGCCACCACCGACGCGGCCAAGGTCGGGATCCTCGCCGCCAGCCTCCTGGCCGGGATCGTCGGCTACCTCCAGCTCCGCAGCATCGGTCCCGCTCCCGTCGCCGACGAGCGGAGCGCACGCGCCCCGGCTGCACCGGACGTCCAGGTCGTGGCGGCGGATCCCGCCTGAGCAGCGAACCGGTGCCCCGGCACCGGGCGATCCGCCGCCACGGCCCGGCGCGCGAAGGGGGCGGCCCCCGCAGGGACCGCCCCGTCGTCGCCCGGCGTCGCCGCCGGTCGTCCTCTCCGCTGCTCCTACTCCTCGGCGGCGACCACCTTGTGGTGGTGGCGCAGGCCGAGCAGGACCAGGACCAGCATCATCCCACCGGCCACGAAGGCCCCGATCGCTGCGTACCCGGCGATCCGGCCGACGGTCGACCAGGCGAAGGCCGAGAGCAGCAGGCCCCGCAGCGTCTCGCCCTTGAAGAGGGTGTTCCGCTGGTTGGAGATGGCGTCGGCCTTGGCCTGGAGCTCGGCGATCGTCGCCGCGTCGGCCCCGCCCTCACGGGCCTCGGTGACCGCGGCCCGTGCCGCGCTCTCCGGGCCGCCCAGGTCGGCGTACGTGGCGCCGTCGGCGATGCCCTGGAGGTGGCCGTCGATGAAGCTGGCGTAGGCCTCGGCCTCCTGGCCCGTGTTCACCGACTCGCCGGCGAAGGCCAGCAGGTCGGTCCGGCCCTCCTCGCGCAGCTCGGCCGCCTCGGGGAAGGAGATGTTCTGCGAGGACAGCTCGTCGTCGACGTAGTCGGCCGAGAACCGGGCGCCCCAGGTGAGCAGGGCACCGGCGACGACCAGGACGACGGTGGCGACGACGCCCAGCGAGATGAGGACGCTGTCGATGGTCCGGCGCCGGAGGGCGACGACCGGCTGACCGGCTCGGAGCGCCCGAGCCGCCGGGGGGTTGGCTTCGATGATCGTCATGATCGGCTCCTTGGCCTCTTTCGGACTTCCTGACGAGGTCACCGTACGAACCCACCCCCTGGCGGTGCAGCGGCCGAAGGTCCCGACCTGGCGGGCCCTAAGTGCCGGCCGGACCGGGACCCTCGCCGTACCCGGCGACCACCTCGCCCCACACCTGCGAGGCGGCGATCACCCCTAGGGCCGCAGGACCCCCGAAGGTGGGACCAAGGGCCCTGCCCCACCCGCGCCGGCAGGGCGACGATGGCCCCACGGAACGATCGAGCCAGGGAGGAGGGACGGCCATGGTGGCGACCGAGGCGCAGCAGCACGCAGCGCGAGCGGAGGCCCCGGACCTCCCCTCCGGCCCCCTCGACGTCCTGGTCGTCGAGAGCCTCCCCCGGGCCGCCGCCGCGGCGGCCGAGGCCCTCACCGCAGCCGGGCACACCGTGCACCGCTGCTACGACGACGGCGTTCCCGGCTTCCCCTGCTACGCCGTCGCCGGCCCCGGCGCCTGCCCGCTCGACCACCACGTCGACGTGGCACTCGTCGTCCGCCGCCGCGTCGATCCCCGCCCCACCGTCTTCGAGCGGGGTGTGGCCTGCGCGCTGCGCGCCGGGGTCCCGGTCGTCGAGCAGGGACCCGACCTGCTCGATCCCTTCGCCCCCTGGATCGAACCGCGGCTCACCGACCGCGACGACGTGGTCGACGCCTGCCGCAGAGCCGCCGCCCACCACCGGAACCGCTGATCTCGGGGGGCGCCGGGCCTCACGTCGGGACCACACGACGTGAGGCCCGGCCTCTTCTCGTGCCCACCGGGGAAAGATGGGGGGCATGGACGAGCAGCTCGCCAGCATGGGGGGCGACACCGCCGCCGACTTCGCCCCCGACGCCCCCGGTGGTGCCACGGTCCCGCCCCGGCCCACCCCCCTCCATCCGGTCGAGGGCCCGCTCGGCCCCGACGCGCTCCGCCAGGTCGACGCCTGGTGGCGGGCGGCCAACTACCTGGCCGTCGGCCAGATCTACCTGATGGCCAACCCCCTACTGGCCGTGCCGCTCGAGGCCGCCCACGTGAAGCCCCGCCTGCTCGGGCACTTCGGGACCGTCCCGGGCCTCAACCTGCTGTGGGCCCACCTCAACCGGGCCCTGCGCGACCGGGACGACCTCGACGTGGTCTTCGTGGCCGGTCCCGGCCACGGCGGGCCCGGCCCCAACGCGTGCGCCTGGCTGGAGGGCGCCTACGCCGAGCTCGACGGCGAGCTCGGCCGTGGCCTCGACGGCCTGACCCGGTTCTTCCGCCGGTTCTCGTTCCCCGGCGGGGTCCCCAGCCACTGCGCCCCCGAGACGCCCGGCTCGTTCCACGAGGGCGGCGAGCTCGGCTACTCGCTGCTCCACGCCTGCGGCGCCGTTCTCGACGACCCCGACCTCGTCGCACTGTGCGTGGTGGGCGACGGCGAGGCCGAGACCGGCGCCCTGGCGGCCAGCTGGCACGCCACCCGGTTCCTCGACCCGGCCCGCGACGGCGCCGTGCTGCCGGTGCTGCACCTCAACGAGTACAAGATCGCCAACCCGACGCTGCTGGCCCGCATCCCCGAGGACCAGCTCGTCAGCCTGCTCCGGGGCTACGGCTACGAGCCGATCCTGGTCGCCGGGGACGACCCCGCGACCGTCCACCAGGCGCTGGCCGCGGCCCTCGACCGCTGCCTGGACGGCATCGCCGGCCACCGGGCCCGGGCCCTGGCGGGCGACGTGCCCGAGGGCGGGTGGGTCTGGCCCATGATCGTCCTGCGCACCCCCAAGGGCTGGACCGGACCGCCCGAGGTCGACGGCCAGCGCGTCGAGGGCACGTTCCGCGCCCACCAGGTGCCCCTGCCCCGGGCCCGCGAGGACGCCGAGCACCTCCGGGTCCTGGAGGCGTGGCTGCGCTCCTACCGGCCCGAAGAGCTGTTCGGCCCCGACGGCGAGCCGGCCGAGGACCTCCGCGCCCTGGTGCCGGCCGGCGACCGGCGGATGAGCACCAACCCGGTGGCCAACGGGGGCCGGGCACCCCGCGCCCTGGTGCTGCCCGACTGGCGGGACCACGCGGTCGAGGTCGCCTCGCCCGGCGGCACCGAGCGGTCGGCCACCCGGGTGCTGGGCGGGTGGCTGCGGGACGTCACCGAGCTCAACCCCGACAACTTCCTGACCTTCGCCCCCGACGAGCTGGCCAGCAACCGGCTCCAGGACGTCCTGGAGGTGACGTCCCGCCGGTGGGCGGCCCGGATCGACGAGCGCGACGAGCGCCTCGGGCGCGACGGCCGGGTCGTCGAGATCCTCTCCGAGCACGTCTGCCAGGGCCTGCTGGAGGGCTACGTGCTGACCGGCCGCCACGGCGTGTTCACCTGCTACGAGGCCTTCATCCACATCGTCGACTCGATGTTCAACCAGCACGCCAAGTGGCTCGAGGCCTGCAACGACGTGCCCTGGCGCCGCCGGGTCCCGTCGCTCAACTACCTGCTCTCGTCGCACGTCTGGCGCCAGGACCACAACGGCAACACCCACCAGGACCCGGGCTTCCTCGACGTCGTGCTGAACAAGAAGCCCTCGATCGTCCGCGTCTACCTGCCGCCCGACGCCAACACGCTGCTGTCCACCTACGACCACTGCCTGCGGACCGAGCAGTACGTCAACGTCGTCGTGGCCGGCAAGCAGCCCCAGGCCTGCTGGCTCGACGCCGACGCGGCCGAGGCCCACTGCGCCCGCGGCGTGGGCATCTGGTCCTGGGCCGGCACCGAGCGCGGCGAGGGGCCGCCCGACCTGGTGCTGGCCTGCGCCGGCGACGTGCCCACCCTCGAGACCCTGGCCGCGGCGTCGATCCTGCGGGCCCGGCTGCCCGACCTGCGGGTGCGGGTCGTCAACGTCGTGGACCTCATGCGCCTGGCTCCCGAGGAGGAGCACCCCCACGGCCTCTCCGACGCCGAGTTCGACGCCCTGTTCACGACCGGCGCCCCGATCGTGTTCGCCTTCCACGGCTACCCCTGGCTGATCCACCGGCTGGCCTACCGGCGGACCAACCACCCCCGCCTGCACGTCCGGGGGTACAAGGAGAACGGCACGACCACCACGCCCTTCGACATGGTGATGCTCAACGACCTCGACCGGTACCACCTGGTCACCGACGCCATCGACCGCGTGCCGGGGTTGGGCGAGCGGGCCGCCGACCTCCGCCAGGACATGGTCGACGCCCGCCACCGGGCCCGGGCCTGGACCCGCCGCCACGGCGAGGACATCCCCGAGGTGGCCGGCTGGCGCTGGGACGCCTGAGCGGATCCCGGCCGTGCGCATCCTGACCGTCAACGCCGGGTCGACCTCCCTGAAGGTCCGCGACGTCCTGGACGGGGCGACCGGACCGTCCCACCCCTCGCTGGCGGCCGCCCTGGACGGCCCGCGGCCCGAGGTGGTGGCCCACCGCGTGGTCCACGGCGGCGACCGCACCGGCCCGGCCCGGGTCGACGACGCCGTCCTGGCCGAGCTGCGGGCGCTGGCCGAGCTGGCTCCCCTGCACCAGCCCGGGGCCCTCGACGCGCTCGACCGGTGCCGGGAGGCGTGGCCGGAGGTCCCCCAGGTGGCCTGCTTCGACACGGCCTTCCACACCACGGTCCCCGAGGCGGCCCGGACCTACGCGCTGTCGGCCCACCTGCGGGCCACCGTGCGGTCCTACGGGTTCCACGGGCTGTCCCACGCCTGGGTCGTCGAGCGGGTCCGGGCGGTGGCCCCGGCCGCCCGGCGGGTCGTGGTCGCCCACCTGGGCGGGGGCCAGTCGCTGTGCGCCGCGCTCGACGGGCGCAGCGTGGCCACGACCATGGGCTTCACCCCACTCGACGGCCTGGTCATGGCGACCCGGCCCGGGTCGCTGGACCCCGGCGCTGTCGCCTGGCTGGCCCGCCACGCCGGCGAGGACCTCGACGACCTGCTCGAGCACCGCAGCGGGCTGCGCGGCCTGTGCGGCGACGCCGACATGCGCGCCGTGCAGGCCCGCCGGGCCCGGGGCGACGCCGACGCGACCCTGGCCTTCGACGTGTGGCGCCACCGGGCCGTGGCCCTGCTCGGCGGGTGCGTGGCCACCCTCGGCGGGTTGGACGCCCTGGCCTTCACCGGGGGGATCGGCGAGAACGACGCCGAGGCCCGGGTCGCGCTGGCCGGCGCCCTCGGCTGGCTCGGGGTCGAGGTCCGCGACCCGGGCCGGGCGGCCGGCGACGGCGTGACCGACCTCACCGCTCCCGGCGCCCGGGTCGGGACCTTCGTCGTCGAGTCCCGCGAGGACCTGCGGATGGCCGCCGAGGCCACCGCCCTGCTGGCCTGACGCGGCAGGGTCGAGGGGTGCCCGGGGACGGGACCATCGGCCCTGGCGGCAGGGACCCGGCTGGTCCAGCATGATCCCGGCAACCGCCGACGCGCGAAGGAGGCGACCATGGCCCTCATCGACGGCCGCACCTGGCTGGAGCACCTCTCGACCGACGAGTGCTGGCAACTCGTCGAGTCGTCCACCATCGGGCGGGTCGCCGTCCTGGTCGACAGCGCGCCGGAGATCTACCCGGTCAACTACGCCGCGGTCGACGGGGGCGTGGTGATCCGGACCGACCCGGGGACCAAGCTCCGGGGCCTGGACCGCAGCCCGTCGGTCTGCTTCGAGGTCGACGGCGTCGACGCCCAGCAGCGGCTCGGCTGGAGCGTGATGATCAAGGGACGGGCCCGGGTGCTGACCGATCCGGCCGAGCTGGCCGCGGCCGAGGCGCTCGACCTGGAGCCCTGGGCGCTGGGCGACAAGCTCGTCTGGATCGAGATCGAGGCGACCCAGGTCACCGGCCGGC
Organism: Acidimicrobiia bacterium; assembly: GCA_050247895.1. Lineage (GTDB taxonomy): Bacteria > Actinomycetota > Acidimicrobiia > Acidimicrobiales > VFJN01 > CAVPEW01. Next base: position 6,493 of record JBFWTJ010000053.1, read on the forward strand.
GGATCCACCAGGCGTACCGCCGCAACCCCCCGCCGGCCTGACCGGACCGACCGGACCGACGGGCGGCCGGTCGCACGGCCGGTGGGCGCGACCCCGGGCGGACCGGCCATGGGCGTGACCGGTCGCGCCGCCGCGACCCCCGGCGGACCGGCCGATGGGCACCAGGCGAGCCGACTGACCTGACGCACCACGGTGACCTGGCGCGCGACGGGGCTCCCGGCGCCCCGAGCGACCCCCCGATCACCCGTTGCGCCGGGAGCCCGGCGAGGGGCGCCGGCCGGGGCGCGGGACCCGGCCGGCACCACGGCCTCACGACCGGGTCAGCACCACCTTGAGCGCTCCGGTCTCGCCGGCCCGGGCGAACACGTCGTACGCCTCCTCGAACTCGTCGAGGGCGAAGTGGTGGGTGACGAACCGGCCGGCGTCGACCTGGTGGCCCTGGGCCAGGCGCAGCAGCGTCGGCGTCGAGTAGGTGTCGACCAGGCCGGTCGTGATCGTCACGTCCCGGATCCACAGGTCCTCGAGGTGCAGCGTGGCCGGCTGGCCGTGCACGCCCACGTTGGCCACGTGGCCGCCGGGGCGGACCAGCCGGGTGGCCAGCTCGAAGGTGGCCGGCACGCCCACGGCCTCCACGGCCACGTCGGCGCCCAGGCCCCCGGTGAGCTCGTGGACCACGGCCAGGGGGTCGATCGTCCCGTTGTCGACGGTCACGTCGGCACCGAACTGCTTGGCCGCCTCCAACCGGCTGGGGGCCAGGTCGATGGCCACCACGTGCGCCGGGCTGTAGAGCCGGGCGCCCATGATCACCGAGAGGCCGATCGGGCCGGCCCCCACCACCGCGACCACGTCGCCCGGGCGCACCTGGCCGTTGAGCACGCCGACCTCGTAGCCCGTGGGCAGGATGTCGGCCAGCATCAACACCTGCTCGTCGCTCACGCCCGGGGGCACCGGGTAGGTCGACGTGTCGGCGAAGGGGACCCGCACGTACTCGGCCTGGGTCCCGTCGATCTTGTGGCCCAGGATCCAGCCCCCGCCGCCCAGGCACTGGCCGTAGCGGCCCTCCCGGCAGTAGCGGCACGACCCGCACGCGGTGATGCACGAGACCAGCACCCGGTCCCCGGGCTTCACGGTCTTGACGCCCGGACCGACCTCGTCGACCACGCCGACGGCCTCGTGGCCCAGGATGCGGCCGTCGGTCACCGCGGGCACGTCGCCCTTGAGGATGTGGAGGTCGGTCCCGCAGATGGTCACCGCCTCGACCCGCACGATGGCGTCCGTGTCGTCGACCAGCGTCGGCTTGGGCACCTCCTCCCAGGCCTTGGCCCCCGGTCCGTGGTACACGACTGCACGCATCGACCTCACCTCCGGTCGTCGGTTCCTGGTCCGAACCTACGGACGGCGGCGCCGGGCGAACAGGGCCCATGGCCCGGTCGACCCGGGTCCTTCGTCCCTCGGCCCCGGGGTCAGCCCTTGGGCACCCGCCACTCCAGCCGGCTGCCGCCCTGCTCGCCGGGGACCAGGGCGAACGTGCCCCCGAGGCGCCGGGCCCGGGTGGCCATGTTGGCCAGGCCCCGGCCACCGGGCGAGGGCCGCACGGGCGGGCCGACCCCGTCGTCGACCACCCGCAGGAGGACCTCGCCGTCGACGAGGACCTCCACGTCGGCCCGGGTCGCCCCGGCGTGGCGGGCCACGTTGCTCAGCGCCTCCCGCAGGGTGGCCACGAGCTGGGTGGCGACCTCCTCGGACACGGCGGTGTCGAGCGGCCCGTCGAGCAGCACCCCGGGCTCGAAGCCCAGCGCCCCGGTGGCCTCCCGGGCCAGGGACAGCACCCGGTCCCGCAGGCCGCTGGCCGGCCGGCGGGTCGCCTCGAGCCCGAAGATCGCGGTGCGGATGTGCTTGACGGTCAGGTCGAGCTCGTCCACCGCGGCGTCGATGCGGGCCAGGGCGGCCTCGGGGTCGGTGCGCAGCAGGCGGGTCGTGCCCTGCAACGACATGCCGGTGGCGAACAGCCGCTGGATGACCGTGTCGTGCAGGTCGCGGGCGATCCGCTCCCGGTCCTCGACCAGGACCAGCTCGCCCAGCCGGGCGTGGAGGCGGGCGTTCTCGATGGCCACGCCGGCCGCCGCGGCCAGCCCCACCACCAGCTCCTCGTCGACGTCGGTGAACACGTCGCCGCCCTGCTTGTCGGTCAGGTAGAGGTTCCCGAAGACCTCGTCCCGCACCCGGATCGGCACGCCCAGGAACGAGGTCATCGTGGGGTGGCCGGGCGGGAACCCGTAGCTGTCGGGGTGCTCGGTCAGGTCGGGGAGGCGCAGGGGGGCGGCGTCGACGATGAGCAGCCCGAGGATGCCGTGGCCCTCGGGCAGCGGACCGATGGCCCGGCGCTGCTCGTCGTCGATCCCGACGGTGACGAACTGGGCCAGGCGGGTGCGGGTGTCGTCGAGCACGCCGAGGGCCCCGTAGGTGGCGCCGGACAGGTCGACGGCCCGCTCCACGATGCGTCGGAGCATGGCCGGCAGGTCGAGGTCCGAGCCGATGGTGACCACCGCGTCGAGCAGCTGACGCAGGCCACGGGGTCCTGCCACCTCGCCCATGGCCGAAGGATAGGTGGGGCCGGGACGGCGCGGTTCAGGACGGGGCGCCGTCGGCGCGGGACCGGCGCTCGGCCAGCCGGGCCGCGTACACCGCGGCCTCGGTCCGCCGGCTCATGCCCAGCTTGGACAGCAGGTTGGACACGTAGTTCTTGACCGTCTTCTCGGCCAGGAAGAGCTGCTCGCCGATCTGGCGGTTGGTCAGGCCGTCGGCGATCAGGGCGAGGATGTTGCGCTCCTGGTCGGTGAGCGCGGCCAGCTCGTCGTCGTCGTCCCGGTGGCGCAGGCGCTCGAGGACCATGGTGGTGACCGACGGGTCGAGCAACGAGTCGCCCGCCGCGACCCGGCGGATGCCGTCCACCAGGTCTCGGCCCCGCACCTGCTTGAGGAGGTAGCCGGCGGCCCCGGCCATGATCGCGGCGTACACCGCCTCGTCGTCGGAGTACGAGGTCAGGATCACGCAGGCGATCTCGGGGTGGCGCGACCGGACGTCGCGGCAGACCGTGATGCCGTCGCCGTCGGGCAGGCGCACGTCGAGCACGGCCACGTCCGGGGACGTCGCCGGGATGCGGCCCAGCGCCTCCTCGGCGGTCCCGGCCTCGCCCACGACCTCCATGTCCTGCTCCGCCTCGAGCAGCTCGCGCAGCCCGCGGCGCACGATCTCATGGTCGTCGAGGAGGAACACCCGGATCGCCACGCCCCCATTCTGGCCCGGACGGACGGCTGCGCTGCCGCTGACCGGGTTCCAGGTGCACCAGGGGCAGGCCACCGCCGGTCGCCCGGTGGACCGGGACCAGGCGCCGGCCGCTGATCGTGGTCGGCTCGATCTCCACGTAGCAGCCGTCCGAGCCGGGCACCCAGTGGGCGATCCCGGCCTGGTCCAGCAGGGCCAGCAGCTCCGGATCGGCGACCACCCGGGCCACGCCGACGGCCACCACGCTCCAGCCGCTGTGGGCCTCGACGTCCAGGTCGTCCACCTCGAAGGCCACCACGTCGTGGTCGAGGGCCCGCTGGAGCTTGGTCCCCCGGCCCGTGCGGAACACGATCCGGCCCCCGACCAGCGTGTAGTTGACGGGCAGGATGGTCGGCAGGGCCGCCGCGGTCGTCCCGATCCGGCCCACGACGTGGCCGGCCAGCAGCCGCAGGCACTCCTGCTCGTCCAACACCTCGAGCCCGTTGCGATCGAGCTGCACCTCGTGGACCCCCGTTGCCGACATGCCATCAGGATCGGGTCCGGGACGACCGGCGAGCAGGGCCGGGGGACCACCGATGGAGGGACCAAGGGCCCTAACCGCCTGCGCACCGCGGGCGCCACCCTGGGCGCAGGACGAGATCGGAGGCCCCAGATGCGCGACGGCGAGAACCACACCTTCGACCGCATCGTCGTGCCGGTCGACCTGAGCACCCTGTCGGAGCGGGCCATCCGCCCCGCCCTGCGCCTGGCCAAGGCCACCGGCGCCTGCGTCGAGCTGTTCACCTGGTCCTGGGACGAGGGCGAGGCCGCCGCCATCCGCCGCGACTACGCCTCGCTGGCCGCCCAGCTCCACGCCGAGGTCCCCGTGGTCGTGGAGGCCGCGGTGACCGAGGACCTCGACGCCGCCCCGGCCATCGCCCGGGAGGCGGCCCGCCACGGGGCGGTGATCTGCATGGCCACCCACGGCCGCAGCGGGCTGGGCGCGGCGATGCTGGGCTCGGTGGCCGAGGAGGTCCTCCAGCTCGTCGAGGACCCGATCGTCCTGGTCGGACCGCGGGTCGCCCACCGGCCCATGGAGGGCGGCACGGTCGTCGCCTGCGTGGACGGATCGGTCCGCTCCGAGGTCGTCGTGCCCGTCGCCGACCGCTGGGCCCGGATGCTCGGCCTGCCCCTGGAGCTGATCGAGGTCCTCGAGCCGACCCGGCCGGTCACGGTCCCCGACGTGGGCGAGGTCGGCGAGGTGGCCCGCCTGGCCGGCGGCCTGGCCGGCGGGGCGTCCTACGACGTCCTCCACGGCGACCCGGCCGAGGCCATCGTGGACCGGGCCGCGTCCGGCGTGGCGCTGCTGGCCCTCGCGACCCACGGCCGGACCGGCCTGGCCCGGGCCGTGATGGGCAGCGTGGCCATGAAGGTCGTGCACCGGGCCCGCTGCCCGGTGCTCGTCGTGCGGTCCCCGCACCCGGCCTGAGCGGGACCGGGACCCGGACCCCCAGGGCTCCCCCGCCTCCGGGTCGAGGTCCCGCTCGGGCCACCCCCGACCGGCAGCAAGGCAACCCGGCGGTCAGGCGGTCAGGACGAGCTTGCCGAACACGTCCCCGGCGGCGAGGCGCTCGAAGAGCGAGCGGGCCTCGGCCAGCGGCGCGGTGGCCTCGACCACCGGGCGCACGCCGGTCCGCTCGACCAGGTCGAGCAGCGCCACGAGCTCGTCGCGGGTGCCCATGGTCGAGCCCACGATCGAGAGCTGGAGGAAGAAGACCCGGTTCAGGTCGGCCGGCGGGTTCGGGCCGCTGGTCGCCCCGCTGACCACGACCGTCCCGCCCGGGCGCAGGGCCCGCAGCGAGTGCGCCCAGGTGGCCTCGCCCACCGTCTCGAGCACCGCGTCGACCTTGGTCGGCAGGCGTGCGCCGGTGGGCACGGCCAGGTCGGCGCCCAGCGCCAGGGCGTGGTCCCGCTTGCCCTGGTCGCGCGAGGTCACCAGCACCGTGTGGCCCAGGGCCTTGCCCAGGGCGATCGCCGCGGTGGCCACCCCGCCACCCGCGCCCTGCACCAGCACCGTGCCCGCCTCGCCCAGGCCGGCCCGGCGCAGCATGCGGTAGGCGGTCAGCCAGGCCGTGGACATGCAACCGGCCTCGACCCAGCCCAGCGACGCCGGCTTGGGCACGACGTTGCGGGCCGGCACGACGACCTGCTCGGCCAGCGTGCCCTGGTGCAGCTCGGACAGCAGCGTGCGGCCCGGGTCGAGGGTCTCGTCGCCCCGGCCCCGCGCCGGATCGCCCACCACCGCGTGGACCACCACCTCGGTCCCGTCGGCCAGCACGCCGGCCCCGTCGCAGCCCAGCGTCATGGGGAGCCGCTCGGCGGGCAGGCCGACGCCGCGCAGGGACCACAGGTCGTGGTGGTTGAGCGAGGCGGCCCGCAGCTCGACGGCGACCCAGCCGTCGGGCACCTCGGGCTCGGGCACCTCGTCGACCGACAGCCCGGAGAGGGGGTCGTCGGGCGAGGTCGACAGGCAGCGCACAGCGAGCATCGGCCCTGGCTAGAGGGACCGACCCGCCGGCGTCAAGGTCGCCGACCGGCCCTGCGGGGGGGCCTACTGCTGGGCCTGGTGCTGCAGGGCCGTCGCGGCCCCGGCCAGCCGGCGCATCTCGACCGACACGTCCAGCGTGGCGTCGGGCGGACCGGAGTAGGTGCCCCGCAGGGGCGGCACGTCGTCGTGGTCGCGCCCGTGGCCGATCTTCACGTGGCGCAGGCCGACGGCCCGGTGCCCGGCCGGGTCCAGGCCCAGCCATCCCAGCCCGGGGACCGCCACCTCGAACCAGGCGTGGGTCTGCACCCTGGCCGCGTCGCCATCCTCGTCGCCGGGCCCCTGCGGCCCGGGCCCGCCACCGCCGTCGTCCTCGAACAGGTAGCCCGAGGCGTACCGGGCCGGCAGCCCGACCGACCGGGCCATGGCCACGGCGAGGTGGGCGTGGTCGCGGGCCGTGCCCTCCCCCCGGTCCAGGACCTCGTCCAGGCGAGGGACCACGCCCCGCCGCCCCGGGACCCGGCGCAGGAGCGTGCCCACCCGCCGGTGGATGGCCAGGGCCACGCCCACGCACTCGGGCCCGGCCAGCGCCACCTGGGCCCGGGCCTCGGCCCCGACCCGCTCGTCCCCCTCGGTCCGCCCGGTCGGCTGGAGGTGCTCCCAGTGGGCCTCGACGAAGGCCGGGTCGCGCAGCGCGTCCAGCCCGGGCGAGCGGGCCGGCAGCGGCGTCGGCCGGGTCTCCACGGTGGCCTCGGCGGTCACCTCCAGGAAGATGTGCGGCTCGCGCACGCCGAAGGCGTCGACCCGGGTCCCCCAGTAGTCCTCGAAGGACAGGACCCGCGCCGGGGGCGAGGTGGAGACCCGGTAGCCGAGCAGGGTCTGGCGGGCATCGGAGACCGGGCAGGCCCGCAGCTCGTTCTGGCTCTCGTGGACCAGCTCGGCGTACTCGAACGCGCACCGGTAGCGGATGTCGAGCCTCACGGGAGCGGCGCCAGCGAGTGGAAGACCGAGAACTCCTCGGTGTGGCGGAAGTAGCGGACGCCGACCAGGTCCGCCGCCCGGCGCACGTCGGCCTGGACCGCGGCCAGGTAGGCGCCGAGGTCGCCGGCCACCAGCTCGACGACCTCGGCGAACTCCAGGTCGGCCCGGCGCCGCCCCAGCACCCGCAGGGCCCGCGACGGCCGCACGCCCGGCTCCAGCTCGCCGAGCAGCCGCTCGGCGGTCCGCAGGCAGAACAGGACCGAGCGGGGGAAGGTCGGCGACAGGAGCAGGAAGCCCAGGACGTTCTCCACCGTCATGGCCGCCGGGTGGGCCCGGCGGAACGCCTCGGACGCCGACGCCGACTTGAGCAGGTGGACCGCGGCGTGGAAGCCGAGCTCCTCGTCCCCCTGGGCGAACGGCGCGCAGGAGACCTCCAGGAGCCGGCCGGTCATCTCGGCCCGCTCGAGCACGGCCCCCAGGGTCATGAACCGCCAACCGTCGTCGTGGGGCATGGTCTCGCTGGCCGTGCCGACGATCTCCTGGCAGCGGCGCCGGACCGTGCCCAGGAGCTGGTAGGGCTGGCCGCCGAGCTCGCGGGCCAGGTCCCGCCCGGCCAGTTCGAGCCAGAACGTGTTGATCGACTCCCACACCTCGATCGACACCATCTCCCGCACGCTGCGGGCGTTCTCGCGGGCTCGGGCCACGCAGTTGACCACCGCGCCCGGGTTGGACGGCTCGAGGACCAGGAAGGCCATCACCGTGCGGGCGTCGACCACGTCGTGGCCGGCCCGGTAGCCCTCGGCCTGGTGCAGCGCGTCGAGCAGGTCGAGCCAGCCCCGGCGGGCGGCCACCACCGGCTCGCCCAGCAGGCCGTGGTAGGCGACGTCGAGCTTCCGGGCGGTGTCGGCGGCCCGCTCCACGTAGCGGCCGGTCCAGAAGAGGTGCTCGGCGTGGCGGGACAGCATCAGGCCGCCTCCCCGCCGTCGCGGCCCTCGTCGCGCAGCACCCAGGTGTCCTTCGAGCCGCCGCCCTGGCTGGAGTTCACGACCAGCGACCCGCGTCGCAACGCCACCCGGGTCAGGCCCCCGGCGATCACCCGGGTGGTCTCGCCGGTGATGACGAAGGGCCGCAGGTCGACGTGGCGGCCCTCGAGGTGGTCGCCGACGAAGGTCGGGTGGCACGACAGGCGCACGACCTCCTGGGCGATGTAGCCGCGGGGGTCGGCCTCGACCCGGCGGGCCACCTCGGCCAGCTCCTCGTCGGTCGCGGCCGGTCCGATGCACAGGCCGTAGCCGCCCGACTCGGCCACGGGCTTGACCACCAGCTCGTCGAGCCGGTCCAGGACCGCCCGCCGCTGGTCCGGGTCCCAGAGCAGGTAGGTGGTGCAGTTGGGCAGGATCGGCTCCTCGCCCAGGTAGTAGCGGATCAGCTCGGGGACGTAGGCGTAGACGGCCTTGTCGTCGGCCACGCCGTTGCCCACCGCGTTGCACAGCGCCACGTTGCCGGCCCGGGCCGCGGCCAGCAGGCCGGGCACGCCCAGCATCGAGTCGGGCCGCAGGGCCACCGGGTCGAGGAAGTCGTCGTCGATGCGGCGGTAGACGACGTCGACCCGCTGGAGCCCGCGGGTGGTCCGCATGTAGAGGACGTGGTCGTCGACGACCAGGTCGCGGCCCTCGACCAGCTCGACGCCCATCTGGCGGGCCAGGAACACGTGCTCGAAGTAGGCGCTGTTGTAGACGCCGGGCGTGAGCACGACCACGGTCGGCTCCCCGGCCGCGGCGGGCGCCGCGTGGCGCAGGGCGTCGAGCAGCACGGCGCCGTAGTCGTCGACCGGCCGAACCCGCAGGCTGCCGAACAGGCTGGGCAGGACCCGGGTCATGGCGGCCCGGTTCTCCAGCACGTAGGCGATGCCGCTGGGGTTGCGGAGGTTGTCCTCCAGGACCCGGTAGGCGCCCTCGGCGTCGCGCACCAGGTCGATCCCCGCCACCAGGCAGCGGGCCCCGTCGACCACCGGGACGCCCGCCGCCGCCCGCTGGAAGCCGTCGGAGCTGAGCACGACCCACGACGGCACGATCCCGTCGCGCACGGCGGCCCGCTCGCCCAGGTAGAGGTCGTCGAGGAACCGGTTGAGCGCGGTCACCCGCTGGACCAGGCCCTGCTCGACCGCGGCCCACTCGGTCGCCGGGACGATCCGGGGCAGCAGGTCCATCGGGAAGGTCCGCTCGACGCCCTCCTCCTCGCCGTACACGGTGAAGGTGATGCCCGCCCCCCGGAAGGCGGTGTCGCGCAGCTGGGCCCGGCGGGCCATCTCGGCGGGCGAGAAGTACCCGAGGCGGGCGACGAGGTCCTCGTAGTGGGGACGGATCGTGCCGTCCGGAGCGAAGACCTCGTCGAAGTCGCTCCCGACCTCGTAGCCGTGGAAGAGGTCGCCGGCCGGCACCGGCCCGGAGGCTAGCCCTGCCCCCGAAGGCGCCGGGTCGGCCCTCGGTCGATCAGGCCGACCAGCGGGTGGCGGCACGCTCGACCGCGGCGGCCTTGGCCGCGAGCGTGTCGTCGGCCGGCGTCCACGCCGTGACCACGACCGAGTCGACCCCGGCGGCCGCGGCCCGGTCGCGCTGGTCGGCCGAGTCCGGGTCGGTGACGCGGCCCTGGACGTGGAAGGGACGCCCGCCCGGGCCGAGCCGCTCCCGCAGGGCCCGCACCTCGCCGATCAGCTCGATCGACCGGTCGAAGGGGACGCCGGGCACGATGTAGCCGTCGCCCAGCGTGGCGGCGCGCCGCAGGGCCCGTGGCGCGCCGGCGCCGATCAGGATCGGCGGGACGACCGGGGGCGTGGGCTCGAGGTGGACGGGACCGAACGACCACTCCACGCCCGCGTGGTGGGCCGGGCCCGGGCCCCACAGCGCCCGCAGCGCGGCGATCGACTCCTCCAGGAGCCGGCCCCGGCGGGCG
>JBFWTJ010000054.1:0-16129 GCA_050247895.1 Acidimicrobiia bacterium
TCCCCCGCCGGCACGGACCCGATGCAGCGCGGCGAGGACCCCGATGGCCCCCCACATGCCGGCCCCGATGTCGCCCACGGCGAACCCGGCCTTGGCCAGCTCGCCGTCCTCGGTCCCCGTCACGCTCATGAGCCCGCCGTAGGCCTGGGCGATCAGGTCGATGCCCTTGACGTCGCGCAGCGGGCCCGACTGGCCGAAGCCCGAGATCGAGCAGTACACGAGGTCGGGGTTGAGCGCCGACAGGTCGTCGTAGCCGAGCCCGAGGCGGTCCATCGCCCCGGCCCGGAAGTTCTGGACCAGCACGTCCACCCGCCCGGCCAGGCGGCGCAGCAGGTCGCGGCCCTCGGGCGCCTTCAGGTCCACGGCCAGGCTGCCCTTGTTGCGGTGCAGCATGGCGAAGGGCAGCGCCTCGGCCGACTCGCTGAGCGACCGGCGGCGCATCGACTCGCCGGCCACCGGCTCGACCTTGACCACCTCGGCCCCGAGGTCGGACAGGACGGTCGTGCAGTAGGGCCCGGCCAGCGCCAGGGTGATGTCGAGCACCCGGACGCCCTCGAGGAACGGCCGGGGGGAGGGGGTGGGTCGGGGGGTCATGCGGTCCTGGCTGCTTCCTTGTCGGGGGGTTCGGCGAGGGGGTCGGCCACGGGGTGGAGGCAGGCCACGTCCTGGCCCGGCGCGACCGGTGCCAGGCGGGGGACCTCGACGTCGCAGCCCGGCCCGGCCCGCCAGCACCGGCCCCGGAAGGCACAGCCCGCGGGCAGGTCGACCGGGTCGGGGGGCTCGCCCCGCAGCACGATGCGCTCGGCCCGGTGCCCTCCACCCACCTCCACCGCCGGCACCGCCGACAGCAGCGCCTGGGTGTAGGGGTGGGCCGGCGCGGCGAAGATCCGGGCCGTCTCGCCGACCTCGACGATCCGCCCCATGTACATCACCGCGACGCGCCGGGCGACGTGGCGCACGACCGACAGGTCGTGGGAGATCAGCAGGAACGACACGCCCAGCGTGCGCTGGAGGTCGTCGAGCAGGTTCAGGACCTGGGCCTGGACCGACACGTCCAGCGCCGAGACCGGCTCGTCGAGCACGACCAGCCGGGGGGACAGGGCCAGCGCCCGGGCGATGCCGATGCGCTGGCGCTGGCCGCCCGAGAACGCCGCCGGGCGTCGGGCGCCCTGCGCCGCGGTCAGCCCGACCAGCTCGAGCAGCTCGCCGGCCCGGCGCCGCACGGCCCGCCGGTCGCCCTCGTGGTGGGCCCGCAGCGGCTCGGCCACCACGTCGGCCACCGTCATGTGCGGGTCGAGGGAGGCGAAGGGGTCCTGGAAGACCATCTGGAGGTTCCGGCGGGCCCGGCGCAGCTCGGCCCCGCCGACCGTGGTGATGTCCCGGCCCTCGAACACGATCCGGCCCGCCGACGGGTCGACCAGCCGGACGATCATCCGGCCGGTGGTCGACTTCCCCGAGCCGGACTCCCCCACCAGGCCGAGGGTCTCCCCCGGGGCCACCGAGAAGGACACGTCGGTCACCGCGGCGATGGCCTGGCGGGACGGCCGGAGCAGGCCACGGCGCACGGCGAACCGCTTGGTCAGCCCCTCGACCCTGAGCAGGTCGTCGGCGGCCTCAACCATCGGCGGCACCCCCGGTTCCGAGCGCGACCGGGTGCCGGGGCGGCTCGGCCTCCCCCGCGTGGTGGCAGGCCACCGCGCCACGGCCCCAGGGCACGAGGTCGGGCCGCCCGCCGAGGCACTCGTCGCGGCCCGATCCCACGGCGCAGCGGGGCTCGAAGGCGCACCCCCGTGGGAGCCGACCCAGCGGCGGGGGCTGGCCCTCGACGTGGGCCAGCCGCTCGCCCGGCCGGTGGGTCGAAGGGAGGCTGGCCAGCAGCGCCCGCGTGTAGGGGTGGCGGGGCGCGGCGAACAGGTCGGCCGCGCTCGCCGTCTCCACGACCCGCCCGGCATACATGACGTTGACCCGGTCGGCGACCTGGGACACCACCCCGAGGTCGTGGGTGACCAGCACCAGGGCCATGCCGTTGCGCTCCTGCATGTCGGCCAGCAGCTCGAGGATCTGGGCCTGGATGGTCACGTCCAGCGCGGTGGTGGGCTCGTCGGCCAGCACCACCCGGGGTCCGTTGCCGATGGCCATGGCGATGGCGACGCGCTGGAGCATGCCGCCCGACAGCTCGTGGGGGTACCGGCGGAGCTGCACGTCGGGCCGGGGCACCCCCACCTGCTCGAGGAGCTCGGCGCTGCGGCGCCGGAGCTCGTCCCGTCCGGTGCGGGGCCCGTGGGCTCGCAGAGCGGCCGCCATCTGGGTGCCCAGGCGCAGGACGGGGCTGAGGGCCACCATGGGGTCCTGGGGGATGAGGGCGATCCCGGCGCCGCGGACCGCCCGCAGCTCGTCGGGCCCGAGGGCCAGCACGTCGGTCCCGTCGAGCTCGACCCGTCCGCCGGTCACCCCGCCGACGTGGGGTGCCACGAGCCGCAGGATGGACATGAGGGTCATGCTCTTGCCGCAGCCCGACTCGCCGACCACGCCCAGCGTCTCGCCCGCGTCGACCTGGAGGTCCACTTCGTCGACCACGCGCAGCGGGCCGGACTCGCTCCACAGGTCGGTCGTGAGCCCCGACACGGCCAGCCTCACCGGTCCCGCACCCCCCGGGAGAGGTCGGCCCGCAGGCCCATGCCGAGCAGGGCGACGCCCACGCAGAACAGGGCGAGGAGGACCCCGGGGAAGGTGGCGGCCCACGGTTCGAGCTGGAGGTAGTCGCGCTCCTCGGCCACGACCCGGCCCAGCGAGAAGGTGGGTGGCTGGATGCCGAAGCCGAGGAAGCTCAACGTGGCCTCGGCCAGGATCAGCCGGGGCAGCTCGATCACGCACAGCGCGCCGACCAGGGGGAACGTGTTGCGGCGGACGTGGCCGGCCACGATGCCGGGCAGGGTCACCCCCGAGAGCCGGGCCCCGTCGATGAAGGGCGCGCCCCGCAGCGCCAGCGCCTGGCTGCGGGCCACCCGGCCGAACACGACCCAGGTGGCCAGGGCCAGCACGAGCACGGCGTTGCGGGGCGAGGACCCCAGCGCGGTCATCAGTCCGATGACCAGCAGCAGGCCGGGGAAGGCGTTGAACAGGTCCATGACCCGGGAGCCGAAGCTGTCGACCCGCCCACCGAGGAACCCGGTCACGGCGCCGAAGACCCAGCCGATGAGGGCCGAGAGGACCACCGCGCCCAGCCCGATGAGGATCGAGGTGCGCAGCCCGAGCGCCGTGGTCACCGCCAGGTCGCGCCCGAGGTGGTCGGTCCCGAAGAAGGGCTGGGACCCGTCGACCAACCAGAAGCCGGGCGGGGCGAAGCGGCGGGCCGGGTCGATCCGGGTCGCGGCGGGATCGGCGATCCAGGGCACCACCACGGCGTAGAGCGCGACCGGCACGACCAGGGCCAGGCCGAGCCGGGCGTTGCCCCGCCACCAGCGGCCCCGGGCCGACCGGGCCCGCGCCGCCAGGCCCTGGAGGGCCGACCTCGGTGCCACGGGCTCCTCCACCACCGGCTCGGGCACGAGCCCGGGGCCGCGCTCGACCAGGCTCATGCCAGGCGCACCCGCGGGTCGATCCGCGCGTAGAGCAGGTCGAGGAGCAGGTTCAGGACCAGCACGATGACCGTCGCCACCAGGATCGCCGCGGTGACCAACGGCAGGTCGTAGCGCTCCATGGCGGTGGCGTAGAGCCGGCCGCTGCCGGGCCAGGCGAAGACCAGCTCGACCACCAGCGCGCCGCCCACCAGCATGCGGGTCAGCTCCACGCCGGCCAGCGCCAGCAGGGGCAGCGACGCGCCGGGCAGCACGTAGCGGCCCAGCACCACCGACCGGGGCATGCCCAGGGAGGTGGCGAAGGCGACGTGGGGCTCGTCGAGGGCCGCCACCACGCTGTTGCGGGTGAAGTAGGCGATCCGTCCCATCGGGGTGACGGCGAGGGTGACGGCGGGCAGCACCAGGCGGGTCCCGGTGCCGTAGCCGCTGGTGGGCAGCCAGCCCAGGTGGACGGCGAAGAGCACCACGAGGATGAGCCCGATCCAGAACTCGGCCATCGAGACCACGACCACACCCGCGGTCGACACGCCCCGGTCGATCCGCCCGCCCCGGTTGACCGCGGCCGCCACGCCCAGCGCCACCCCGCCGACCGCGGCCAGGGCGAAGGCCGCCCCGGCCAGGATCGCGGTGCGGGGCAGGGCGTCGAGCACCGCGGGGAGCGGGTCGCGCCGCAACGTGTACGAGTCGTCGAAGTCGAGCGTGACGACGTCGCCCACGAAGCGCGCGAAGCGGGTCGGGAACGGGTCGGAGAAGCCGTTGGCCTGGCTGAACGCCTCCACCTGCTCGTCCGACGCGTTGAGCGGCAGGATGCGCCGCACCGGGTCGCCCAGGACCTGGAAGACAACGAAGGTGACGGCCATGATGGCCGCCAGCACGAGCAGGCTGTGCAGCAGCCGTCGGGCGAGGTAGCGGGCCACTCAGCCGGCGGGGTCGACCACGCGGACGCCGGTCACGGGGACCGAGCGGGCCTCGAGGGCTTCCCGGATGAACACGGCCAGGTCGTCGTGGGTGATGACGCAGCTCGGGCAGTCGTCGTTGGTGCCCTTGCGGTACTCGACCACCATCTCCCCACCGGCTGCGAAGGCCTGCACCTCGAGGGCGCCGCCGTCGCCGACCAGCAGCGCCTCGAAGTGGGCCAGGGCGTCGGTGACCGAGCTGCGGACCCCAAGGGGAAGGTCCGCAGCCCAGTCACCTGCGCCGGCGCGCGTCCCGCTCACCTCAGCTCGCCACCCGGCGCCACTTGGACCAGTCGGCGTCGCCGTTGGCCCCGGTGAGGGGAAAGATCGGCCCCTCGACGTCGCGGGCCACACCGACCACGACCTCGGGCACGGTCAGCCACAGCATGGGGGCCTGGTCGTGCAGCTCGGCCATCAGGTCCTTCCACGCCTCCTCCTGCTCCTCCAGCCCCAGGGTGGTGGCCTCCATCACCTTCGCCTCGACCTCGGGGTCGCAGAAGGCGTTGCGGCCGTTCTCGCAGTCGTACCAGACGCGCATGGGGGTGTCGGCGGTCAGCGTGTCGGTACCGGAGATGATGTAGACGAGGTCGGGCTGGGGCAGGCCGTTCTGCTTGGCGAAGAACTGCTCGATGTAGGCGTCCTTGGGGAGGATGTCGAGCTTCACGTCCAGCCCGACGTCGCGGACCATCTGGGCCACCGTCGAGCACGAGTCCTGGCCGACGGCGCCGTACGAGTCGGCCGAGCAGACCATCGACAGCGGCTTGCCCAGGGCGCCGGCCTCCTCGAGCAGCTCCTCGGCGCCCTCGGGGTCGAACGGGTAGTCCTCCAGGTCGGTGTTGTAGCCGAAGGTCTGGGGCGGGATCTGCTGGGCGTTGGGCAGCGTGGCGTAGCCGCTGCGGATGGACTCGATGAGCACCTCGCGGTCCACGGCCATGTTCAGCGCCTGGCGGACCCGCTTGTCGGCCAGGACGCCCTTGTTGGTCAGGCGGAAGAACTCGACCTCGGCCCCCGCGGTCGTCAGGACCTTCGGGGCGGCGCCGGCCAGCTCGGGCGAGAGCTGCAGCGCCACGTCGACCTCGCCGGCCTCGAGGGCGGCCAGGCGCGACCCCGCCTCGGGGATGGTGCGGATCTGGACCTCCTCGAAGGCGCCCTCGTTGTCGCCCCAGTAGTCGGGGTTCAGCTCGAGCAGCACGTCCTCGCCGTTGCCGTACTCGACGAGGCGGTAGGGCCCGGTCCCGGGCAGCTGGCTCGCCGCGGCCGCCGCGTCCTCGCCCCAGCCGTCGGGGATGACGGTCAGGCCCGACACGGCCCGGTCGAGGAACTCGGTCGGCTGCTTGGTGAAGATGTCGACGGTGTGCTCGTCGACGGCCTCGGCCCGCTCGATGTTGCCCAGCAGGATGCCGACCTCGGCGTCCTCCGCGGTGATGCGGCCCACGGTGAACACCACGTCGGCCGAGGTGAAGGGGCGCCCGTCGTGGAACGAGACGTCCTCGCGCAGGTGGAACCGCCACTGCGAGGGGCCCTCTCGGTCCCAGGACTCGGCCAGGGCGGGCTCCCAGGTCAGGTCCCCGTCCTCGTCGAGCACGGCCCGGGTCAGGCCCTCGAGCACGTTGGTCTGGAAGACGGTGAAGGCCGACGTGTCGAGGATCCCGACGAAGTCGAGCTTGCGGACGGGGCTGGCCTGGGCCACCACGAGGCGGCCACCGGTGGTCTCGCCGGACTCGCCACCGCTCTCGCCGGCCGAGGTGCCCGCGGGCTCGTCGTCGGAGCAGGCGGCCGCGGCCAGGGTGAGGGCGGTGAGGGCGGCGAGGCCGCGCCGCAGCGCCGGTCGGAACGGTCGTTCGATCACTTGTCGCCCTCCTGGAGGCCGGCGGGGTTCGTGACGATGGGCTCGGTCACGGGCAGGTTGACGGTCGGGAACGAGAGGTCCTTGGCACGGACCGAGCCGGCCACCACGAAGTAGAACTGGTCCGGTCGCTCGATGGACTGGACGGTGGTCCGGCGGGCCTCCTCGGCGGACAGGTCGAACATCCAGGCCCACTCGGGCCGGGTCTTCCCGTCGGCGTTGAGCTTCTGGAGCGGCTCGCGGAACTTCTCGACGGTGTCGCGGACCTCGTTGTGGAAGAGGCGGGCGAGCCCGTCCTTGGTGAAGCCGGCCTCGGCGATGGGCACGGCGTGGGGCGGCGGGATGATCACGAGGCGCCCCTCGGGCGACTGGGTGACCTCGTCGCCGAAGATGAAGGTCTGGGTCGGCAGCGAGCCCGCCGGCGGGACCATGGAGGCGATGGCCTTGGCCAGCTGGCGGCCGTCGGTGTGGCCCTGGATGCCCATGTCGAGCTCGCCCTGGGTGAACAGGACCGTGACCGTGCTCTGCTCGGTCCGGTAGCCCCGGCTGACGTGGAAGGCGGGCCAGGGCGACTCGGCCTCGTTCTCGGCGAAGAACGAGATGTGCTTGCGGGGCGAGCCGACCGAGTCCATGTCCATGACCCCGTGGTTCCACACCCCGATGTTCTTGAGGCACAGCAGGATGGCCCGGCCGATGCGGAGGTTCACCGCGTTCTGCTTGCCCGGGCCCAGGCAGCCGCGCCCGCCGTTGATGCCGAGCTCCCCGCCGACCGGCCCGTTGGTGAAGAAGATGGGCGCGTGGGCGCTGGTCGACATCAGGCCGGCCAGGTTCCAGGGCGGGGCGACCTTCGCCACCGCCCGCAGCGCGGCCATGATCGTCGGCATCTCCTGGGGGGTGCAGCCGGCCATGGCCGCGTTGACCGCGACGTTGTGCACCGTGGCCCGCCCGTTGCCCGGCGGCAGCACGCAGACGAGGTCGTCGGGGCCGCCGTCGACGGCGGCGACCAGCGCGGCGACGCGCTGGGGGACCCGGGGCAGCAGCGGGAGGCCGGCGCCCCACTCGTTGGCCAGGTACCGGGCGTTGAACTGCTCGAGGACCGCGAGCGGCTCGGGGCCGGTGAAGTTGATGACCTGGGTCTCGGTCAGGGTGGCGTCGGTGGTCCCCGGTGCGACCACGCCGGAGGTGAGGAGCTTGACCAGCTCACCCACCACCGGACGGGTGATCTGCTCGGCCTCCTCCGGCTCGATGTTGTTGTAGACCTTCGGGACCAGGGCGTACTGCAGCCCGGGCATGCCGAAGGCCCGGGCGCTGGTCTCCAGGTCGTCCTCGAAGCCGGCGGAGCAGATGATCACCGCCGGCGTTCCCCGGCGCTCGAGCTGCACGCAGTCGTGGGTGAGCCACGAGGTGCAGCTCCCGCAGTCGGCCGTGCAGGCCAGCACGACGTCGCACTCGTGGGCGATCCGGTCGAGCAGCGCGGACGCGACGGGGATGCCGCCGTCGTAGAACCGCACCTTGAGGCCCTCGACCTGCGCCTCGATCGCCGCCGCCGCGGCCCGCAGGGCGACGTCGCCGTTGGGCTTGACGTTCCACAGCAGGCCGAGCGTCAGGCCCTCGAGCGACGTCGGACGTGGTGCCAGTGGCCGGTGCTCTGTTCCGAACGCTGTGGCGACGGGCGCGACGACGTCCAGTGAGTACTCGGCGGAGCCTTCGCTCATCGCCATCCCCCCCGGGTCGGAAAATTAGATTGAACAATCGATTTCGCGAACATAAGGGCCGAACCCGGTCGTCGTCAAGGACCAAGCGCGGCTGCCGAGCCCAGTCCGCAACGGATCGGTCCCCCGGGAGGGCGCCTGTATGTTTGGCCGATGGCCGCCACCCAGCGGACACGCCAGTCCGGCCCCGGTCGACCCCCCGCCGGCGACAGCGAGAAGACGCGGCAGGCCATCCTCGGCGCCGCCGAGCAGGCCTTCGGCGAGCACGGCTACCGGGGTGCGTCCATCGAGCGGATCGGGGCCCTCGCGGGTGTGGCCACCTCGGTCCTCTACCACTACGCCCGCAACAAGGCCGAGCTGTTCGCCATGGCCATCCGGTCCGCGGCCGACGACCTGGGGTCGAAGTACGGCACTGTCCTGGAGCGGGAGGGCTTCGACGCCCGCATCGACGGCCTGTTCGACCTCATGCTGTGGATGTACCGCCACGAGAGCGCCCGCATGTTCTTCATCGCCTCCCGGCGCCAGGAGATGGCCCGCCACCCCGAGCTGCGCGACGCCCTCGGCACCACGTGGCGCTTCACCGGGCCGCTGATCGAGCGCATCGTGCGCGACGCGGCCGACTCGGGTGAGCTGTCCGGGCAGACCTCCCCCGAGGCGATGTGCGCCGCGCTGCGCGTGCTGCTCGACGGGATCGCCCACGCCGCCGCGGCCCGCGAGCCCTACGACCACTACGCCGCCCACGTGGCGACGGCGGCCGACCTCTTCCGCGCCTACCGCGCCCCCCGGCCCGGCAGGGCCCGCCGCACCGCCTGACGCGCCCGTCGGCGGCCCCACGCCGGCGAAAGGAACGGGTCAGGTGGCTGTGAACGGCTCGTCACCGACGCCGAACCGGCCGGCAACGTCGACTCTTTACGTTCCGTGAATCCTGCGGGTCCGCCGCGGGACCGGCGAGGACGGGAGGTGGGCGTGGGCAGGTCGATCGTGCGTGCCGTGCTCGTCTGCCTGATGCTGACCCTGCTCGCGGATCCCTCCAACGGCAGCGCGGCGGACATCCAGAAGGCCGACACCCACGACTCCAGCGTCGTCGCGGCGCGCGACGTGTCCACCACCGTCTCCACCCTGGTGCACGCGGCCGTCGTGGCCCGGATCCCCCTGGCGGCCACCGTCGCCCTGGCGCTCGGAGCGCTGCTCTGGTGCCGCCGCCCACGACAGGAGGCCCGCGAGCGGGACCACTCGGTCCTGGCTTGGACCCGTGCCGCCTGGCGCGGTCCACCCCTCGCGCCCGCGGCGCGCCCCTGCGGCGCCTAGCGGACCCCGCCGCCGGCTCGTGACCGGCACCCGGCGGCCGCTCGGTCCCCAGGGCCCTCGGGTCGCACCGACCCGCTGAGGGCCCGGCGGCCGCGGGCGGCGCCCGAGCGACCGGCATCGTCGACAGGTCTCGCGTTCGGACGGCGGGCCCGGATCAGGGCAGCCGCCCGGTGGACCCCGACGGACGTCGGACCGGGCGAACGGCGCGCCTGGCGGCGGGACCCGCGGCGCAGGCCCGGGCCAGCCGGCGGTCGTGCCGACCTGCCCGCCGGCCCGACCGCGCCGGCACGAGAGGGCCGACGGAGCCCGCTCGGAGGCCACCGTCGAGCCCCCGGGAACAGGACCGCAACCTCGCCCAACGACTCGTCGGCCCGGCACCCCGCCGGGAGGCGCGCACCGACGTCGCCCCGCACCGCCGGGTCGTCCGCCCAGCCCGGCCTCGACCTCTGATCCCGTCATCCGCGCCGACCCACGGGCCGCAGCGGCCGGTGCCCCCGCGCCCCACTCCGACCGACAGACCAGACAAGGAGAAGCACTCCCATGCAGCAACCGCCCCAGAGCCGATCCCGAGCACGACGGAGGTGGACCGCGGGCGCAGGCCTCGCCGCCGCCCTGGTCCTGGGCCCGGCCGCCCCCGCCCTGGCCCAGGACGACGTGGCATCGGTCCAGGCGAACCTGGACAACGTCTGGATCCTGCTCGCCGGGATCCTGGTCATCTTCATGCAGGCCGGCTTCGCGCTGGTCGAGGCCGGGCTCACGCGGGCCAAGAACGTGGCCAACATCATGATGAAGAACCTCATCGACTTCAGCGCCGGCGCGCTGGCCTTCATGGCCGTCGGGTTCGCCATCGCCTACGGCGGATCCTTCGACGGGTTCGGGAAGTTCTTCGGCGCCGACGGCTTCTTCCTCGGCGACGGGGCCGGCACGGTGGGGACCCTCACGGTGCCCGTGTTCTTCATGTTCCAGGTGGCCTTCGCGGCCACCGCGGCGACGATCGTGTCCGGTGCCATGGCCGAGCGCACGAAGTTCCAGGCCTACCTGGCCTACAGCTTCGTGATCAGCCTGATCATCTACCCGGTGGTCGTGCGCTGGCAGTGGGGCGGCGGCTGGCTGGCCCAGGGCGCAGGGCCTCTACCGGTGCCGTTCCACGACTTCGCCGGATCGAGCATCGTCCACATGGTCGGCGGCATCACCGCCTTCTGGGGCGCCAAAGCCCTCGGACCCCGCATCGGCAAGTACGGCCCCGACGGCAAGCCCCGCGCCATCCTCGGCCACAACATCCCCTTCGCCATCCTGGGCTGCTTCATCCTCCTGGTCGGCTGGTACGGCTTCAACCCCGGCTCCGAGCTCGCCGCCGACGGCGCCATCGGTGGCATCGCGGTGACCACCACCATGGCCGCCGCCGCCGGCGCGGTCATGGCGATGGTCACGGTCTGGGTGCGCTCGGGCAAGCCCGACGTGGGCATGACCGGGAACGGGCTCCTGGCTGGCCTCGTCGGCATCACCGCCGGTCCGGCCGCGGTGACCCCACAGGTCGCCATCGGCATCGGCGCCCTGTCAGGCATCCTCGTCGTCCTGTCGGTCGAGTTCGTCGACCGGGTGCTCAAGGTCGACGACCCGGTCGGCGCGGTATCGGTCCACGGCGTCTGCGGCGCCTTCGGCACCATCTGCGTCGGCCTGTTCGCCCGCGAGGACACCGACTTCTGGTCCCAGGGCCTGCTGTTCGGCGGCGGCGCGGACCAGCTCGTCACCCAGGTCATCGGCGTGATCGCCATCGCCATCTGGACCTCGATCACCGCCTACGCCCTGTTCGCCCTCATCAAGGCCACCGTGGGCCTGCGGGTCTCCGAGGAGGAGGAGCTCGCCGGCCTCGACGTCCTCGAGCACGGCTCCCCCGGCTACGGCGAGGGCTTCGGCTCGTTCGGCGCGACCATCCCCGGTACCGGATCCGCGCCGGCGGGATCGCTGCCTCGGGAGGTGCAGGCCTGATCCGGCGGGACCGGCTCGGCCCGCCGCGGCCGGGCCGGTCCCCCGGGCCAGGAGCACAGGCATGGATCGAGAGCTCGAACCGCCGCCCGGCCCCGAGGCCCGACCGACCCTCGACGAGGCAGGCCTCCTTCGCTACGACGGCCGCTGGATCGCCATCCCGGACGCGCAGCTCCCCGTCGTCCGCCTGCTCCTGGCCAACGCCGGCCGGGTCGTGCGCACCGAGGAGATCGCCGACGCCTACGCCTCGGCCGGCGGAAGTCCCCGCAGCGGCTCCGTGAGAGCCGTCACCTTCCGGCTCGGGAAGCGGCTGCGGGCCGTCGGGCTGCGCCTCCACACCGTCCGCAACCGGGGCATCCTGCTGGAGGTCCCCGGCGCCTCCGACCACGCAGCCGTGCCGGGACCCTGATCAACGTCATAGTTGACAAGGGCGGGGAGGGGCGCCACGATCGACCCCGGCGGGCCGCCCGCAGCCGGAGCCACGGGCGGGGCACCCGCCCGACCGCAGGGGGAAGCGCGTGGAGACGTATCGTCCGGCCGCCGGCGACGGCGCCGCTCCGACAGGAGGCGGTCCGGGAGCGATCGCCGACGCCGACGGGTGCCCCAGAGCTGGCCGATGACCGCCGGCCTCGTGCCCCGACCTCTCGACGAACGGTCGCCGCGGTCCGGCGCAGGTGCGCCCCTGCTCGCGGGCAAGGTCGTGCTCGTGACCGGCGCGGCACAGGGCATCGGCCGGGCCTACGTGACGACGCTGGCCGAGCAGGGCGCCACGGTGGTCGCCAACGACCTCCCGACCGGCGACCCGGCCGGCGATCCGCTCGACGACCTCGAAGAGCTGGCCCGGACGCTCGGGCACCGTGGCTGCACCGTGCTGGCCCAGCGATCCGACGTCGCCACCTGGGACGGCGCCGGACAGGCCGTCCAGGCCGCGCTGGCCACCTTCGGCCGCCTCGACGGGCTGGTGAACAACGCCGGGAGCAGCCGCCGGGTCGCCCTGGCCGAACTCGACGAAGCCGACGTGGACGCGGAGCTCGGCGTCCACGTGAAGGGGACCGTCGGATGCATGAGCCACGCGTGCCGGCACTGGCGGACCGAGGCCCGGGCCGGGCGACGCCGGCCGGCCTCGGTCGTCAACACCGCGTCGGGCGCCGTGCTCGTCGGTACCCCCGGCAGCGCCTGCTACGCCGCGGCCAAGGCCGCCGTCGTGGCCCTGACCCGATCGGCGTCGATCGAGCTCGCCGACTACGGCGTGCGCGCCAACGTGGTCGCGCCGTCGGGTTGGACCCGTTTGGCTGCCGGCGGGGACCGGCTCGCCGGGGACGGCGCACCGGTCCCCCACCCCGAGGACCAGGAGGCCGGCTCACCGGTGAACCCGCTGCGCAACGCGCCCCTCGTCGCGTGGCTCCTGTCCGACCGCTCCACCCACGTCTCGGGCCAGTTCTTCCGTCTCCGCCACGGCCAGGTCCGTCGGATCGATCCCGCGCCCACCAGCCGCTGGGTGCGCCTGGTCGCCGAGGACGGATCCTGGACGGCCGACGGCGTGCACGACGCGATGAACGGGTCGGTGCTGGGGTGCACGTTCCCCGCCCCCGAGCGGGAGTACCCCGATCGCCCGTCCGAGCCCTACGCCCGCCCGTACCACGGTTGACCGACGGCCGTGGAGCCCTACGTCGACCTGGAGGCCCGCGACGTTCCCGAGCCTGCCCTGGTCGAGGACCTGCGCCAGCGGTTCCCCACCGAGCGGGAGACCGACGCGCTCCTGTGCGATGCGCTGGTGCGTCGGACCGCGCCCCCGTTCCGCCGCCCGGCGCTGGCCGAGCTGTCGGCCTGCCTCTCGCGGATGCTCGCCGACGGCGTCGGCGAGCACGTCCGGGTCGGTGAGGAGCGTTGGCTCACCGGCGGTGGCTCGAAGCTCCAGATGGCGGCGTCGGTCAGGTGGGGGCCGGACCGGGGCTCGCACGCCGAGCAGGGGGTGGGGCGCCTCGACCCCACCGAGTCCCAGAACGCCACCAGCCGCCTCCGCGAGTTCGAGCTGCTGCGCGCCTTCGAAGGGGTCGTGCCGGTCCCTCGAGCCCACTGGGTGGATCCCGAGGGCCGATGGTTCCCTCAGCCCACGCTCGTGTGCGCCTTCGTCGAGGGCGTCACCAAGCCGTCCACCACCTCGTCGGGGCGCATCGCAGGCGTGGGAACCGAGTTCGGTCCCGAGCTGCGGGCCCGGCTCGCCCCCCACTTCATCGAGCACCTGGCCCGCATCCACACCTTCGACCACCACGCCGCCCCGCTCACGACGATCGACCGGCCGCAACCGGGGACGACCCTCGCGGCCACCTGGCACCTCAACCGGGCGCGACGGATCTGGGAGCAGGACCGCGCCGAGGACCTCCCGCTCATGGAGGTCGCGGCCAACTGGCTGGAGCGCAACGTCCCGGTCGCCGACCACGTGGGCGTCGTCCACGGGGACTACCGGAGCGGGAACTTCCTGTTCGACGAGGCGACCGGACAGCTCAGGGCGTGGCTCGACTGGGAGCGGGCCTTCGTCGGCGACCGGCACCGCGACCTGGCCTGGACGGCACAGCCGCGCCTCGGCCACCCCGACGAGGACGGCACCGGGTACTACGTGAGCGGCCTGGTCCGTCCGGACGAGTTCTTCGAGCGCTACTCGGAGGCTTCCGGCCTGAGCGTCGATCCCGAGCGCCTCGTCTTCTACGGAGTCCTGAACTCGTACCAGATGGCCGCGTCCCTCCTCGGCACCGTCCACCGGGTGGTCAAACGAGCCCACTCGCACCACGACGCCCAGCTGGCCAACCTGGCCGGCCACGTCCCCGCCGTGCTCGACGACCTCGTCCGATCGTTGCGCGAGGTGGTGTGATGCCGGACCGGACCGAGGTCGCGCTCGGCGCCGTGATCCGCTGCCTGCGGGACATGGTCCTGCCCGCCGTGGCGGACCGGGCCGAGGTCGCCGAACAGCTGCGCTTCAGCGTGGACCAGCTCGACCTGCTGGCCCGGCGGCTCCCACACCTCGCCGAGCGGGCCTCCTTCGAGCTCGAGCACCACCTGCGGACGGCCGAGGCCGTGCTCGACCTCGCCCGGGCCTGCGACGTCGAGGTCGCCTGCCACCTGGGCGACGAGATCACCTCGGCCCGCGAGCATGCCGGCGAGAACGGCCTCGCCTCGTCCCAGGACGCCAGCGCCCGCCTGGCCCACGCCTTGCGGCAGCTCGTGCGCCGGATCGCCCGAGACGACGTGGACGGGGAGCTCCGCGCCGCGATCGAGCGACGGATCGTCGCCGACGCCACCGAGCGGGTCGCGTTCGAGCAGGACTGGTACTCGGGCCGGGCCCGGTCCCCTCGTCGCGTCGCCACGGGCGGTCGGCCGGCACCTCCGACGTGAGACGCCCGGACCTTCACGGTCCGGGCGTCGGCTTGTTCCGGGGGGCCTCGGGTGGGCCGTGAGGGATTCGAACCCCCGACCCCTTGCGCGTCATGCAAGTGCTCTAACCAACTGAGCTAACGGCCCGAGGGCGTCAGACCGTAGCAGCTCGTCCCGACGAACCGAACTCCGGCGACCCCCCGCTCAGCGGCCGACGATCGGGTTCGCCAGCCGGCCGATGCCCTCCACCTCCAGCTCGACCACCTGGCCCGGCACGAGCCAGGGACGGTGGTCCGCTCCGTGGCGGGCGGCCAGCTCCAGGATGCAGCCGGTGCCGACCGTGCCCGACCCGACCACGTCGCCCGGCCGCAAGGTCGTGCCGCGTGCCGCGTGGGCCAGCAGGGTCGGCCAGCCGTGGTGCATGTCGGCCAGCTCCCCCTCGCTCCACAGGCTCCCGTCGACACGGGCCCGCATCGCGGCGTGCACCCGGCCGTCGCCGTCGAGCAGCTCGTCGGGCGTCACCAGCACCGGGCCGAGGCTCGTCGCGAAGTCCTTGCCCTTGGCCGGCCCCAACCCGAGGCGGACCTCCCGGCGCTGCAGGTCACGGGCCGACCAGTCGTTCATCACCGTGAAGCCGGCCACCACCTCGGTCCACCGGTCCGGGTCGACGACCGACGTGGTGGCACCGACGACCGCGGCGACCTCCAGCTCGTAGTCGAGCTCCGTGCTGCCCTCGGGGGCGTGGACCGGATCGCCCGGCCCCACCACCGCGGCCGGGTTGGAGAAGTAGAAGACGGGCAGCTCGTACCAGTCGGGGTCGACCTCGAGGCCCCGCGTCCGCCGGCCCGCCGCCACGTGGGCCTCGAAGGCGTAGAAGTCGCGCACCGAGGGCGGGTCGGGCACGGGGCAGAGCAGGGTCACCTCGGCCAACGCCTCGGAGGTCCCCGCCGCGGCCGGGACCCGGCGCGAGGTGGCCATGGCCAGCAGGGCGTGCTGGTCGGCCGGACCCACCGGGGTGACGCGGTCGCCCTCGACCACCCCGGTGCAGGCCTCGCCGGACCGGGACGACACGAACCGGGCCAGCTTCACCGCTCGGCGCGCCAGCTCTCGACGTACCCGGGGACGTCGGCCCCGGCCGCCGCGGGCGCCGGGACCAGGGCACGGCCGGTGTCGACCATGACCGCCACCTCGTCGGCGCGGCGGGGCCCGTCCCCCGCGGCGGCGTCCCGGGCCCGGGCCGCGGGCTGGGGCCCGGGGTGCAGGCCGAACGGGTGCCAGGTCAGCATCCCGGGGCCGATCCCGGCCCGGGAGGAGAACTCGCCCCGGTGGTAGAAGATCACCTCGTCGTTGTCGACGTTGCGGTGGAAGAACGGC
>JBFWTJ010000055.1:0-16124 GCA_050247895.1 Acidimicrobiia bacterium
TCTCGAGCTCGACGGCGTCCCTGCGGTAGGTGGCCGCCGCCACACTGGCGCGTTCGTCACGGCACCCCTGGACGTCGAGCGTGCCCTCGTGCTGGTGGGGGAGCGAGCCCACCAGGAAGATCCAGCCGTCGCGACATCGGTACATGCCGATCGCCGCGTTCTCGAAGTCGGGTCGCGGCAGCACGTCGCCGTCGACCCGGTCGACGAGCAGGCCCGAGAGGTTGGCTGCCGCCTCGTGGACGTCGACGGAGACCCTCTGCGACACCCCGGTGCGGGCCCGCAGCAGCTGGGCGGCCGCGCCGCCGACCATGGCGAGGGAGACCGCGGCAACCTCGCCCACCGGGTGCGGTGTCCGATATACGGGGTCGGAGCCCGTGATCGAGAGGGATTCCGGGTCGGCGGCGAGGGGAAGCCCTCCCTGCTCGACGATCCGTGCGATCACTTCTGCATCCATGCTAAATCCTCGAGGGTCCGGGCCGGCCGTCTACCTGGCCGCGACCATGTCCTGGTCGACGAAGACCGCCGGGAGCCCGACGGGATGGCCGTCCCAGACCTGGACGTCGTCGCCAGTGCGCCCGGAGGGCCCCTCGGCCACGAGTGCGACGAGGACGTCCGCCACGGCCTCGGGTGAGAGCAGGCCCGGTCGCGGGGCTCCGCCGGCGCGGATCCAGGCGCGGTACATGGGCGTGTCCGTGGCCCCCATGCCCAGCGTGTTCACCCGCACGCCGTGCTCGCGCAAGGCCCGAGCCCAGGCGAGCGTGAGGCCGGTGATGGCCCACTTGGAGGCGTCGTAGACATCGAGGTCACGGCCACCCCCGGGCGGCCGGCGCCGGGTCGCGCCCAGGCAGAGGGGCGCGTCGGCGTGACCGACCGCCACCGGATAGCCGCAGTTGTGCATGTGGTCGGTCGAGATGTTGACCACGTCGCCACCTCGGTGCACCAGGTGGGGCATGCAGGCCCGGCCGACGAGGAACGTCCCGCGGAGGTTGACGCCAACGACGTCGTCGAAGTCGCGGATCGCTGTCGAGAGGTCCGGGCCCAAGGGCGGGGTGGCCCGGATGATGCCGGCGTTGTTGACGACGAGGTCGATCCCGCCCAGGGCGTCGGCGGAGGTCGTGACGAACGACCGCACGTCGTCCTCGTCGGCCACGTCGGCGACGACACCGAGGCTGCGACGGCCGAGGTCCTCCACCTCGGCGGCGACGGCCTCGACGGCGGGGTCGACGTCGCACAGCGCCACGTCGGCTCCGGCGCGGCCGAGGCCGAGCGCGAAGGCCCGGCCCAGGCCGCTCGCCGCGCCCGTGACCACGGCGCGTCGTCCCACGAGCGCCGGCTCGGGGGTCACCGCTACTTCCCGGCCGGCTTGTTGCCGGTGAACCAGGTGACGCCGGCCTCCTTGGAGACGTAGTCGCTCTCCTTGGCGTCCTCGCCGATGAGGACGAGGCCCTTCCCGTCGAACTGCACGATCGCGTTGTAGGGGTTCCAGAGGCGAGGCATCCCCTCAGGCGCGTTCTCGGGAGCGAGCGAGTGCACCAGGAACGGCTTCACCGGGGGTTCCTGCAGGGCGTCGAAGAGAGAGGCGCTGGTGATCTCGCCGTCGATGCTGGCCAGGACGTCGACCAGGTACTGGATCGACGACGCCGCGGTGAGGGCGGTCGCGCCACGCTCGACGTCGGGGGCGTACTCGTCGACGATCGCGTTGAAGCGGTCGACCTCTTCGTTGCCCTCCAGCGTCGGCGGCACGGTCGGGAAGGAGAAGATGACGCCCTTCATCGCGTCACCGGCCGTGTCGAACACCGCCTGGGTCGCGCCCTGGCTGGTGCCGGTGATGATGGTGTCCCCGAAGCCGACCAGATCGATGCCGCCGTACATGCGTGGCGCCGGTCCCTCGGCGCAGCCACAGAGCAGCCCGTCCGGCTTGGCGTTGGCCACCTGGGCCAGGAGCGGAGAGAAGTCGGCCGCGGTGGCGTCGTAGTAGATGACGTCGAACTTCTCACCGCCCAGCGTCGGCCACAGCGCCGACATGTTGTCGCTCACGCTGCGCGACGACGGCGTGTCGGCGCCCACGTAGTAGAGGCTCCTCGCCCCGGCGGAGGCGAGGTAGACCGCGAGCGAAGGATATGACCCCGACGCTCCCGCGATCGTCGGGAAGTTGTACTCGCTCTGGTATTCGGCCGGCGTGATCGGATAGCCGCCGACGTTGGGGATCTTCGCCTCCTCGACGGTGGGCAGGGCGTTCGCGCCGAAGGCGAGCGATTGGTTCCCCACGAATGCGACGACGCCGCTGTCGATCAGGTCCTGGGCGCACTGCAAGGATCGGCCCGGGTCGCCCTCGTCGTCGCACGCCTCGTATTCGAGGGGACGTCCGTCTATGCCGCCTTCGGAGTTCACGTGCTCCACCCAGGCGTCGATCACCTCCTCGACCGCCCCGTTAGACCAGGCCGGGTTCTTGATGGTGAGGACGGATCCGATCTTGATCGGCTCGCCATCTGCCACCGGACCAGCCGAGGATCCAGGCCCGCCTTGGGTCGTGCCGGCGTCGTCGTCGCCGCACGCGGCGACGAGCAGGGCAAGGACGCCGAACGGGGCGATGAGCCCACTGAGGCGGACGCGGCGTGGGCGCGGTCGGGCTGTGCTGCGGTTCACTTTCCCCCCTGGAGCATCGGGACTGCTCATCGAGCTGCTCGTTCCGGATGACCGGTCAACGAGATCACGGCTTCAGGGTCCGAGCAACGCCGGATCGGTCATGTCATCGATCGATATCTTCGATCGATGGTTCGGCATTTGTCTGTGAATGCACGCAGCCCGATCCACGTATTTCCCAGTGACATTCGGAAGGGCCTCATCTATGGTCGGTGCGCCGAACGGTGTTGACCCCTTGGCACCGGGCGGACGGCCCCCGGCCACCGCCAGGTGGTGCGGGGGCCTTGCCGTGGCCGCATGCGCCTGGAGCGGCCGTGCGACGGGATGAGAGGCTGCGAGGCGATGGAGCTCCACCACCTGAGGTGCGCTCTCGCGATCGTCGAGCACGGCAGCTTCACGAAGGCTGCCGCCGCGCTGCACATGAGCCAGTCGGCCCTGTCGCACGCGATCGCCCGGCTGGAAGCCGACCTCGGCACCTCGCTGTTCCTGCGCCTGGGCCGTCGCGTGGAGCTCACGCCCGCCGGTCAGGCCCTCATCGATCCGGCGACCAAGGCGATCGAGCACGCCGACGACGTCCGCGCCGCCGTTGCCTCAACCGTCGGTGTGGTGGCCGGCGAGCTCGACCTCGTCGTCGTCCAGATCGCGCTCACGACCATGACCAGGCTGGTGAGCGCCTTCCGGGCTCGCTATCCCGGCGTCTCGGTCCGCCTCCACGACCCGGGTGACGATCCCGACGTCCGCCGCCAGCTGCGTGACGGGCGCAGCGAGGTGGGCATCGTGCGGTTGAGGGGGCGCGCGGCCCAGCTCCGGGTCGAGCCCCTGCTGGACATCGCCGTGGTCGCGATCGTTCCCGAGGGATCGGCGCTGAGCAGCCGGGCGTCGGTCACCGTCGCCGAGCTGGCCAAGGAGCCGTTGGTGGCGCCCTCGCAAGGGTCCTTCATGCGCTCCCGGTTCGACGCCGCCTTCGGCGATGCCGCCGCGGACCGCAACATCGTCGTCGAGTGCCCCACCCACGAGAGCCTCCTCGACCTCGTCCGCCAGGGTGCCGGTTGCTCGATGACGGCCGAGGAGAGCGCGCTGCTGGTCCCCGGCGTGGTGGCGGTGCCGCTCCGCCCGCGGCGACGCATCCCGGTCGGCCTCGCGTACCGCCCCGGCCGCCTCTCACCGGCGGCTTCGGCCTTCATCCGGGTCGCGCACGAGCACCACGACGGCACCGGTCGCTCCGCGCGCTGATCCGGCACACCGGCACGAGGGCGGCGTCGGTGGCGACCAACGCTCCGCAGGAGCCGATGTTGGTCTGAATCCGGAACGGTACATGGTCTGTTTGTGGATCAGATAGTGGTCCAAATAGGGATTATGACATGGTCCGTTCGGGTACTCTGCTCGGATGCCGAGATACGTCCCGCGGATCGTCGATCAGGAGCTGGCCCAAGGGCTGGGGGAGCACCCGGCGATCCTCCTGGTCGGCCCCCGGGGCGCCGGTAAGACCACGACGGCCCGTCGGCACGCCGCGAGCGTCGTCCGCCTCGACCGTCCGGCGGAGGCCGTGGCCTTCGAAGCGGACGCCGATGCAGCGTTGGCCCGGCTCGCCGAACCGGTTCTGCTCGATGAGTGGCAGGCGGTCCCCGGCGTGCTCGCCGCGGTCAAGCGGAGTGTCGACGACGACCGGCGTCCCGGTCGCTTCCTGCTGACCGGGAGCGTGCGGGCCGACTTCGAGGCGGAGACCTGGCCCGGTACTGGTCGCTTGGTCCGACTTCCGATGCACACCCTCAACCGACGCGAGCTGTCGGGCAAGGCGTCGAGGCCGAACCCGGTCGACGTCATCGCGACTGGCGATGCGCTCTCGCTCACGGTCACCGGGTCGGCGCCGAACCTTCCGGACTACGTCGGGATGGCACTTCTCGGGGGGTTCCCCGAGGCGGCGATCGAGCTCGGCGACCGTGGACGTCGGCGCTGGCTCGCGAGCTACCTCGAACAGCTCATCACTCGTGACGCGGTCGGTCTGTCGGGCCGTGATCCTGCGCGGCTCGCCCGGTACTTCGAGGTCCTCGCGCTGAACTCGGCAGGGATCGTGAGGAACGTGACGACCTACGAGGCAGCGAACATCGACCAGAAGACTGCCAATGCGTACGACCGCCTGCTGTCCGACCTCTTCGTGCTCGACGTCGTTCCAGCCTGGCTCACGAACCGGCTTGCCCGACTCGTCAAGACCCCGAAGCGCTACGTCACCGATCCATCGCTCATCGGCGCCGCGCTGAGGATCGATCTCGATGGTGTCCTCCGTGACGGGGATCTGCTCGGGCGGATCCTCGACACCTTCGTCGCCGCTCAACTCCGGCCGGAGCTCGCCGCGAGCGTTGGGCGTCCCCGCTTGTTCCACGTGCGTGAGAAGAACGGGCGCCACGAGATCGACCTGCTCGCGGAGTTCGGTGGGGACCGGGTCGCGGCGATCGAGGTCAAGGCAACCGCAGCACCGAACCGTGGTGATGCCGCCCACCTCGAGTGGATGCGGGACCGCCTCGGTCAGCGGTTCCTGGCGGGCATCGTCTTCCACACCGGTCCGAGCACGTTCGCGCTCGCGGACCGGATCGCCGCACTCCCGATTGCGGCACTCTGGCAGGCCTGACCGGTACAGCATGCGATCTGGTCGGTCCGCCGAGGCCAGGTCGCTTCTCCACCTGCCTACGCCGCGGACTTCACACCACGGTGACGACGACCTTGCCCGCGGGATGGCCCTGCGCGAGGTAGCGGATGGCGTCGGCGGCTGCGCGAAGGGGGAACGTTCGGTCGATGACGGGAGCGAGCTCGCCGCGTTCGACGAGCTCGGCGAGCGCGATGAGGTCTTCGCGCTTCTCCTTGGAGATGAGGCTGCGCAGCTTCTGGCCGACGAACGGCGAGAGCAGTGGGCCACCGAGCATCCCTCGGAAGAACCCCCCGGTCCACCGGCCGCCGCCGTCGCCGCCGACCACGACGAGCGTTCCCTTCGCGGTCAGCGC
Source organism: Acidimicrobiia bacterium (assembly GCA_050247895.1). Taxonomy (GTDB): domain Bacteria; phylum Actinomycetota; class Acidimicrobiia; order Acidimicrobiales; family VFJN01; genus CAVPEW01. The sequence continues at coordinate 5,640 of JBFWTJ010000055.1, forward strand.
TCGGCGGAGTGCCCGCAGCGCTCGTCGACCGGCGGTGTCGACGATGACGTCCCAGCGCGTCTGGCCGTCGGTGAAGTCCTCGCGCGTGTAGTCGATCACGTCGTCGGCGCCGATGGATCGCACGAGATCGCGCTTGCCGGTGCTGCACACGGCGGTGACGTGGGCGCCCATCGACTTCGCGATCTGCACCGCGCACGTACCGACGCCGCCGCCCGCTCCGATCACCAGCACCCGTTGGCCGGCCTGGACGGCGGCGACGTCACGCAGCGCCTGCAACGCCGTGAGGCCGGAGATGGGGAGCGCGGCGGCTTCCGTGAAGTCGAGTGACGTGGGCTTCGGCGCGACCTTCGCCGCCCGGGCGACGGCGAGCTCGGCGAAGGAGCCGTCGGCCACACCGAAGACCTCGTCGCCGAGGGACACGCCCTCCACGGCGGACCCGACCGTCTCGACCACGCCGGCCACGTCCAGCCCCCGCACGCGCAGCTTGGGTCGGCGCAGGCCGAGGCCGAGGCGGGCGAAGTACGGCAGGCCGGTCATGACGTGCCACACGTCGGGGCCGCAGCCCGCCGCGTGGACGCGCACGATGACGTCACGGTCGCCGCAGGTCGGCGGGTCGATGTCGCGCAACGCCAACACGTCGGCCGGGCCGTAGCGGTCCTGGACGATCGCTCTCAACGGCCTCCTCCTCCGCGTGCGCCGTTGCCGCTCGGGGCGAGGAGCCCGTGCGTCGGTCCGCAGCGTAGGACCGTGCGACCAGGTCAGCAGACGAGGCGGCCTGGACCCGTGCGGAGCGCCGGTCGGGCAGCCGTTCGCCGGCCCGAGGGGCAACTCCCGGCAGCCGGCACATCGTCGCCCGCCGTGGTGCAGGCCCGGCGACGAGCTCGCGGCTTCAGTCGCGGCCCTCTCGCGTCGGTAGCGTGCCGGCGATGCGGGTGGGGGTCGACGCCGGGGGCACCTTCACCGACTTCGTGACCCGGGACGGCCGGATCGCCAAGGTGGCGTCGGACCCGGCTGACCCGGCCGCGCCGATCCGTGCCGTCCTGGCCGAGGTGACCGGGGGGACGCCCGCCACGGTGCTGGCCCACGGGACCACGGTGGCGACCAACGCCCTGCTCGAACGCCGGGGCGCCACGGTGGCGCTGGTGACCACCGAGGGCCACCAGGACGTGCTGGAGATCGCCCGGCAGGACCGGCCGTCGCTCTACGACCCCTTCGCCGACCGGCCCGTCCCGCTGGTGCCCCGGCCCCTGCGCTTCGGCGTGGTCGGGCGGCTCGCCGCCGACGGGTCCGAGGTGGTGCCACTCGACCTCGGGGGCCTGGATGCGCTGCCCGAGGACGTCGACGCCGTGGCCGTCTGCCTGCTGCACGCCGACCTCGAACCGGCCCACGAGGAGGCGGTGGCGACCGCGCTCCATGGCCGCGGCTTCGACGTCACGGTCTCCTCGGTCGTCTCGCCCGAGATGCGCGAGTACGAGCGGGCCGTCACCACGACCGTCAACGCCTACCTGCGCCCGGCCTGTCGCACCTACCTGCGACGGCTGGCCGACCTGGCCCCGTCGGTCCTGGTGCTGTCCTCGGCGGGGGGACTGCTCCCCGTCGAGGTCGCCGCCGAGCTGCCCGCCGCCCTGCTGCTGTCGGGCCCGGCCGGAGGGGTGCGGGCCGCGGCCGAGGTCGCCGCGGCCAACGGCTTCGCCGACTGCGTCACCTTCGACATGGGCGGCACCTCGACCGACGTCTGCCTGGTCCGCGGTGGGCTCCCCGAGGCGGCCGTGGGTCGTGAGGTCGCCGGGTTCCCCGTCCGGTTGCCGTCGATCGACGTGCACACCATCGGCGCCGGCGGCGGGTCGATCGCCCGCATCGACCCCGGTGGCGCCCTCGCCGTGGGACCGCGCTCGGCCGGTGCCGTCCCCGGACCGGCCTGCTACGGCCGGGGCGGGACCGAGCCGACGGTGACCGACGCCGACCTGCTGCTGGGACGGATCCCGGCCGGCGCCGCCTTCCCCGGCGTCGGCGTCCTCGACCGGTCGGCTGCGGCCGCGGCCTGCGCCCGGGCCGGCGTGACGCCCGACGGCGTGGTCACCGTGGCCGACGCCCACATGACCGGGGCCATCCGGCGTGTCACCGTCGAGCGGGGCGTCGATCCGCGGGGCCTGGCCCTGGTCGCCTTCGGTGGGGCCGGGCCGCTGCACGCCTGTGCCCTGGCCGAGGCGCTGGGGATGGCCGCGGTGCTGGTCCCGGCCCGGGCCGGCGTCCTGTCGGCGGCGGGGATCATGGCCGCGCCGGAGGCCCGGGAGCTGGTCCGGACCTGGCCGACCCCGGCGTCGGTGGACGGGCTGGAGCCCGCCCGCGCCGCCCTGGCCGGGGAGGTCGCGGCCCGGGTGGGACCGGGCGCGACGGCCGAGACGTGGATCGACTGCCGCTACCCGGGTCAGTCCCACGAGCTCACCGTGGCGTCGGTGGACGACTTCGGAACGGCCCACCGGAGGGTGAACGGGCACGACCGGCCGGGCTCGGCGGTCGAGGTCGTCGCCCTGCGGGCCCGGGCGTCGCGCCCGTCGCCGGTGCGGCTGCTCGACCTGCCCGTCCCATCCGAGCGCGAAGGCGGTCGACCCGTGGCCGGCCCCGCCGTGGTCATCGAACCGGACTGCACGGTGTGGGTGCCCGCAGGTTGGCGGGCCCAGGTCGGCGAGGCCGGCGCACTGGTCCTGCGGCGGGATGCGGCCGGGACGGGAGCGCCCCCCGAGCGGGTGCCGGGACCGGGGGTCGTGCCGGGCGCCGGCACCGGAGGGAGGCAGCACCGGTGGCGGTAGGGGAACCGGGACGGGGAACGGGGGAGCGGGCGCTCGACCCGGCCGGGCTGGCGGTCCTGCTGGCCCGGCTCAGCGGCATCGCCGAGGAAGGGCTCGCCGTGCTGCGACGGGCCGCATCCAGTCCCAACGTCAAGGAGCGCGCCGACTGCTCGACGGCGCTGTTCTCGCCCGACGGGGAGCTGCTGGCCCAGTCGGAGTCCATCCCCGTCCACCTGGGCTCGATGCCGGCGTCGGTCGCGGCGGTCGTCGCCCGGGTCGGGCCGCTGGAGGCGGGCGCGCAGGCCGTGGGGAACGACCCCTACGCCGGCGGGACCCACCTCAACGACGTGACCGTGGTGGCCCCGGTCTGGGTCGGGGAGGCCCTGGCCGGGTGGGTGGCCAACCGTGCCCACCACGCCGACGTCGGCGGTGCCGTGCCGGGGTCCATCCCCGCCGACGCCACCCACATCGCCCAGGAGGGCCTGCGCCTGCCGCCGGTGCGGCTCACGCCCGAGGTCCGCGCCGTGTTCATGGCCGCGTCCCGCACGCCCGACGAGCGGGCGGGCGACCTCGACGCCCAGGCCGGCGCCAACCGGGTGATGGCCGAGCGCCTGGCCGAGGTGATCGCCGAGGGGTGGCCGACAGCCGAGGTACTGGCCTACGGCGAGCGGCGCATGCGGGCCGCGCTGGCCGCGCTGCCCGACGGGTCGTGGGAGTTCGCCGACGTGCTGGACTCGACCGGCGCCGGCCCGGGCCAGCGGGCGCCGGCGGTCGTGCGGGTGGCGGTGACGGTGGCCGGGGAGTCGGTGACCTTCGACTTCACCGGGACCTCACCCCAGTCGGGCGGCAACGTCAACGCTGTCGCCGCGGTGACGGCGTCAGCCGTGTCGTTCGCCCTGCGTTCGGCCACCGATCCGACCATCCCGGCCAACGGCGGGGCCATGCGCCCGGTGCGGATCGTGGCCCCACCGGGGTCGCTGGTCGCGGCCGCGTTCCCGGCCGCGGTCGGCGCGGGGAACGTCGAGGTGAGCCAGCGCGTGGCCGACGCCTGCAAGGGCGCCCTGGCCCAGGTGGTCCCAGGGCGCGTCGGCGCGGCGGATCAGGGGACGATGAACAACCTGCTGGTGGGCGGCTCGGGCTGGGTCTACTACGAGACCGTGGCCGGCGGTCAGGGCGGTCGCCCCGGTGGTCCGCCCGGCGCCTCCGCCGTCCACACCGGGATGACCAATACCCGGAATACCCCTGTAGAAGCGCTCGAACGGTCATATCCCATGCGGGTCCTTCGGTACCGGATCCGGGAGGGGAGCGGTGGAGGCGGCTGGGCTCGCGGTGGAGACGGAATCGAGCGGGACCTGCAGATGCTCGAGGACGTGACCGTCTCGCTCATCACCGAACGGCGGGTATCACGGCCCTGGGGCCTGCACGGTGGCGAGCCAGGTGTGCCCGGCGAGAACTGGCTCCTGCCTGGCGGCGACGAGTCCCGAGCCGAACGCCTTCCCGACAAGTGCACGCTGCAACTGGAGGCCGGCGACGTCCTCCGGATGCTGACCCCGGGAGGAGGTGGCTGGGCACGCGCTCCGAGCGCCGCATCGGAGTCGACCGACCCGTCAGTGTCCCTGCAAAAAGAGTACTAATCAGGTACTGTTTATGTGGTGCCTGGAAAGTACTGGGATGCGCTCATGGATGTCGCTGTCGACAACGGTGGCTACGTGACGCCCAGCCTCGTGGCCCCGCACGGCGTACCGGCCGTCGAGCTACGCAAGATGGTGTCGCGCGGCACGTTGCAGGCGGCCGCTCGGGGTGTCTACAGGATCCCCTCGTTGCCGTACGACCCTCTGGACGAGTTCATTCTGGCGCGCCTTTGGGCGTCCGGACGGGGAGTCATCTCACACGACTCAGCACTGCTGGTCCACGAGCTGTGCGACATCAACCCGACCAAGGTGCACCTGACGATCCCGACCAGCTACCGGATCAGCCGCTCGGGCGGAGAGCGGTATGTGATCCACCACGGCGACCTCGAACCAGAAGAGATCACAAGGATCGACGCTGTCACGTTGACCACGATCCGCCGCACGCTCACCGACTCACTCAGGTCGGTACCCGCCTACCTCACTCGCGCAGCGATAGGGACGGCACGAGAACGCGGCTCCATCCCGGCTGCCCTACACGACGATCTCCTGCGCTCACTCGACGAAGACGTGGTCCAGTGACCGGGCGACCCCGTGGAGCCAAGGAGTTTCAGCGACTGCTGCAACGACACGCCTCTGACATAGGCCAGTCGCCACAGCGGGTCATGCACCTCGTCCGCGTCGGCGTGGTGTGCGCCATGCTCGATGAGGTTCGCCACCCCGACGGTGGCCATCTCTTCATCGTCAAGGGCGGCACGGCGATGCAACTGCGCCTCGGCATTCGCGCCAGGGCGACCACTGATCTCGACGTCGTGTTCGCCGGACAGGTTGAGGATTGGCTGGCACGCTTCGACGCGGTGACCATGGAGCGTTCCTGGAACGGCTTCACGATCGCCCGCAAGGCCGCGCCCGTCCAGATCGAAGTGAACACCGCTGGCTATCGACCATGGCGGGTACCGCTCCAGCTTCGCTACGAAGGCCGCGAGTTCGGCAGCGTCTCCCTGGAGGTCGCGATCGACGACACGGTCAGCGGGCACCAGGACCTCATCGAACCTGATGGGATCGCCCTCGCCGCGTTCGAGATCGACCCGCCCCGCCTCGTGCCGTGCCTCGACGTGCCAAACCAGATCGCCCAGAAGCTGCACGCGTGCACCGAGCCGCTGCCCGGCGGCAACGACCGGGTGCGCGACATCGTCGACATCTGGCTCCTCGAAGCCCTCATCGAGCCCGGGACACTCTCCGCTGTGCGAGCCGCCTGCCGCGACACCTTCCGCCGCCGGCAACGACACTCGTGGCCTCCCTCGGTGAACCCCTCACCGTCGTGGCCGCAGGACTACGCGCTGCTCGTCGCCGAGCATCCTGACGCGCCGGCAACGCTCGATGACGCCGTCGAGTACGTCGCTCAGCTCATCGAACGGATCGACTCAGCGTCGTGAACGCCGCCTCGGAACAGGCAACGATCCGCCTCGGTGCACCACCCGGATGGTCGACGTCCCGTCGGCGTCGAGCGCTACGACCGGGCGGGGCATCAGTCGTAGGCAACCTCTAATGGCTGGCCGTTCGGGCATCCTGATCGGATGGCGAGAGGGACTGGTGCAAACCCCGTCGCACCATCGAGGGACGCGTCAGGTCGTGGGCGGGGTCACGAGGGCCGCAAGGAGATCGGTGAGCGCTGACTCGGCGGCGGCACGGTCCTTCGGGCCGTAGCCGAACGCTTCGAGCTGCTGCACCCCGAAGATCGTCCATCCGTAGATCATGGTGTAGGCGGCCATCAGCCGCGCCCGAGCGTTGGGGTCGTCACCGACCATGGCCCGCAGCAGTTCGATCTCCGGATGCTCGTGACGGAGCGACTGGCCCTGTCGTTGGTCCAGCAGCAGCCACGCGACCGTGCGAATGGTCTGGCCCCTCTTGAGGCTCTCGGTGAACATCGTGCGCATCGCGCTCTCGACGTCGGGCGCGGAGGCGACCACATCGGCAGCTTCACGCCTCGTCGAGTCGAGCACCGCCTGCAGCACGTCGTGCTTGTTGCCGAAGTGGCGGTGGATCAGACCGACGTTGACGCCCGCCTCGTTGGCGATGTCGCGCAACGACGCCTTGGGGCCGTGCGCGGCGAAGAGCCGGGCGGCGGCATCCAGGATCGCGGCGCGGACCTCGTCGCGTCCGGTCGGACGGGGGGTCGGTCGGGCGTCGGAACCGCGGGGGGACCCCTTGGCCGATTTCTCGGACTTCACCTTGACAAGGCTAGACAGCCGTGCTCAGTGTAGACAGTCGTCTACAGCCTCTGGGGCATTACCTGAGAGACGCTGTCGAGAGCAAAGGAACTCCATTGGGATTCATCGACGCCGACGGTCACGTGATGGAGTGCGACGAGACGTGGGACTACCTGGACCCCGCCGACCGCATCCACAAGCCGCGCCTGTTGCAGTTCGCCGAGCCGGAGAGGCCGGGGCTCGAGCCGCCGTACCACTGGATCGTCGGCGACACGTGGGCGCGGCGTCCTCCTCGCGACGGCAACGTGTACAACAACGGCAACGCGTACGGTCCCGGCTGCCTCGACCTGACCGATCCCGCGAGGCGGATCAAGGATCTCGACGCGCTGGGCATCGACGTCCAGGTGGTCCACTCGTCGTTCTTCATCGGTGTGGAGCTGGCCAACCCCGACATCGAGGCCGCGATCACGCGTTCGTACAACCGGTGGATCGCCGACCGGCTCGACGGGTACACCGACCGCCTGCGCTGGACGGTCCGCCCGCCGGTCCTCAACATCCCGCGGGCGCTGGAGGAGATCGAGTTCGGCAAGGAGCACGGCGCGGTGGGCGTCGCGCTGCGCGGCATCGAGCACGACATGTACCTGTCGGATCGGACCCTGTGGCCGATCTACGAGAAGGCGCAGGACCTCGATCTGCCGATCATCATCCACCTCGGCGCCTCCGTGAGGAAGCACAACGTGCCGCTGGGCAGGGTGGTTCCGGCGCCCGCCGCGCTCACCGATCACATCTACCCGTTGATGTCGGGCTTCCACGCGGTGATCGCGTCGGACTTCCACGAGCGGTTCCCGCGCCTTCGCTTCGGCTTCATCGAGGGAGGTGCGACGTGGGTGCACGCGGTCATCCAGTTCCACGCCCGTGTCGCCGGTAGCCAGGGCTGGAACGACGACTTCATGAAGATCCACTACATGACACCCGAGGAGCTCGAGGCGAGGAACGTGTTCGTCGCCTGCGAGAGCGACGAGGACATCGCGTACATCACCGATCTCGTCGGCGAGAACGTGCTGTGCACCGGCACCGACTACGGGCACAACGACGCCGGTGGCGAGCTCGGTGTGCACGAGAGGATGCTCACCCGCACCGACATCCCACGTGCCGTCGCCGAGAAGATCGTCGACACGAACGGACGAAGGCTGTACGGCATCGATCCGACGTTCCGGGCGGCGCCGCCGCTGGGCAGCGGTGGCGAGCTGGCGGTGAAGAACGCCCAGTTCGTGGGTCAAGAGCCCTTCAGGTTCAACGTTCTCGTGTAGTGGCGCTCGAAGCTCCGACTTCGAGAGCCAACCGAGGTTCAGGCAGAGGGGGAATGGTGTTCGACCTGGTCGTCAGGGGTGGCACGGTCGTCGATGGAACGGGTGCGCCGCCGCGCCGCGCGGACGTGGCGGTGCAGGACGGGCGGATCGTCGAGGTCGGCCGCGTCACGGCCGGTGCTCGAGAGGTCGTCGACGCCGACGGTGCCCTCGTGACGCCGGGATGGGTCGACGCCCACACGCACTACGACGCCCAGGTGACCTGGGACGACACCCTGGAGGGGTCGGCGTCCAACGGGGTGACCACGGTCGTGGCCGGCAACTGCGGCGTCGGCTTCGCGCCGGTGCGCCCGGACGGGTTCGCCGACCTGATCGACATGATGGAGGGCGTCGAGGACATCCCCGGCTCGGCGTTGGTCGAGGGGATGCCGTGGGGGGAGTGGGAGAGCTTCCCCGAGTACCTCGACGTGCTCGGGCGACGCTCCTGGACCACCGACGTGGCCGTTCAGATCGGCCACGGACCGCTCCGGTACTACGTCATGGGCGATCGAGCCGTGGCCAACGACGCGGCCACCGAGGCCGACATCGCGCAGATGGCCGGCCTCCTCGCCGCGGCGGTCCGAGCGGGTGCCGCCGGCTTCAGCACCTCACGCACCAAGGTGCACCGCTCCCTGCGGGGCGGTGAATTCATACCGGGGACCTTCGCGCCGCTCGAAGAGCTCATGGCCCTCGGACGGGCCGTCGCGGCCGGCGGCGGCGGGGTCCTGCAGGCCCTCCCGGCCAGTGGAACCGCCGTCGGCGACGTCACGCCGGCCGGACCCGAGCAGGCATCGGTGGGCGACGAGGTCGAGCTGTTCGCGGAGATCTCGAGGGCGACCGGCCTGCCGTTCGTGTTCACCACGGTGCAGACGAGCGACACGGAGCGGTGGCGCGAGGTCCTCGCACGCTCCGCCGCGCACAACGCCACGGGCGCCCGACTGCGCCCGATGGTCGCCGCTCGGGGAACCACCGTGTTGTCGACGCTGAGCAGCTACCACCCGTTCATGCGCCGACCCACCTTCCTGCGGCTGGGCCAGGCGCTCTCGTTCGACGCCCTGGTCACCGAGATGCGCCGCCCCGAGGTGAAGGCGGCCATCCTGGCCGAGGGCGACGTCCCCCACGACGACGTCGGCTCGATGGAGAACTTCCTGGCCACGTCGTTCTTCACACGGGGGATCAACAAGATGTACCCGCTCGGGGAGCCGCTCGACTACGAGCCGACCGAGGAGATGTCGTTCGCGGCGCAGGCCGCCGCGCAGCACCGAGATCCCTTCGACGTCGTGTACGACTACCTGCTCGAGGACGGAGGGCGTGCCGTCGCCCTCTTCCTCGGCGCCAACTACATGGATCGCAACCTCGACGCCTGCCGGGACATGCTGCTCCACCCCGACACCGTCACCGGTCTGGGCGACGCCGGGGCGCACGTGACCCTGGCCTGCGACATGGCGGCCCACACGTTCGCGCTGGCGCACTGGGCCCGCGACCGCAGCCGGGGCGAGGGCCTCCCGGTGGAGCTGATCGTCAGGAAGGCCACGTCGGTGCCCGCCACGATCTGGGGCATGCACGATCGCGGGACGGTGGCCGTCGGCAAGAGGGCCGACGTCAACGTCATCGACTTCGAGAACCTCAGGAGCGCGCGGCCGGAGCTCCTCCACGACCTGCCCGCCGGAGGATCCCGGTTCGTCCAGCGAGCCCACGGCTACATCGCGACGGTGGTCGACGGGACGATCGTCCGCCGCGACGATGCCGACACCGGTGCCCGGCCCGGACGACTCCTCCGCAGGTTCGATCACTGACGATCACGCCGGCGCCCACGGTCGGGGGCGGCCGGCCGCGCCGACCCGAGGTGACCCCCCCCGGCACCTCGAACGGCCCGCGCTCGGTCAGGGGTGCAACGGCGGGGTGCTCGGTGCGTGAGGCGCATGCCCCCGACGCGTCGGCCGGTCCGACGGGATCGACCACCACGGCCCCGCGTCCCGGCCGGGACCTCAACCGTCGGCCAGCGACTCGATGTAGGCCACGATGGCGTCGAGCTCGTTGTCGTCCAGGTCGAAGCGGGGCATCAGGGCGCCGAAGCCCTTCACGACGTCCGCGCCCGGGTCGGTGACGGCCCGGCGCAGGTAGGCGTCGTCGGCGATCACGACCGTGCCGTCGGACAGCTCGACCTCGCTCCCGGCCAGGCCGCCCCACCCCGGTCCGGTCCCGCGCCCGGTGCCCGTCGGGTGGCACGAGGCGCACCCGTAGCTGCGAGCCAGCGCCGCGCCGCGCTCTGCCTCGGCCGAGCGCGGACCGGGGGCGGGCTCGTCCGCGCTCCCGCACGCCATCAGCACGGCAAGGGCCACGGCCGAGGCCAGCAGTGCGCCCCGCGCCGGACTGGCCGCCCGGTCGTCGAGGTCCCGGTCGACCGACGGGACACGGCCTCGTCGCCGAGAGGTGCGACCCGCCCTCACGGTGCTGCTCCGGGGCCCTGCGCCCGTGGCGCCTGCGACCGACCTGACCCGACCCGGTCCTG
>JBFWTJ010000056.1:0-16072 GCA_050247895.1 Acidimicrobiia bacterium
CGCTCTTCCGATCTCGTCCGACCGGCGATGGCGGCCAGCGTCGACTCGACGTAGCCGGCCTCGTTGAGGGTGTCGGTGTGGATGGCGGCCTGCACGCCGTACTCGTCGCAGGCCCGCAGGCAGGCGTCGATGGCGGCCGGGGTCGTGCCCCAGTCCTCGTGGAGCTTGAAGCCCGACGCGCCCCCGGCGAGCTGCTCGCGCAGGCCCTCGGCCGACACCGTGTTCCCCTTGCCCAGCAGCGCCACGTTGACCGGCCAGTGGTCGAGGGCCTGGAGCATGCGGGCCAGGTTCCAGGCGCCGGGCGTGACGGTGGTGGCCTTGGTCCCCTCGGCCGGGCCGGTGCCGCCGCCGATGATCGTGGTGATCCCCGAGGCCAGCGCCTCCTCGAGGATCTGCGGGGCGATGAGGTGCACGTGGCTGTCGACGGCCCCCGCGGTGAGGATCCGCCCGTTGCCCGACAGGACCTCGGTCGACGGCCCGATGGCCAGCCCGGGGGTGACCCCGTCCATGGTGTCGGGGTTCCCGGCCTTGCCGATGGCCACGATGCGCCCGTCGCGCACCCCGACGTCGGCCTTCACGATGCCCCAGTGGTCGACGATCAGGGCGCCGGTCACCACCAGGTCGGGTGCGCCCTGGGCCCGGGTCACGCCCGACTGGCCCATCGACTCGCGGATGACCTTGCCCCCGCCGAAGACGGCCTCGTCGCCGCCGGCGCAGAGGTCGTCGGTGACCTCGACGAGCAGGTCGGTGTCGGCCAGCCGGACCCGGTCGCCGGTCGTGGGCCCGTAGAGGGCGGCGTAGCGCCGCCGGTCGATCTCCATCAGCGCCCGCCGCCGGCGCCCGGGCCGGTCCCGCCGTCGAGGGGCCCGGCGACCTCGCCCCGGAAGCCCGCCGCGATCCTCGCCCCGGCGAAGGGCACCAGGGGCACCGTCGCCTCGATGCCCGGCTCGAAGCGCCGGGACGTGCCGGCCGGGATGGCCAGCCGGTGGCCGTGGGCCGCGGCCCGGTCGAAGCGCAGGGCCGGGTTGGCCTCGGCGAAGTGGAAGTGCGAGCCGACCTGGACCGGCCGGTCGCCGGTGTTGAGGACCTCGACCTCCACCACGGGCCGCCCGGCGAGCAGCACGGCCGGCCCGTCGCCGCAGATGACCTCGCCCGGGACGGTCACGGGATCGGCTCGTGGATGGTGACGAGCTTGGTGCCGTCGGGGAAGGTGGCCTCGACCTGGACCTCGACCAGCATCTCGGGCACGCCCTCCATCACGTCGGCGCGGGTCAGCACGTGGCGGCCCTCGTCCATGAGCTCGGCGACCCGGCGGCCCTCCCGGGCCCCCTCGAGCACGAACGAGGTGAGCAGCGCCACCGCCTCGGGGTGGTTGAGCACCACGCCCCGTGCCTTGCGGTCCCGGGCCACCATGGCGGCCAGGCTGACCATGAGGCGCTCCTGCTCGTGCAGGGTGAGCCGCACCGGTCAGACCGCCATCAGCTGGGCGAAGGTCTCGGGGTCGGCGGTGGCCGTGTCGCCCTGGTGCTCGATGCGACCGGCCTCCATGACGAAGTAGCGGCTGGCCTGGCGCAGGGCGAACTCCACGTACTGCTCGACGAGCAGGATCGACAGGCCCGTCGTGCGGTGCAGGTCGGCGATGGCGTCCTCGATCTCGAGGATGATCGACGGCTGGATGCCCTCGGTCGGCTCGTCGACGATGAGGAGCTGGGGCCGCATGACCAGGGCCCGGGCGATGGCGAGCTGCTGGGCCTGCCCGCCCGAGAGGAGCCCGGCCGGCCGGTCGAGCAGCGGCCGGAGCCGGGGGAACACGTCGAGCGCGTCGTCGATGGCCGACGGGTCGCGCCGTCGCTGGGCCTCGGCCACCACGAGCAGGTTCTCCCGCCCGGTCAGGTGGGGGAAGACCTGGTGGCCCTGGGGCACGTAGCCGATCCCGGCCGCGGCCCGCCGGGCGGTGGGCATGGCGCCGATGTCGTCCCCGTCGATGCGCACGGAGCCGGACCGCAGCGGGAGCATGCCCATGATGGCGTTGAGCAGGGTCGTCTTGCCCACGCCGTTGCGGCCCATCAGGCACACCAGCTCGCCGTCGGGCACGTCGAGCGACACCCCGAAGATGACCTGGGTCGGGCCGTAGGCGACCTCGACGTCGTCGACCTCGAGCCTCACGTCCCCTCCTCCACGCTCTCGGTCCCACCGGCCTCGGGCACCGCGCCCGACCGGGCGTCGCGCGACCGGCCCAGGTAGACCTCACGCACGATCGGGTCGGCCTGCACCTCCTCGACCGTCCCCTCGGAGAGGACCTTGCCCTCGTGCAACACGGTCACTGCGGTGGCGAACCGGCGCAGGAACGCCATGTCGTGCTCGATGACCACGATGGTGTGGTCGGTGGCCAGCTCCCGCAGGAGCATGCCGGTGTCGATGCGCTCCTGGGGGCTCATGCCGGCCACGACCTCGTCGAGCAGCATGAGCCGGGGCTTCTGGGCCAGCAGCATGCCGATCTCCAGCCACTGCTTCTGGCCGTGGCTGAGCGCTCCCGCCGGTTCGTCGACCTGGGTGGCGAGGCCGATGCGGTCGAGGACCTCCCGGACCTCGGGCGAGTGGCCCCGGCGGGCCCGCAGCCAGGTGTGGAAGCGGCGCCGGAACGACGAGGCCAGGTCGAGGTTCTCCCCCACGGTCAGCGCGTCGAAGACCGTGGGCGTCTGGAACGTGCGGCCGACGCCCTTGCGGACGATGTCGTGGGGCCGCCGGCCGGTGATGTTCTCGCCGCCGAAGCGGATGGTGCCCGAGGTGGGCCGGGTCAGCCCGGTGATGCAGTCGACCAGGGTCGTCTTGCCCGCGCCGTTGGGTCCGATGACGAAGCGGGCCTCGCCCACGTCGACCACGAAGTCGACGCCGTCGAGGGCCACGAAGCCGTCGAACACGGCGGTGAGGCCCTGCACCTCCAGGACGGCCTCGTGGTGCCAGGGCGGCGCGGGGTGCCGCTCGGCCGCGGTCGGGGTGGCCGGGGCGGTCACGCCGAGGCTCCGTCCGTGGCGGCCACCGCGTCGAGCGGCCGGACCTCGGCCGGCACCGCGGCGGCTCCGGGACCCCTCCGCCGGACCAGCCGGCCGAGGTTGCGCACGAGGCCGGCGATGCCACCCGGCACGAAGCCGACGACGACCACGAAGAGCAGGCCCTGGAAGTAGACCCAGTCCTCGGGCCGTGACTCGCTGACCGTGGTCTTGGTCCAGCTCACCAGCAGCGCGCCGAGCACCGCGCCCCACAGCGTCCCCCGGCCGCCGACCGCGACCCAGCAGACCATGAGGATCGACGGGAGCACGTTGAACTGGTTGGGCGCGACCAGCCCGATGATCGGCGCGGCGAGGGCGCCGGCCAGGCCGGCCATGGCCGCGGACAAGGCGAAGGCCAGCGTCTTGATGCGGGCGGGGTCGTAGCCGAGGAACCGGACCCGGTCCTCGCCGTCGCGGGTGGCGACGAGCAGGCGGCCGTACCGGCTGCGCACGATCTGGCGGGCCACGACGATCACGACCAGCAGGGCCCCGACGGCCACGAAGTAGAGGAAGTCGATGGTCCCGCTGTCGTACCGGCTCCGGCCGAAGACGGTGTTGAAGTTGGTCAGGCCGTTGGTGCCCGCGGTGAGCTGGAGCTGGCCGACCAGGATCAGCGACATGATCAGCGCCGTGGCCTGGGTGAGGATCGCGAAGTAGGGGCCCCGGATCCGGCGGGTGAAGACGAGCAGGCCGAGCAGGACCGCCACCACGACGGGGATGGCCACCGCCGCGAACGCCGCGAACCAGAACGACTCGAACGGCTTCCACAGCCAGGGCAGGGTGTCGTAGTCGCTGTAGAGGGCCATGAACTGGGGCAGCTCGCCCGGCCCGACCTGCTCCAGCGACAGGTGCATGCCCATCGCGTAGGCGCCCAGGCCGAAGAACACGCCCTGGCCCATGACGAGCATCCCGCCGTAGCCCCAGGCGATGTCGATGCCCACGGCGATCATGGCGTAGCAGAGGTACTCGGACCACTGGCGGGTCCGGGTCGGGTCGCCCAGGATCCCGGGCAGGACGAACAGGAAGGCGGCGAAGGCGACGAGCACCAGCCGGGCCACCCACGGGTTCGGCGAGCCGGGTAGCAGCCGGGAGAGCGGGCTGGTCCGCCGGCCCGGCGGGGCGGAGGCGGCGACGTCGGGCGCGGTGCCGGTGGGCGCGGTCACGTGGCCAGGCCCCGGGTGCGGAACGTCACGATGCCCTGCGGGCGGAACTGGAGGAAGGCGACCACGCAGGCGAACACGGCGGCCTTGGCCAGGCTCGAGGCCGACGTCGAGACCTGGGAGAGGTTGTACTCGATGAACGAGTTGAGCAACCCGATGGCCAGGGCCGCGATGATCGTGCCCCGCAGCTTGCCCAGCCCGCCGACGATCACCACCAGGAAGGCGTCGATCACGTAGGCGGTGCCGGTGGCCGAGCCGATGGGACCGACGAGGGTGACGGCCACGCCGGCGACGCCGGCCAGCGCCGAGCCGATGAAGAACGTGCCGGCGTCGATGCGCCCGCTGCGCAGGCCGCTGACGCTGGCCAGGTCGCGGTTCTGCATGACGGCCCGCATGCGTCGGCCCTGGGGGGAACGGGCCAGGAACAGCGAGACGAGGGCCACGACGGCCACGACCAGCGCCATGATGAACAGCCGGGTGTGGGGCATGACCACCCCGGCCAGGGTCCAGGTGCCCCGCAGCCACGTCGGCGCGACGACCTGCACGTTCTGGGCCCCGAAGATGTCGCGGGCCGCCTGCTGGAGGATCAGCGACACGCCGACGGTGACCAGCAGCGTGTCGAGCGGGCGGCCGACCATCCGGCGCAGCAGGACCCGTTCGAGCACGAGGCCCATGAGGCCGGCGACGACGAAGGCGACCGGGATGGCGACGACGAAGGCCAGGCCGAGCGATCCGGCCAGCACCCCCGTCTGCAGGGCGTAGGGCACGTAGGCCCCGGCCATGATGAACTCGCCGTGGGCCATGTTGATGATGCCCATCTGGCCGAACGTGAACGTCAGGCCCAGGGCGGCGACCATGAGGATCGACGCCAGGCTCAGCCCGACGAAGACCTGCTGGAGGAACGTTTCCAAGGAGCCTCGACCCCCTCCACTCGTGGACGGACGGTCGGTGGTGGGTGGGCGCCTGCTGCAGGGGCGCCCACCCACCCGACCGGGTCAGGTCAGGAGATGCCGGCGGCCTCCTTGGCCGCATCGCACTCGCCCGTGGCCAGGCCCGACGCCCACTCGTAGTCGTCGAGGCAGGGGTCCGGCTCGATCGGCCCGTCGGAGGCCCAGACCTCGTCGATGAGGCCCTCGCTGTTGACGATGCCGATCCGGGCGGTCTTGGAGATGTGCTGGTTCCAGTCGCTGACGGTGATCTTCCCCTCGGGGGTGTCGAGGCTGATGCCCTTGGCTGCTTCCTTCACATCGTCGACGTCGAAGGAACCGGCCTTCTCGGCGGCCGCGGCCCAGATGTAGACAGCGTTGTAACCGGCTTCGATGGGGTCGGCGGTGACCCGCTTGTCGCCGTACTCGGCCTTGAAGGCGGCCACGAAGTCCTCGTTCTCGGGCGTGTCGGTGCTCTGGTAGTAGTTCCAGGCCGTGTAGTGGCCCTCGATGTTCTCGAGGCCGATGCCGGTGATCTCCTCCTCGGCGACCGACACCGAGATCGTCGGGATCTCGTCGGGGCCGGCCTTGGGTGCGAGCTCCTTGAAGAAGGCCACGTTGGAGTCGCCGTTGAGCGTGTTGAACACGATGTCGGGCTTGGCCGACACGACGTTCGACACGATCGTCTGGACGTTCGTGTCGCCGAGCGGCAGGTAGTCCTCGCCCAGGATCGTCATGTCGTTCGCCTCGGCGTAGGCCTTGATGATCTTGTTCGCCGTGCGGGGGAAGACGTAGTCGCTGCCGACCAGGTACACGTCGGTCAGGCCCTCTTCCTTCATGTAGTCGAGGGCCGGGATGATCTGCTGGTTGGTGGTGGCGCCGGTGTAGAAGATGTTGGGCGACGCCTCCAGGCCCTCGTACTGCACCGGGTAGAAGAGCAGGCCGTCGTTGCCCTCGAAGACCGGGAGCATCGCCTTGCGGCTGGCCGAGGTCCAGCCGCCGAAGACGACGGCGACCTTGTCGGTGTTGAGGAGCTTCTCGGCCTTCTCGGCGAAGGTCGGCCAGTCCGACGCACCGTCCTCGACGACGGCCTCGATCTGGCGGCCGAGCACGCCGCCGGCGGCGTTGATCTCGTCGATGGCGAGCTGCTCGGCGTCGACCACGGCCTTCTCGCTGATCGACATCGTCCCGCTCAACGAGTGGAGGATGCCGACCTTGACCGTCTCGGTCTCGCCGCCGGACTCGCCCTCCGAGGCCGTGCCGCCGTCGTCGTCGTCGCTCCCGCAGGCAGCCACGAGCAGCGCCCCGGCCGTGAACAGGCCAACCCACAACCTTCGATGCCCCAACCCCATGAAATGCCCCTTCTTTCGGTCAACTTGACGGGCGAAACGTAGGAAGGGGCGGTTTCCCGGTCGTCTCCCCGATGTGGATGCGAGGGAAACTGTGCCTGACTCGAACCTTGACGCCACCTGGCCCGCTCCTTGTCCCGGATCCGGATCCGGCCGGGGCGGCCGCGAAGGTCCGCCGGGGCAGATGAGACCGCAGCGGCCCGGACGTCGTACTGGCGGGTCGACGGACCCGCGGAGGGCAGGAGGCACGATGCCGAGCGAGGAGATCGACCAGTACCTGGCCGAGCTGGACGAGCCCCGGCGGGCCACGCTGGCCGCGCTGCGGCGCTCGATCCTGGCCGTGGTGCCCGACGCCGAGGAGGGCCTGTCCTACGGCATGCCGGCGTTCAAGGTCGGGGGCAAGGCGGTGGCCGGCTTCGGCGCGTTCAAGCGCCACCTGAGCTACCTGCCCCACAGCGGCCACGTCCTGGCCACGCTGGCCGACGAGCTCGACGGCTACGAGCTCTCCAAGGGCGCGCTCAGGTTCCCAATCGACACGCCCCTCCCCGACGCCCTGGTCGCCCGCCTGGTCACCGCCCGCCTGGCCCAGCTCGGCCTCGCCCCCTAGCGCCCTGCTCGGCGCGCCCGGCGATCAGGTGTCGAACTCCGGCTCCCACCCGCTGGGCCCGTAGGCCGGACGGTCGGCACTGATCTCCTCGCCGGCCCACTGGCCCACCGATCTCGCCGAATCCAGGGCCGAGGCGCGAGACCCGTCCCACTCTCGCGTGCTGCAGGCCACGCCCAAGGGGAGGTCGAAGACGAGCAGGGTCGTCCCCCGCGGCGTGAGGCCACGGCGCGATCGCAGGGCGGCCAACGCCTCGTCCCGCCTGCGGACGCTGAGTCCCCCCGTCCGGAGGAGCTCGTCGACGAGGACCTCGGCGACCTCCCGGGCGAGGGCGGGATCGGTCTCCTCCAGCGGGGCGAAGGTCGCCGCGTCCCAGTCCGCCTGCCATGCCCGCTCCTCCTCCGAAGGCGGGTCACCCATCCGCGTCACCGCCCACAGCGCGATCTGCCCCTCCGGCAGGACCACATCGGTCCGGACCTCGGAGGTGTACCTGATACCGCTGTCGGTGCGACGACGCTTGCCAGGACCCCGCCATGTCATGTCCCCAGTCTGCAGGTGCCCATGGCACTCCCGAGCAGCATTTCGAGCAGGGCCGGGGCGGATCCCGCTGCTCCCGACCCGGACCCGGACGCGGCCGACGGCGCTCCCGGATCCTGACGCCGGCACGCGGCGGGTCGGTCGGGACGGGCGGCCGGGCGAACCCGCCTCAGCGGTCGAGGAGGGCGCAGGCGGCGGCAAGGATGCCGCGGCCTGACCGGCATGCTGCTGTCGGTCGACCCGTCCCTACCGCTGCCGGTCTACGAGCAGATCTGCGAGCAGATCCGGCGGATGGTCGCGGCCGGGACCCTGCGCCCGGGCCACCGCCTCCCCACCATCCGCCAGCTCGCCACCGACCTGGGCCTGGCCAAGGGCACCGTGGCCCGGGCCTACGAGCTGCTCGAGTCCGACTCGATCATCGCCACCCGCGGCCGGCAGGGCTCCTTCGTCGTCGACCCGCCCACCACGACGGCCGCCAACCGGACCGCGGCACTGGCCCGGGCGGCCGAGGGCCTGGTCGTGGTGGCCAAGCAATTGGGCGCCGACCTCGACGACGCGCACCGCTCGCTCGACCGGGCCTGGCGGCGCTTCTGAGCCGCCGGGCCCCGTCGTAGCGTGGGAGGGGTGAGCGACGTCGACGCCGACCTGGAGCGCTTCCTGGAGGGGGTTGCCCCGGCCCGTCGGCAGCGCGACGCCCGGACGATGGTGGGCCTCATGGCCCGCGCCACCGGCCGGCCGCCGGTCCTGGTCGGGAGCATCGTCGGCTTCGGCTCCTACGACTACCGCTACCCGAGCGGACGCGAGGGGACCGGCCCGGCGGCGGCGTTCGCCCCCCGCCGCAACGCCCTGGTCGTCTACCTCGTCGACGGCATCGGCTCGCACGCCGAGGCGCTGGCCCGGCTCGGGCCGCACGAGACCGGCGTCGGCTGCGTCTACCTCGAGGACCTCGACGCCCTCGACCTCGCCGTGCTGGAGGAGATCGTCGCCCGTTCCTACGCCACCCTCACCGCGGGGACCTACACCCTGCGGGCCCGTGAGGGCGGCGAGCCGACCGACGACCCCACCCCCTGAACCTCACCGCCGCGACGTGCCGCCGTGCAGGGACTCGAGCGCACGGCGATGTCGTCGACCGTCGTCGTGGTCGAGGCCACCCTCATGACCAGCGCATGGACCTCGTCGTTGGTGGCGTCGACGACGCTCGCCTCGTTGAGCTCGAGGAAGACCGCCGTGCTCAGCCAACCCAGGCGCTTGTTGCCGTCGACCAGGGCGTGGTTCGCCACGACCGACTGGAGCAGCGCGGCGGCCTTGGCCCACACCGTCGGATAGGCGTCGTGACCCCCGATGGTCGTCTGCGGCCGAGCGACTGCGGACCCGAGCAGTCCGATGTCGCGCACCGGCGGCGGATCACCCAGCAGGCGTCGAGCCAGGTCGAGCACGTCGTCGAGGTCGATCAACTCGACCCGATCGGTCACCGGCCCAGACGTTCGATGGCCTCGGCGTGCACGTCGAGGATCCTCGACGCGGCCCGGCCGACCCGTTCGCGGTGCGCGCTATGGGCGACGTAGTCGCGGATGGCCCGCCGGGCCACGTCCTGCATCGACACCCCTTCGGCCTCGGCCCGGTCGCGCAGCGCTCGCTGCTCGTCCTCGGTCAGCCGTAGGGTCATGGCCACCACGGCACGGTATCAGTCCGATACCACCGAGAGACCACGAACCGAACGCTCCGCCCCACAGCAACCTGCTCCGAGGTATTGCATGGTCGGCGGCGGACAGGCCGAAGAAGCCGTTTCGGCTCTGACCTGAGTGGAGGTGATGGGATTCGAACCCACGGCCTCTTCGATGCGACCGAAGCGCTCTAGCCAGCTGAGCTACACCCCCGCAGGGATCGGTCAGGCTAGCGCACGTCGCCTGCCGGACCGCCATCCAGCGAGCGCTCGATGGCCCGCTGGAGCCGGCTCTGCAGGGCGGTCGTGGTGACGTCGCCGCGGCTGCGCTCGAGCACGGCCCGCAGCGCGTCCAGCGTCCGGCGCAGGCCCCCGGTCAGCGCGTCCGGGTAGTCGATCGTGACGAGCGCGCCGTAGACCTCGTCCATCGCCGCGAGGAGGTCCTCGCCCCGCTCCAGGTCCCCCTCGCGCAGCCGGTCGAGCAGGTGGCGCCGCAGCTCGCTGGCCGCCTCGGCCAGGCCCTTCATCCACGAGGTCGGATCGACCATCAGCTCGCCGGCCGACAGCAGCGGCTCGCCCGACACCAGCGCCGCGGTCAGCCGGGCCTCCACGACCTCCTTCTCGGCGTCGTGGAGGAAGCCGGCGTGGGCCACCGAGGGGTGCGGGGCGAGCACGTGCTGGGCCTCGCGCAGGGCACCCTCGGCCTCGGCCGCCAGGGCGCTCGCCGCCGACGGGTCGAGCCGGTGCACGGCACGGATCGACGAGCCTGCCGCACGGATGGCCCGGCGGCACGCCGGCAGCGCCTGCTCGCGCGCCGCGTGGGCCGAGTCGAGCGTGGCCCGGAGGGCGTCGACGTGGGCGGCGAGCTCGGCCCGGCGATCGGTGGGGATCCGGCCGATCGGGCGAGGGGAGGTCAACGGACCGGGCGGGTCAGTTGGTGGCGGAGCGGCGCAGCAGGCGCGGATCCACCGCAGCGGCCTGGCGCTGCGGCAGGTAGCGCACCTTCACGTCCCGCTCGGCCGTCTGCTGCTGGAGCTTGACCAGCATGGCCACGTAGCCGGCGAACAGGCCGTCGACCACCAGGTGGAGCATCCACACCACGCCGCCCATGGCCAGCGCGCCGAGGAAGGTCAGACCGACACCGGCCAGCAGGGTCAGGAAGATGTCCCGACGACGACGGCGGACCTCCGAGCGGCGCAGCGCCATCGGCGCACCCACCGGACGGGCGCTCGCCACCGCACGGGCCGGCGAGGACCAACCCGGGGCCCGGCGCTGGAAGCCGGGGGTGGCCCGCTCGAGGACGTGCAGCTGGTTGCGGAACCGGGCGATCGAGTCGCCGGGCTGACGCTCCCGGAGGCGTTGGATGGCCGGGGGCACCAGGACCACGGCCCAGATCACGGCGAGAATGCGAAGCAGCACAGCGGTCACGCTCCGTCACCTGCTCTTCGTTGCGTCAAGGACCGTAACCATGACGTCAGGCAACGTGGTGGATGCTCACGACGTGGGGCAAGTCCGGCGGATGTGTCGGTGGGTCGACGTTCGGGCGACTGCCAGCTGTCAACAGCGTTGCGACCAGCTGACGAACGTTACGGTTCTACTACGGGCCTCGACACATTGCCAGATGCCAGGTCAGGAATTGACCGGCCCGTCACACGTGGGGGCCCGGATCCGACCCGGGGCGCGCGGCCGGCCACGCCGCGCCGCCGTGCGGTGCTACAGCCCGTACTCCAGGTCGAGGTCGCTCGGGGTGCGCCGGTACGCCCCGGAGCGCCCGCCGGTCTTCTCCCACAGCGTCAGGTCGCCGATGACCATCGACCGGTCGACCGACTTGCACATGTCGTAGATGGTCAGCGCGGCCACCGAGCAGGCCGTCATGGCCTCCATCTCGACCCCGGTCCGGTCGACCGTGTCGACGTGGGCCTCGACCTCGACGAAGTCGTCCTCGATCCGGAAGTTCACCAGGACCGAGCCGACCAGCAGCGGGTGGCACAAGGGGATGAGGTCGGACGCCCGCTTGGCCGCCTGGATGCCCGCCACCCGGGCCACCGCCAGCACGTCGCCCTTGCTGATCGCACCCCGGGCCACCAGCGACGTCGTGTCCCGGTGCATGTAGACCCGGGCCTTGGCCACCGCCCGGCGGTGCGTCGGCTCCTTCGGCGTCACGTCCACCATGCGGGCCCGGCCCAACGGATCGAGGTGCGTGAGGCCACGGTCAGACATGGCCACGAGTGTAGGTCCTGGTCCCCGCCGTGGCCGGGGGCGCGCCCGGGTCAGCCGCCGATCTGGCTCATCGACCGGCGAGGCCGGACGAAGTCGACCCGGGTGATCCCGTGGCCGGCCCACTTGTCCTTCACGCAGCGCTCGATCACCTCGGCCAGGTCGTCGTCGGAGCCGCCCTCGCGCAGGACCGGACGCAGGTCGACCTCGTCGACCGCGAACAGGCACGAGCGGAGCTGCCCGTCGGCGGTCAGGCGCAGGCGGTCGCAGTCGCCGCAGAAGGGTCGGGTCACGCTCGGGATCACGCCCACCTCGCCCTGCCCGTCCCGGTAGCGGAACCGCTCGGCGGGCTGGTGGCCCCGGGCCATCGCCTCGATCCCGAACTCGGCGTCGAGCGCGGCGACGATCTCCTGCTGGGGCACGACCAGGTCCCGGCGCCAGGTGCCCTCGGCGTCGAGCGGCATGAACTCGATGAACCGGACGGTCAGGCCCCGCTCCCGGCCGAAGCGGGCCAGGTCGACCACCTCGTCGTCGTTGGTCCCCCGCATCACCACCACGTTGACCTTCACCGGCGCGAACCCCGCGGCGAGCGCCGCGTCGATGCCCGCGACCACGTCGTCGAGCTGGTCCCGGCGGGTGAGCTCCACGAAGCGGTCGCGGCGCAGCGTGTCCAGCGAGACGTTGACCCGGCGCAGCCCGGCCCGGGCCAGCGCCGGGGCCACCAGCGGCAGGGTCACGCCGTTGGTCGTCATGGCCAGGTCCACGTCCAGCGCGGCCAGCCGCTCGACCAGGGACGGCAGGTGGGCCCGCACCGTGGGCTCCCCACCGGTGAGGCGGACCGAGTCGAGCCCGTAGCGCTCCACCAGGAGCCGGGTGACCCGCTCGATCTCCTCGTAGGTCAGCAGCTCGGCCCGGGGGACCCAGCTCATGCCCTCCTCGGGCATGCAGTAGGTGCACCGGAAATTGCAGCGGTCGGTGACCGAGATCCGCAGGTCCCGGTGGACGCGGCCGAACCCGTCGACCAGCGGCGTCACGACCCGTCCCACGGGTCCAATGTAAGGAGGCGGCTTGGCCGACGCACGTGAGCGGTAGAGCTGGGCCATGACCGACGACCGACCCACCCACGCCCAGGTGCTCGACGCCACCGCGGCCACCGAGCGCGCCATGCGACCCCAGAAGGTCCCCGTCAACGTGTACGAGGCGCCCGGCGCGCTCGTCGTGCTGGCACCCCTCCCCGCGGTCACCGCCGAGGACGTGACCGTCGAGCTGCGCCCCGGCGTCCTGCGCTTCTGGGCCCAGCTCCGCAGCTCCGGACCCCGCGAGCTCCTCGTCAACGAGTGGGAGTACGGGGGCTACGAGCGCGAGGTCGACCTGCCCGACGGCTGGGGCGGGGGCGTCGAGGCGACCCTGGCCAACGGCCAGCTCGCCGTCCGCGTCCTGCCCGGCACCCTCTCCGAACCGGTCCGCATCAGGCCGACCAGCCACGGCTGACCTCGGGACGTCGGCTCCCGGCCCGTCACACCTCGGCCAGCAGCACCACCTCGACCGGGCCACCCGGCGGGACCGCCTCCCCGTCGGGCACCAGGGCCAGCCCCTGGGCGTGGGCCAGGGCGGTCAACTGGTGCGAGCCCTGGCCGCCGGCCAGGCGCACGGCCAGGCCCCCGTCGTCGCCACGCTCGACCCGGACCCGGGCCAGGTGCAGCTTCCCGTCGGGCCGGCGCCGGATCCCCTCCGCGGCCACGGCCGGCACGCAGGGGCGGTGCCAGCGGCCCGGCGGCTGGCCCGCCATCCGCCGCAGGGCCGGCCGGGCCAGCACCTCGTAGGACACCATCGAGGACACCGGGTTGCCCGGCAGGCCGAACACCGGCGTGGGCCCCGGGCCGACGAGCCCGAAGGCGAAGGGCTTGGCCGGCCGGATCGCCACCTGCATCCAGCGCATCTCTCCCATCCGCTCCAGGACCACCCGGACCAGGGCTACGTCGCCCATCGACACCCCACCGGAGGTCAGCAGCGCGTCGCAGGTCGCCGCGCCGGCCCCGACCGCGGCGGCGATGGCCTCCTCCTCGTCCCGCACGATCCCCAGGTCGACCGGCACGAACCCGTCCCGCTCCAGCAGGGCGATCAGCCCGGCCCGGTTCGACTCGCGGATCTGGCCCGGCACCAGCGGGCCGGTCCCCTCGACCAGCTCGTCGCCCGTCGACAGCACGCCGACCCGGGGCCGGCGGTGGACCACCACCTCGTCGACCCCGATGGTGGCCAGGACCCCGAGGTGGCCCGCGGTCAGCTCCTCCCCCACGGCGAAGACCTCGTCGCCGGCCCGCAGGTCGTCGCCGGCGGGTCGGACGTGGTCGCCCGGCGTGGCGGCCCGCCGGATCCGCACCCGGTGGCCGCCGTCGAGGCGCTCGGTGTCCTCGACCATGACCACGGCGTCGGCCCCCGGCGGCATCGGCGCGCCGGTGAAGATCCGCATGGCCCGACCCGGGGCCAGCACGCCGGGCGCCGGGTGGCCGGCCGCCACCTCGGCCACCACGGGCAGCTCGACGGGCGACCCGTCCGAGGCCGCGGCGACGTCGGCGGCCCGCACGGCGTACCCGTCCATGGCGGTGTTGGCGAACGGGGGGACGTCCTCGGTCGAGGTCACCGCCGCGGCCAGCACCGTGCCGCGGGCTCCCGCCGCCGGCACCGCCACCGCCGGCAGCGGCTCGACGCGGGCCAGGACGTGGGCCTGCGCGTCGGCGAGGGGGATCACGACCCGTCGCCGACGATGCCCTGCGCCCGCACGTAGCCCGCCAGCCAGCTCCGGAAGGCCGGGCCCAGGTCGTCGCGCCCGAGGGCCAGCTGCACGGTGGCCCGCAGGTAGTCGAGCTTGTTGCCGATGTCGTAGCGGCCCTCGACGAACGGGTACCCGTACACGGGCTCCTCGGCCAGCAGCAGGTCGATGGCGTCGGTGAGCTGGATCTCGCCACCCTTGCCCGGCGCCACCTCGTCGAGCTTGTCGAAGATGCGCGGCGTGAGCACGTAGCGGCCCATCATGCCGAGGTCCGACGGGGCGTCCTCGGGCGCCGGCTTCTCGACCACGCCCCGGAGTCGGACGACCTCCACGTCGTCCCGGGAGATCTCCGGCGCGGGCTCGACCTCGGCGCAGCCGTAGGCGCTGATCTCGCTCGGCGGGAACCGCTTGAGGGCCTGGACCGAGGCGCCGGTCGCCTCGTTGAGGGCAATCATCCCCTCCAGCACGGTGGAGCTCTCGTCCATGATGTCGTCGCCCAGCAACACGGCGAAGGGCTGGTCGCCCACGTGCTTGCGGGCCAGCGACACCGCGTGGCCCAGGCCCAGGGCCTCGCCCTGGCGGATGAAGTGGATGTCGGCCAGCTCGGAGAGGCGCAGGACCTCGCGCAGCTCGGCCTCCTTGCCCTTGGCCCGCAGGTCGACCTCGAGCTCGATGGCCCGGTCGAAGTGGTCCTCCAGGGCCCGCTTGCCCCGGCCGGTGACGATCAGCACGTCGTCGATCCCGGCCCGGACGGCCTCCTCGACCACGTACTGGATGGCCGGCTTGTCGATGACCGGGATCATCTCCTTGGGTTGCGCCTTGGTCGCGGGCAGGAACCGCGTCCCGAGGCCCGCTGCCGGGATGACCGCCTTGGTGACCCGCCGCCTGGTCGTCATGCCACCCGTTCTACCCGGTTCTTCCCGGCCCTCTTGGCCCGGTACAGCGCGGCGTCGGCCGCGGCGACCAGGGCACCAAGGTCGGCGGCGTCCTGGGGCAGCGCGGCGACGCCCACCGAGCAGGTCACCGCCCGGGCCTCCCGGCCGAAGCGGACCGGCTTGTCGGCCACCGCACCGCGGATCCGCTCGGCCGTGCGGGCCGCCGCGGCGGCGTCGGCCCGGGGCAGCAGCACGGCGAGCTCCTCGCCCCCGTAGCGCGCCACGACGTCGACCTCCCGGGTGACGCCGCGCACCCGGCCGGCCACCTCGACCAGCACGGCGTCGCCGGCCTGGTGGCCGAAGCGGTCGTTGATCTCCTTGAAGTCGTCCAGGTCGACGAGCAGGAGGCCGAAGCCCTCGCCGAACCGGGCGTGGCGCTCGACCTCGGCCTCGAATCGGCGGTCGAGCTCGCGCCGGTTGGCCAGGCCGGTGAGGGCGTCGGTGACCGAGAGCCGGGTCGCCTCGTCGTGCAGCAGGGCGTTCTCGATGGCCGACTCGGCCGGCTGGACCAGTGCGGCCAACGTGTCGAGGTCGTCGGCCGAGAAGCGCGAGCGGCCGGCCTGCCGCCCGTACACCGCGACCACGGCGAAGACCTCCCCGTTCACGTGGAGCGGCACGGCCAGGGCCGTGTCGCGCTGGGGCTCCGCGGTGGCCGAGGTCATCCCGTCGACGCGGCCCCGGCCGGCCGCAGCGACCTCCCCGGCCAGGCCCCACCCCACGGCCAGCGCCCGGCCGGCCAGCACCTCGCCGTCGCTGGCCCCGGGCACGAGCTGGTCGCCGTTGCGCAGCCAGGCCCCGGCGGTCCGCCCGCCCAGGACCGTGCGGGCGCGGTCGACGGCCACGCCGAGGATGCCCGGCGGG
>JBFWTJ010000057.1:0-16041 GCA_050247895.1 Acidimicrobiia bacterium
CTGGAGCGGGCCGCGGCCCGCGGGTACCGGTTCAACCTGGGCGTCGAGCCGGAGTTCTTCGTCTACCGCCGTGACGCCCTGCCGGACCTGGTCCCGCTGGCGGTGAACCCGGCCCTCTACCCGACCCCCTGCTACGACGCCGAGCCCAGCCTGGACAGCATCGGCTTCCTCGAGCGGCTCAGCTCCTACATGGCCGACACCGGCTTCGGCCTCTTCAGCTTCGACCAGGAGGGCGGCGACGGGCAGTACGAGTTCGACTTCGCCTACGACGAGGCGCTGGCCATGTGCGACCGCCTCACCCTGTTCCGGCTCATGCTGCGCCAGACGGCCAAGGAGTTCGACGCCGTCGCCACCTTCATGCCCAAGCCGTCGAGCACCTCCTGGGGCTCGGGCGCCCACATGAACATGAGCATCGAGTCCCTCGAGACCGGGGAGAACCTGTTCCGCGAGGACGTCGAGGGCGGCGCCAAGGAGTGGACCAAGCTGTCCCGGGCCTTCCTGGCCGGCGTGATCGCCCACGCCCCGGCCCTCGCCGCGCTGACCACGCCGAACGTGAACTCCTACAAGCGCCTCGTGGGCAGCCTGCACGACGGCAGCATCTCCTGGGCCCCGATCTGGGCCGCCTGGGGCTCCAACAACCGGTCCTGCATGATGCGGGTCCCGGGGAACCGCCCCGCCCTGGAGAACCGGGCCGTGGACGCCTCGGCCAACATGTACCTGGCCACGGCCTTCACCCTGGCCGCGGGCCTCGAAGGCATCGAGCGCCAGCTCGACCCGGGCGACCCGGTGACCGAGGCCACCTACGAGTGGGACCACCGGGCCCGGGAGTGGAACGGCCGGCTGCGCCTGCCCCGGACCCTGCTGGAGGCGATCGAGGCCTTCGAGGCCGACCCGCTGACCGCCGAGGTCTTCCGGCCCGGCTTCGTCGCCGACTACCTCGACATGAAGCACCGGGAGTGGGAGTCCTACAACTCGCAGGTGACCGAGTGGGAGAGGGACCGCTACTTCCTCAACGCCTGATCGGGTCGGGGCCCGGACCGGCCCCACCCGTCCGCCGCACGACCCGGAGGGGACCACCATGCGCTACCGGACGCTCGGCCGCAGCGGCCTGCAGGTGTCCGAGCTCTGCCTCGGCACGATGATGTTCGGCGGGCCGACGGCCGAGGCCGACGCCCAGCGGATCGCCGACCACGCCGCCGACCTGGGCGTGAACTTCATCGACACCGCCGACGTCTACGAGCAGGGCCGGTCCGAGGAGGTGACCGGGCGCATCCTCAAGGCCAACCGGGACCACTGGGTCCTGGCCAGCAAGCTGGCCCAGCCGACGGGCCCGGGCCCCAACGACCGGGGCCTGTCGCGCCGGCACGTGGTGGCCGCGGTCGACGCCTCGCTGCGGCGGCTGGGCACCGACCACATCGACGTCCACTACATCCACCGCGTCGACCCGGGCGTGCCCTGGGAGGAGGTGGCGGCCAGCTTCGGCGACCTGATCCGGGCCGGCAAGCTCCGGTACTGGGGCCTGTCCAACGTCCGGGGCTGGCACATCCCGGTGATCGTCGCCGCCTGCCGGGAGGTCGGTGCCCCACCCCCGGTCGTGCTCCAGCCCTACTACAACCTCATGAACCGGATGCCCGAGGTGGAGGTCCTGCCCGCGGCCCGGGCCTGCGGGCTCGGGGTGGCGACCTACAGCCCGCTCGCCCGGGGCGTGCTCTCGGGCAAGTACCGGGTGGGCGACCAGGCCCCGGCCGGGTCGCGGGCCGAGCGGGGCGACAAGCGCATGATGGAGACGGAGTGGCGGCCCGAGTCGATCGAGATCGCGACGCGGCTCAAGGCCCACTGCGACGAGCGGGGCGTCAGCCTGGTCCACTTCGCGGTGGCCTGGGTCCTGAACAACACGGCAGTCACCTCCGTCATCGCCGGCCCCCGGACCTTCGAGCAGTGGGCGACGTACCCGGGCGCCCTGGACCACGAGTGGACCGCCCAGGACGAGGCCCTGGTCGACGAGCTCGTGCGGCCGGGTCACCCCTCGTCGCCCGGCTTCACCGATCCGGGGTACCCGGTGGAGGGCCGGTACGGCCGTGTCGTGACCGGGACCGAGCAGCCCGCATGACGGGACGGTGGCTCGCTTTGTGACGACCCTGTGAACGGGGGAAGCGAACCATTGACCGAGGGCGACGTTCCGTCTAGATATGCGGGATGTTGTCTCGCTTTGTGCAGCAGAGTGGGGCTGCCGGCACGCCCGGCAGGACAAGGGGGGTCCGAACCATGCCCGCACCGGGTGAACCCGGCGAAGCCCTGTGGCAGCTCGCGCAGGCCACCACGTCCCCGCCCCGCCGCTGGGTCGTGGTGGCGGCCAGCGAGGAGCTCGGTCGGGAGCTGACCGGCCGCCGGGCCTGGGGCCAGCAGCTCGCCATGTACCGGACCCGCGCGGGCGTGCCGGTGGTGCTGGTCGACCGGTGCTGCCACCGCCAGTTCCCGCTGTCGGCCAGCCGCCTGTGCGACGACGACGTCGTGTGCGGCTACCACGGCTTCCGCTTCGCCCCCGACGGGCGCTGCGTCCACGTCCCCTCCCAGGAGGCCGTCCCGGCCCGGGCCGCGGTGCGCAGCTTCCCGACCGTCGAGCACGGCGGCTGGGTCTGGAGCTGGCTCGCCACCGGAACGCCCGACGAGCTCCGGGCCCCCGACGCCCTGGTCGGCGACACCTGGCGGTCGGCCTGGGGCAGCTGCCCGATGGAGGCTCCCGCGGTCCTGCTGGTCGAGAACCTGCACGACCTGTCCCACATCCCCTACGTGCACGCCAGCACGATCGGCAGCGCGGCCTTCGCCGAGCGGCCCTACGAGGCCTGGTCCGAGGACGGCGTGCTGCGGACCCGGCGGATCTGGTCGGACGTCGACTGCCCGCCCATGTACCAGCGGTCGGCCGGCCTCACCGGCCCGGTCGACCGGGTCATCGAGTCCGAGTTCCACGTCCCGTCCCTGGTGGTGATCGACAGCCAGATCAGGCCCGCCGGGCGGGGGCCCGACCAGGCCCGGCGGATCGTGCACGAGATCGCCCTGGTCCCCGCCACCGCCGAGAGCCTGACCTACCTCTGGCGCAGCTCGTGGAACTTCGCCCTCGGCGACGACGACGTGGCCGAGGTCATCGGCCGGTCCGAGGGCCTGGTGGCCGCCGAGGACGCCGACGTCCTGCGGCTCCAGTGGGCCGCCCAGCAGGCCATGGGACCCGACGAGGTCGAGGTCAGCGTCCGCTCCGACGCCGGCTCCCTGCGGGCCCGGCGGGCCTTCGCCCAGGTCGTGGCGGGCCACCCGCTGCCCGACGACGCCGCTGCGCTGGCCGAAGCGGCCCCTCGGTGAACGGCCCCCGACCCACCGGCGGGCCCTTCGGCCCCCGGCCCGGCGCCGAAGGGCCACGCACGACGGGCCCCCCGTGCACGCACCCGGGGGGCCGGCCGGCGTGGTGAGGCCCGCAGACGCCCCGGTGCTCGCCGCGGCCGCAGGTGCCGACGCGCCTCGCGCCCCGGCGCCGGCCGAGGACGACCCGCCCGGTCCGGACGGCCCGGCCCGCGCCGGATGGACGCCCTCGCACCGCTGGTCCCTCGGCGGGCTCGTCGCCTTCGTCGTGCTCGCCCCCCTCGTCGTGGGCGGCACGGCGTGGTTCGACTCCCTGCGGCTCTCGGGGATCTTCGGCATCGCCGTGGTCGGCCTGTCCATGCTGTCGGGCCACGCGGGCCAGATCTCGCTGGGCCAGGCCGCGCTCGTCGGCACGGGGGCCTACGGCGCCGGCATCGCCACCACCCGCTGGGACCTGGCCCCGCCCGTCGGGGCCGCCGCGGCCGTGGCGCTCGCGGTGGGCGTCGGCCTGCTGGCCAGCCCGGTGCTGCGCCTAAAGGGCAATTACCTGGCGCTGGCCACCATGGCCACGGGCCTGCTCATCGACAAGCTCATGGTCAACCTGGCCAGCTGGACCGGCGGCAACAACGGCCTGTCGGGCATCCCCCGCCTGTCGGTGGCCGGGTTCGAGATCGACACGCCGACGCGCTCGTTCACCCTGTCGTGGACCGTGCTGGTCCTGGCCCTGGTCCTCCACGTCAACCTGGGCCGGTCGCGGGTGGGCCGCGCCCTGCGGGCCATCCACCACGACGAGGACGTGGCCCGGGCCGCGGGGATCCCCGCGGCCCGCTACAAGATCGCCGTCTGGCTCGTCGCCGCCGGGCTCTCGGGCCTCGCCGGCGCCCTCTACGCCTACGAGATCCGCTTCATCTCGCCCCAGCAGTTCACCTTCGGCCAGTCGGTGGTCCTGCTCGCCGCGGTCGTGGTCGGCGGGACCGGCAGCCTGTTCGGACCGGTCGTGGCCCTGGTGGCCCTACGCACCGTGCCGGTCCTGTCCCCCGACTCCGAGTGGCTCACCCCCACCATGGTCAGCGGCACCCTGATGGTGCTGGTCATGGTGTTCTTCCCCGGCGGGCTGGCCCAGGCCTGGGACCGCACGGTGGGCGCGGCCCTGCGCCGCCGCCAGGGTCCGGTGGTGGCGCCGTGACCCTCGTGCTCGACCGCGTGACCAAGTCCTTCGGTGGGCTCCGGGCCGTCGACTCGGTCTCGATGACCGTCCCGCGCGGCGCGGTCCTCGGGCTGATCGGTCCCAACGGCGCAGGCAAGTCGACCCTGGTCGGGTGCCTGTCGGGGGCGCTGCGGGCCGACTCGGGCCGGGCCACCTGGGACGGCACCGACCTCGTCGGCCGGTCCCCCGAGTCGATCGTGCGGGCCGGCGTGGTCCGCACGTTCCAGCACGCCCGCCTGCTGCCCGGCGAGACGGTCCTGGGCAACGTGCTGGTCGGTGCGCACAGCACCGGGCGCAGCGGGTTCCTCTCCGCCGCGCTGCGCCTGGCCCCGGTCCGGCGCGACGAGCGGGCCATGCAGTCCGACGCCCGGGACGCGCTCGACGCCGTGGGCTGCGCCCACCTCGCCGACCGGCCCGCCTCGGAGCTGACCGCGGGCCAGCAGCGCCTCGTCGCCCTGGCCCGGGCCGTCGCCGGCCGGCCCCGCCTGCTCCTGCTCGACGAGCCGGCCGCCGGGCTCAACGACGCGGAGACCGCCGCTCTGGAGGCCAACCTGCGGGCCCTGCGGGCCGACCGGGACCTGACCGTGGTGGTCATCGAGCACCACCTCGGCTTCGTCATGTCCATCTCCAGCCAGGTGGTCGTGCTGTCCCAGGGCCGGGTCATCGCCGACGGGACGCCGGCCGAGGTCTCGGCGTCGCCCGAGGTCGTCAGCGCCTACACGGGAGCGGGCCCGTGCTGACCGTCCAGGGCCTGCGGGCCGGCCACGGCGGGCTCGACGTCGTCCACGGCGTCGACCTGGCCGTCGCCCCGGGCCACGTGGTCAGCCTGGTGGGACCCAACGGCGCGGGGAAGTCGACCGTGGCCCGCTGCACCTCGGGCCTCCTGCGCCCCCGGGCCGGTCGGATCGAGGTCGACGGGCACGACGTCACCCAGGCCCGGCCCGAGGAGCGCGTCCGCCACGGCCTGGCCATGGTCCCCGAGGACCGGGCCCTGTTCCCCGGGCTCAGCGTGCACGACAACCTCCTGCTCGGGGCCTACCGGCGCAACCGCCCCAACGCCGCCGCGGCCCTCGCCCGCGTCGAGGCCCTGTTCCCCCGGCTGGCCGAGCGCCGGGGCCAGCACGCCGGATCCCTCTCGGGTGGCGAGCAGCAGATGCTGGCCATCGGCCGGGCGCTGATGAGCGACCCCCGCTACCTGGTGCTCGACGAGCCCAGCCTGGGCCTGGCCCCGCTTCTCGTCTCGGCCATCCTCACCGAGGTGAGGGCCCTGGCCGACGCCGGGGTGGGGGTTCTGCTGGTCGAGCAGAACGCCGTCGAGGCCCTGCGGGTGTCGGACTCGGCGCTGGTCCTCGAGCGGGGCCACGTGGTCCTGGAGGGCCCGGCGGCCGAGCTGCGCGACGACGAGCGCATCGCCTCCTCCTACCTCGGGCTGGGGGCGCGGTGACCCGCTTCCTCCAGATCTCGTGGTCGGGCCTGACCAGCGGGTCGATCGTGGCCCTGCTCGCCTTCGGCTGGGTCGTCGTCTACCGGGTCTCGGGGGTGCTGAACCTGGCCCAGGGCACCTTCATGGTCGTCGGCGCCCTCTCGTTCACGAGCCTGGCCGGCGAGCACGGCGCCCCCCTGGTGGTGGCCGGCCTGGTCGGCTTCGCCGCGTCGGTCGGCCTGGCCGTGCTGCTCGACCTGCTCGCCCTGCGCCCGGCCCGGCCCGGCGGCAGCCCGGCCCAGGCCATCATCATCACGCTCGGCTGCGCCATGGTCCTCGACGAGGTCTCGCGCCACGTGTGGGGCAACGACCCGCTGCGCCAGGCGCCGTTCCTCGACACCACGCCGCTCGACGTGTGGGGGGTCAGGGTGCAGCAGCACGCGCTCCTCCTGGTCGCCGGCACGCTCGTGCTGCTCGGCGCCATGTGGTTCGTGTTCGACCGCACCCTGGTCGGCAAGGCGCTGGAGGCGTGCTCGGAGAGCGCCGAGGGCGCCTCGCTGGTGGGGATCAACCCCCGGCTCATGCGCACGGTGGCCTTCGCGGTGGCCGGCGGCACCGGGGCCGTGGCCGGGATCCTGCTCGTGCCCACCGTGGCCATCGGCTGGGACAGCGGCCTGCTGCTCGGCATCAAGGGCTTCATCGCCGCGGTCCTGGGCAGCTGGGGCTATCCCGGCGCGGTGGCCGCGGCCGTGCTGCTCGGCCTCAGCGAGAACTACGCGGCCGGCTACCTCAGCTCGGCCTGGAAGGACGCCGTGACCCTGGTGGTGCTGCTCGTCGTCCTGCTCGTCCGCCCCCAGGGGATCATCCCCCGCCGCGGGGCTCGGCCGGCGCCCGCGCCAGCTCCTGCCAGCACCGAGGCCGGCCCGGTCACCGCGACCGGCGGCCCTTGACGAAACCCGGGAGGGAGAATGACCCGCAAGCACCCGCGCACCGCGGCACTGGTCGGCATCCTCGTCGTGGCGCTCCTCGCCGCGGCGTGCGGTGACGACGACGATGGCGGCGCCACCGACGACACGACCGAGGCCCCCGGCGGCGGGTCGGGGTCCGAGGCCTCCGGCGAGCCCATCGTGGTCGGCGCCATCATGGAGCTCTCCGGTCCCGGCGCGGCCCTGGGCCAGCCCGAGGCCAACGCCCTGGAGCTGTTCTTCGACCAGCTCAACGAGGACGGCGGCATCGACGGCCGGCCCGTGGAGCTGCGGGTCGAGGACACCGAGAGCCAGCCCGACCGGGCCGTGGAGCTGGCCCGCGAGCTGATCGACGGCGGGGCCGTGGCGCTGCTCGGGCCCTCCCTGGCCGCGGAGTGCAACGCCGTGCGACCGGTCGCCGTCGAGGAGGAGGTCGTCCACTACTGCCTGTCGGGGGCCCCGTTCGAGTACGGCGACCCGTACTTCTTCGCCGCCTTCGAGCAGCCCCTGCGGGGCCTGGGTGGCGTGCCGGCGGCGTGGATCGAGTCGGAGGGCTACCGCAAGGTCGGCTGCCTGGCCACCACGGACAACTCGGGCGACGCGTACCTCAACTCCCTGAACGCGGTCGCCGACGACTACGACCTCGAGATCGTCTCGGAGAAGTTCGCCGCCGGCGACACCAGCGTCGAGACCCAGCTGACCAACCTCGAGGCGGCCGGCGTCGACGTCATCTACTCGTGCGCCTCGGGCGCCAACCTCGTGCCGGTGGTCCAGGGCGTGGTCGCGCTGGGCCTCGACATCCCGATCTTCGCCGGGTCGGGGTCCGCCTCGGCGTCGGTCGGTGCCGTCATCAAGGACGACCTGCCCGAGTCGGGCGTGTTCACGCTCGGCTCCTGGGTCGTGGTGCCGACCGACGAGATCCCCGACGACGTGCCCAACCGGGACGAGATCCTCGCCTTCCGGGACGCGTACGAGGCCGAATTCGGCGATCCGCCGGACAACAACGCGGCCGGCGCCACCGACGTGGCCACCATCCTGGTCGCGGCGCTGGCCGAGGCACCCGACGGCGACGGCCTGGCCGAGGCGCTGATCGGCACCGACCACGAGGGCCTGCTCGGCCGCTACGTGCTCACCGAGGAGGACCACCGGGGCATGTCGTCGCCGGGCGTGGTGGCCCGCTTCAACGACGAGGGCGGGTTCTCCTTCGTCGCCACCGTCGAGACCGCCTGATCCCCCCCCCGGGAGGGGCCGCGGGTGCGACGGCGCGCCCGCGGCCTCCCCCGCGGACGCGTCGTCAGCCGAGGCTCGGGCCCGGTCCGCCGGCAGCCAGGCGGGCCAGCACGGCGAGGGCCTGCGCCTCGATCCCGGCCAGGACGTCGGCCACCGCGGGCAGGTCGTCGAGGACGCCCACGACCTGCCCGGTGGGCAGGATCCCCACGTCGGTCCGCCCGTCCACCAGCGACGCCTTGATCAGCATGGGGGCGTCGGCGGCCAGGGCCACCTGGCTCCAGGTCAGGCCCTGGTTGCGGTGCATGGCCCGGCCCTCGCGCACCAGGTCGCGCCGCGGCGTGCCGGTCTGCCGGGCGAACCGCAGCGCGGCGAGCGCGGCCCGGGGGAACCGCAGCAGCCGCGGGCTCCGCTCGATCCGGTCGACCACCTCGGTGCGCACGACCCGCTGCGGGGCGCCGTCCAGCGCCGCGGTCACCACGGTGTCGCCGACACCGGCGGCCAGGTAGCGGGCCTTCACCGCGTCGGGCACCCGGCTCTCCGCGGTGAGCAGGAAGCGGGTGCCCATGGCGATCCCGTCGGCGCCCCAGGCCAGGGCGGCGACCAGGTCGCGCCCGTCGTGGAGCCCGCCCGCGGCCAACACGGGGATGGACGACCCGACCGCGTCGACGACCTGGGGCACGAGCAGGGTCGTGGGCACGGTCCCGGTGTGGCCGCCGCCCTCGGCCCCCTGCGCGATCACCGCGTCGACCCCCATGTCGAGGACCTTCTCGGCGTGGCGGCGGGCGCCGACGGTGGGGACCACGGGGATGCCCGCGTCGTGGCAGCGGGCCACGGCCCCCGGGTTGGGCGCCCCGGCGAAGGAGACCAGGGCGACGCCCTCCTCCACGGCGACGGCCAGGCGGGCCGGCAGGTCGGGCTGGTCGGCCCGCAGGTTGACCCCGAACGGCGCCCCGGTGCGGGCCCGCACGTCGCGCACCGCGGCCCGCATCTCCTCCAGGGTCAGGGTGACCCCGGCCAGGATGCCCAGGCCGCCCGCGGCAGAGGTGGCGGCGGTGAGCCGGGCCCCCGAGACCCAGCCCATCCCGGTCTGGACCACCGGGAGGCGGCATCCCACGAGCTCGCAGAACCGGGTCCGCAGCGCGGGGTGCGCGCCGGCGTCGGGTCCCGCCGCCGATCCGTCCCCCGTCACGGCCGGCCACCCTACCGACCCCCCTGCGCGCACGGGCCCGTCCGGGCCGGCGGCCCGACCCGTACGCTGCGGTCCGTGATGCGAGGAGGAGGTGGCTGGGGCAACAGGAGCCTCATCGGGGCCGACCCGGCCGCGGTGGCCGACGCCCGGCTCGACCTCGCCGTCGTGCGGCGCGTGGCCCGCTTCGCCCGGCCCTACCGGCGGCTGCTGGCCGGCCTGCTGTCGATCATCGTGGCCTCGGCCCTGCTCGGCCTGGTCCCCCCGCTGCTGTTCCGCCAGATCATCGACGGCGCCGTCCCCGATGCCGACCGGGGCGCGCTGAACGTGCTGGCCGGGTTCATCGTCGCCGCCGCGGTGGTCGACGCCGGGCTCTCGCTGGCCGAGCGCTGGCTGTCGTCGCGCATCGGCGAGGGCGTGATCTTCGACCTGCGGGTGGCGGTGTTCGACCACGTCCAGCGCATGCCGATGAGCTTCTTCACCCGGACCCAGACGGGTTCGCTCACCAGCCGCATCAACAGCGACGTCGTGGGCGCCCAACGGGCCATCACGGGGACGCTGGGCACCGTGGTGTCCAACGTGGTGGTGCTCACGGCCAACCTGGCCGCCATCGTCGCCCTGGAGTGGCGCTTCGCCCTCTTCGCCCTGCTGCTCCTGCCGGTGTTCCTGCTCCCGGCCCGCCGGGTCGGCCGGGTGCTGCGGCGCCTCACCCGCGAGCAGATGGACCTGAACGCGGCGCTCAGCTCCATGTCGACCGAGCGCTTCAACGTCGCCGGCGCCCTGCTGGTCAAGCTGTTCGGGCGGGCCGACGGCGAGACCGCGGCGTTCTCCCGCCACGCCGACGGCGTGCGCCGCAACGGCATCCGCACCGCGGTGGTGAGCCGCACGTTCTTCGTCGCCCTCACCCTGGTCGGGGCCCTGGCCGCGGCGGCCGTCTACTGGATCGGCGGCCTGCTGGTCATCGACGGGTCCCTCAGCGTGGGCACCCTGGTCGCGCTGGCCACCTTCGTGGCCCGCATCTACGGGCCGCTCACGTCGCTGACCAACGCCCGGGTCGACGTCATGACCGCGCTGGTGTCCTTCGAGCGGGTCTTCGAGGTCCTCGACGCCCCCAACCCGATCGCCGACCGGCCCGGCGCGGTCGACCTGGTGGCGCCGACCGGCCGGATCGAGCTGCGCGACGTCCGCTTCGCTTACCCGGACAAGGCGGTGATCCCCAGCCTGGAGGGCGACGGCCTGGTGGTCCCGACCGAGGACCGGGGGACCCGCCCGCCGGTCCTCCAGGGCGTGTCGGCCAAGATCGAGCCGGGCCAGCTCGTGGCGCTGGTCGGCCCGTCGGGGGCGGGCAAGACCACGCTGTCCCAGCTCATCCCCCGCCTCTACGACGTGACCGGCGGCTCGGTGCGCATCGACGGCACCGACGTGCGGGACCTGACCCAGGAGACGCTGCGCGCCGCGATCGGCGTCGTCGCCCAGGACCCCCACCTCTTCCACGACACGGTGGCCGCCAACCTCCGCTACGCCCGGCCCGGCGCCACCCTGGAGGACCTGGAGGCGGCGTGCCGGGCGGCCCAGGTCCACGACGTGGTCGCCGCCCTGCCCGACGGCTACGACACCCTCGTGGGCGAGCGGGGCTACCGGCTCTCGGGAGGCGAGAAGCAGCGGCTGGCCATCGCCCGCATGCTGCTGAAGGACCCGGCCGTCGTCATCCTCGACGAGGCCACCAGCCACCTCGACTCCGAGAACGAGGCCGCGGTGCAGGCCGCTCTGGCCGAGGCCCTGTCGGGCCGGACCAGCGTGGTGATCGCCCACCGGCTGTCCACGATCACCGCGGCCGACCAGATCCTGGTGCTGGACCGGGGCCGGATCGTCGAGCGGGGCACCCACCGGTCGCTGCGGGCCGCGGGCGGCCTCTACGCCGACCTCTACCGCACCCTGCTGCGGGCCGACATCGAACCCCTCGCCGGCTGACGCCCGTCCCGCGGCGGCGGGCCGCGCTCAGCCGACGCGGCCGCGGAGCAGGGCGATGTCGTCCTTGCGGCCGGCGTCGGCCGTCTCGCAGATGACCGGCGCACCGGCCGCGGCGACCACGGCGACGAGCAGGTCGACGTCGATCCGGCCGTGGCCGAGGTTCTCGTGGCGGTCGCGGCCCGAGCCGGCCGGGTCCTTCGAGTCGTTGCAGTGGACCAGGTCGATGCGCCCGGTGAGGCTCCGGATCCGGTCGACCGCGTCGACGAGGCCCTCGCCCGCGGCGTGGGCGTGGCAGGTGTCGAGGCAGAAGCCCACCGGCAGGTCGCCGATGACGTCCCACAGGCGCCCGATGGTGTCGAAGTGCCGGGCCATGGCGTGGTCGCCCCCGGCCGTGTTCTCCAGGTAGACGGGCACGTCGGTCTCGAGGGACTCGAGGCCCTTGCGCCACCGGGCGAAGCCCTCGGCCACGTCGTCGTCGCTGGTCACGTGCCCGCCGTGGACGATGACGGCCCGGGCCCCGACGGCGCTGGCCGCGTCGCAGGTCTGCTGGAGGACCTTGCGGCTGGGGATCCGGATCCGGTTGTTGGCCGAGGCCAGGTTCACGATGTAGGGCGCGTGCACGTAGACCGGCACGGGCGAGGCCCGCAGCTCGTCGGCGTCGGCCCGGGGATCGGGGGCGTGCCACGACTGGGGATCGCCCAGGAAGATCTGCACGCAGTCGGCGCCCTCGGCCGCGGCGGCGGCCAGCGGCTGCTCGGGCGGGACGTGGGATCCGATCAGCACCCGGCCACCCTACGACTCCCCTCGCACGGCGGGGTTCTTCGCCGGCCCTTCCCGAAACGGGCCGAAACACGTATCGTGCGGTGTCACCTACGTTCCGTAGCACCGTGCCACGGTGGAGGTCCCCGTCGGCACGGCAGAGGGGAGACGACATGCCCACCAGGCGAGCCCTCGCATCGGTCGTGGTGCTGACGGCCTTCACCCTCTGGGGCACGGTCGCCGGCGCCACGGTGGCGCCGGGCGGCGACGAACCCCCCGTCACGGCTGCGGTGGAGATGCTCACCGTCACGATCCCGGCCGAGCTCCACGCCCAGGGACTGGCCCTGCCCGGCCGGCTCTTCCGCCCTGTCGGCACGACCAGGGCGACGCCCACGGTCTTCGTGCTGCACGGGTCGGGCGGGCTGACCAAGATGCCCCGGAGCAAGCGCGAGACCTGCAGCCCCGAGCTCGAGGCCCAGTTCACCCGGTGGGGCGAGCGGCTGGCCGGACAGGGCTACGTCGTGGTCATGCCCTCGAGCTACGAACCGCGGGGCTTCTGCGACATGGACGACGACGCGAGCCGCGTCCCCCGGACCTTCGACACCGGGCCCGAGATCAACCTGAGCCGGATCTACGACCTGGAGGCCACGTCCAAGTGGGCCTGCCGCCGGGCCGAGGTCGACTGCGCCCGGCTCGGCCTGCTGGGGTTCTCCCAGGGCGGCACGCTGACCATGCTGGGCCTGCACTGGCAGCTCGACCGGGCCGTGGCGAAGTACCGGGACGAGCGGGGCGACCGCGTCGACTTCCCCATCCGGGACCTCGACCCGCGCCGGCCCGGCTTCCGGACCGGCGTCGCCTACTACCCGGGCTGCGGGTTCGACAGCGTCGTGCCCCTGGGCACGTCGACCTCCACGGCCATCCAGGACCAGTTCTTCGCCCCGTCCGGCCTCACGATCCTCCACGGCGGGCGCGACGACCTGATCGAGCACTGCAGCCGGTCCCACGGCAAGGGCACCCGCCAGGTGCAGTCGGCCCGGGTCGCCCGGGACCTGTGCCGGGCCGACACGTACTCGTTGACCGTGTACGACGACGCCGGCCACGGCTTCGACAGCGTGGGCTCCTCGGGCCGCGCCGCCGACCGCCGGGCCCGTGACGCGGCGCTGCCCGTCGCCCTGGCCCGGCTCGGCGCCGCACTGCGCTCGTAGCCCACCCCGGGCCGGGGCCGCGCCCGCGGCCTCGGCCCGGCCACGTTCCCGTTTTGCGGGTCCCTGGTCGTCTCTGCTGGACTCCACGCACCAGATCGCACCAGGCTCAAAGCCTGGTTTCGAAGGGTCAAAAGCACCAGTGGACGACGTCTCGACAAAGCCTGAGCGCGAGATGCTCAAAGCGATCTACCGGTTGACCAGGGACGGCTCGGAGGCGCACACCGGTGCGCTGGCCGAGGTGCTCGGCCTGTCCCCCGGCACCGTGACCACCACGGTCAAGCGGCTCGCCGACCGGGGCCTGGTCGACCACCGGCCCTACCAGGGCGTCAACTTCACCGACGACGGGCGCCGCTCGGCGGTGTCGGCCATCCGCCGCCACCGCATCGTCGAGCGCTTCCTGGCCGACATGCTCGGCTACGCCTGGAACGAGGCCGACGCCCACGCCACGTCCTTCGAGCACGAGCTGCCCGACGAGGTGCTCGACCGCCTCTACATCGCCCTGCACCGGCCGGCCACCTGCCCCCACGGCTTCCCCATCCCGACCCCGACCGACGGCGACCTGCCCGCGACCCCCGAGCTCTACGCCCTGGAACCGGGCGACACGGCCGAGGTCGCGCTGTCGGGGTCGACCGATCCCGAGCTGGTGGCCTTCCTCGAGACCCTCGGGCTGGTGCCCGGGGCCGAGGTCCAGGTCCTGGAGAAGCACCCCTTCGACGGCCCCATCGTCGTGTCGGTCGGGGGCCAGGACCGCACCCTGGGCGAGCGTGTCGCCCGCCAGATCTACGTCACCCGACCCGGGCGTGGGGACGCCGACGGGTCGACGCACAGCAGCCCCGGGCGCACCGTCGCCCCCAAGCCCCAGAGGAACCAAGCATGACCACGGTCCTGGCCGCCGAGGGCGGCTACCAGGAGTTCGTACTCAAGGGGGGTGAGTGGGCGATCCTGGGCTTCTCGGCCCTGGCCGCCCTCCTCGCGATCGCCGTCGGCTTCAGCCTCATGCGAGGCGTCCTGGCGGCCGATCAAGGCACCCCCAAGATGATCGAGATCGCGGTGGCGATCCAGGAAGGCGCCTGGGCGTACCTCAAGCGCCAGTTCCGCACCGTCGGGCTGATCCTCATCCCGCTGGCGGTCATCGTGTTCATCACCTCGACCGAGGTGCTCAAGCCGGACGGCGACACGGCCCTCTCCTTCGCCGAGTCCGGGCTGTTCCGCACGTTGGCCTTCGTCGTCGGGTGCTTCATGTCGGGCCTGACCGGCTACATCGGCATGACCCTGGCCACCCGGGGCAACGTCCGCACCGCGGCGGCGGCCAAGCGGAACTCGCTGCCCGACGCCCTGAAGGTGGCGTTCCGCACCGGCGGCATCGCCGGCATGTTCACCGTGGGCCTGGGCCTGCTGGGCGCCACGATCATCATCGTCCTGTTCCAGAACACCAGCTCGGCCATCCTGGTCGGCTTCGGCTTC
This sequence comes from Acidimicrobiia bacterium, assembly GCA_050247895.1. Classification (GTDB taxonomy): domain Bacteria; phylum Actinomycetota; class Acidimicrobiia; order Acidimicrobiales; family VFJN01; genus CAVPEW01. Next base: position 14,762 of record JBFWTJ010000057.1, read on the forward strand.
GGCGGCTCGCTGCTGGCCCTGTTCCTGCGGGTCGGCGGCGGCATCTTCACCAAGGCCGCCGACGTGGGCGCCGACCTGGTCGGCAAGGTCGAGGCCGGGATCCCCGAGGACGACCCCCGCAACCCGGCCACCATCGCCGACAACGTGGGCGACAACGTGGGCGACTGCGCCGGCATGGCCGCCGACCTGTTCGAGTCCTACGAGGTCACCCTGGTCGCCTCGATCATCCTGGGCGTGGCCGGCTTCTCGGCCGTGGGCGCCAACCCGGCCCTGGGCCTGGTCTTCCCGCTGGCCGCCCGGGCCATCGGCGTGATCGCGTCGATCGCCGGCGTGTACGCCGTGAAGGCCAAGCCGGGCGAGACCGACGCCCTCAAGCCCATCAACCGGGGCTTCCTCACCGCCGGGCTCATCACGGTGGTGGGCGTGGGCCTGGTCGGCCTGCTCTACGTGGGCGACGGCGTGCAGGGCTCCGGCGAGGCGACCCTGTCCAACGTCGGCCTGCGCTGCGTCGGCGCGGTGGTCATCGGCCTGGTGCTGGCCCAGGCGGTCAGCCGGCTGACCGAGTACTTCACCGCCACCCACTACTCGCCGGTCAAGGAGATCGCCGAGTCGGCCCGCACCGGCCCGGCCACCGTCGTGCTCTCGGGCACCTCGGCCGGCCTGGAGTCGTCGGTCTACGCCATCATCGCCATCGCCATCTCGCTGGGCATCTCGCTCGGCCTGGGCGGCGGCAACCTCCAGTTCTCGCTCTACCTGGTGGCCCTGACCGGCATGGGCATGCTGGCCACGACCGGCGTGATCGTGTCCGAGGACACCTTCGGCCCGGTGTCGGACAACGCGGCGGGCATCGCCGAGATGTCGGGCGAGTTCCAGGGCGAGCCCGAGCGGATCATGGTGAGCCTCGACGCGGTGGGCAACACCACCAAGGCCGTCACCAAGGGCTTCGCCATCGGCTCGGCCGTCATCGCCTCGGTGGCCCTGTTCGCCAGCTTCATCGAGACCGCGGGCCAGGAGATCCTCCCGGCGAACCTGGTCGAGACGCTGAACGAGACCCCGCGGGGCATCTTCGACGCCCTGCCCATCAACGTGGCCGACCCGAAGGTCTTCATCGGCCTGCTGATCGGCGGCGCGGTGCCGTTCCTGTTCTCGGCCCTGTCGATCCGTGCCGTGGGCCGGTCGGCCGGCGTGGTGGTCCAGGAGGTCCGCCGCCAGTTCGCCGACGGCAAGATCATGTCGGGCGAGAAGCGGCCCGACTACGGCCCGGTCATCGACATCTGCAC
>JBFWTJ010000058.1:0-15947 GCA_050247895.1 Acidimicrobiia bacterium
AGGTCCTGTGGGCGCGCATGTCGGGCGCCGACCGGCGCCACGCCGTCGGTGTGGCCCGGAGGGTCGTCGCTGCGCTGGGTCCCGAGGCGACCCGGCCCGTGCGGGCCGCGGCGCTGCTCCACGACGTGGGCAAGGTCGAGTCGGCCCTGGGGACCTGGGGCCGGGTGGTGGCCACGGCCTCCGCCGCGGTGGCGGGGCGCGACATGGCCGACCGCTGGCGGCGGGGGCGGGGGTTCACCCGCCGGGTCGGCCTGTACCTGCAGCACCCCCGGATCGGTGCCGACCTGCTGGCCATGGCCGGCAGCGACGACCTGACCGTCCGCTGGGCCCGCGAGCACCACGACCGTGGCTCGTGGACGGTGCCGGCCCGCGTGGCCGAGGCGCTCCACGCCGCCGACGACGACTGAGCGACGCGGCCGGCCGGTGCCCGGTCAGCCGGCGGGCAGCAGCCCGACCGCGGCCTCGGCCCGGGCCAGGGTCACGGCGGCGATCCCCCGGGCCTTCGACGCGCCGAGGGCCAGGAGGCGGGCCGTCTCGGCCGGGTCGGCGGCCAGCTCGGCGAAGCGGGCCTGGACCGGCTCGAGGGCGGCGACCACCGCGTCGGCGGTGTCGGACTTGAGCGGGCCGTACTGCTCGTAGCCCCCGGCGAGCGCCACGGGGTCGCGGTCGGTGACCGCGCCCAGGATCGACAGCAGGTTCGACACGCCGGGCTTGTCGGCGGGCGCGTAGCGGACCTCGCCGTCGGTGTCGGTCACGGCCCGCTTGATCTAGCGGACGATGACCTCGGGCGGGTCGAGCACGCCCACGGTGCCCTGGGGCGAGTCGACCGACTTGGACATCTTCCTGGTCGGGTCCTGGAGGTCCATGATCCGGGCCCCGACCGGGGGGATGGCGTGCTCGGGGACCACGAAGACCTCGCCGTAGCGGTGGTTGAACCGGATCGCCACGTCACGGGCCAGCTCGAGGTGCTGGCGCTGGTCGTCGCCGACGGGCACTCGGTCGGTGTCGTAGAGCAGGATGTCGGCCGCCTGCAGGGCCGGGTAGGTGAAAAGGGCGGCCGAGATGAACTCGGCCCGGCCGCTCTTGTCCTTGAACTGGGTCATGCGGCTGAGCTCGCCGTAGGACGCCGTGCACTCCATGAGCCAGGCCAGCTGGGCGTGCTGGGGGACGTGGGACTGCACGAACAGCGTGCAGACCTGGGGGTCGAGGCCCACCGCCATGAGGAGCTGGGACAGCTCCAGGGTCTTGGCCCGCAGCTCGGCCGGGTCCTGGGGGAGGGTGAGGGCGTGCTGGTCGACCACGCAGAAGAGGCTGTCGGCCTCGTGCTGCTGGGCGACCCACCGCCGGGTGGCCCCCAGGTAGTTGCCCAGGTGGAGCTCGCCGGTCGGTTGGATTCCGGAGAAGACCCTGGGCATGGGCGGCGATGGTACGGGTCCGTCGCCGGCGGTCCCAAGCGGGTACCCCGGCGGGCGGCGGCGCGGGCCACGCCGGTGATGTCGCGAACTACACCGGTGTGAGTATCATCGCGGCGATGCCCTACGAGGTGCAGACCTCCGTGTACGAGGGTCCCTTCGACCTCCTCCTGCACCTGATCCTGCGGGAGCAGGTCGACCTGTACGAGGTCTCGCTGGCCCGCATCGTCGACGCCTACCTCGCGGAGCTCGACCGCATGGACGGGTTCGACCTCGACGTGGCCACCGAGTTCCTGCTCATCGCGGCCACGCTGGTCGAGCTGAAGGCCCGGCGCCTGCTGCCGGGTGACGACGAGCTCGACCTGGACGACGAGCTGGCCCTGTGGGAGGAGCGCGACCTGCTCCTGGCCCGGCTCGTGGACTGCAAGACCTTCAAGGACGTCACCCGGGTCCTCAACGCCATGGCCGCCGAGGCCGGTCGGGCGTTCCCCCGGGTGGTCGGCCCCGAGGAGCACTTCCTGGCCCTCACGCCGGACTGCCTCGAAGGGGTCGGGCCCGACGAGCTGCGGGCCGCCTTCCTGCGGGCCTCGGCGCCCCGGCCCGTGCCGCGGATCGACCTCGACCACGTGGCCCCCATCCGGGCCTCGGTGTCCGACGCGGTGGTCGAGCTGCTCGATGAGCTGCCCCGGGTCCGCCGCATCAGCTTCCGGCGGCTGACGGGGGGCCTGGTCGAGCGGTTGGAGGTGGTGGTGCGGTTCCTCGCCGTCCTGGAGCTCTTCAAGCAGGGCCTCGTGGACCTCGACCAGCCCCGGACCTTCGGCGAGATCGACATCGTCTGGCTGGGCCGCGACCACGCCGACGCCCTCGACCTCGTCGACGCGTACGACGGGTGATCCCGGTGGAGCCGGTGACCGACGAGGTACGGCGCGCCCTCGAGGGGATCCTCGTGGTCGCCGAGGCGCCCGTGCCGCCCCAGCTCCTGGCCCAGCTCCTCGAGGTGCCCGCGGCCCGGGCCGACGAGCTGTGCCGGGACCTGGCCGCAGAGCTCGACGGCGCCGGCCGGGGCTTCACGGTGGTCAAGGTCGCCGGCGGGTGGCGCTTCGCCAGCCACCCCGAGGTCGCCCCCTACGTGGAGCGGTTCGTCCTCGAGGGCCAGTCGGCCCGGCTGTCGGCCGCCGCGCTCGAGACGCTGGCGATCGTGGCCTACAAGCAGCCGGTGTCGCGGGCCCAGGTGGCCGCGATCCGCGGCGTCAGCGTCGACGGGGTCATGCGGACGCTCCAGCAGCGGGGCCTCATCGCCGAGCTGGGCAAGGACCCGGGCCCGGGCCTGGCCACGCTCTACGGCACGACCCCGCTGTTCCTGGAGCGGCTGGGCCTCAACGACCTGTCCGAGCTGCCCTCCCTGGGCGACTTCGTGCCCGGCGCCGACGTGGTCGAGCAGCTCGAGGCGGGCCTGCGGCCCGACCGCGAGCCCACCGTGGTCGAGCGGCTCGAGGAGCTCGAGCGCACCAACGCCCGGCGGGACGAGCAGGACGCCCTGGTCGACCTCGACGACGAGTGACCGGGGAGCCCTCGTCCCGGGAGCGGCTCCAGAAGGTCCTGGCCCAGGCCGGCGTGGCCAGCCGGCGGGCGAGCGAGGAGCTCATCGCCCGGGGCAAGGTCACCGTCAACGGCCAGGTGGCCCGGCTCGGTGACCGGGTCGATGCCGAGCACGACCTGATCGAGATCGACGGTGCGCCCGTCGGGGTGCGGGCGGGCCTGGTCCACTACCTGTTGAACAAGCCGGCCGGGACCATCACGACCGCGGCCGACCCCCAGGGCCGCCCGACGGTGCTCGACCTGGTGCCCCGGCGGCCCCGGGTGTTCCCCGTCGGTCGGCTCGATGCCGACACCGAGGGCATGCTGCTGCTGACCAACGACGGCGAGCTGGCCCACCGGCTCACCCACCCGGCCTACGGCGTCGAGAAGGAGTACCTGGCCGAGGTGGAGGGACGGCCGAGCCGGGGTGCGCTGCGCCGGCTGCGCGAGGGCGTCGAGCTGGAGGACGGGCTGACCGCGCCGGCCCAGGCGACCGAGGTCGCCCCGGGCATGCTGCGACTGGTGATCCACGAGGGCCGCAACCGCCAGGTCCGCCGGATGTGCGCTGCGGTCGGCCATCCGGTGCGCCGCCTGGTCCGCACCCGGATCGGCCCGCTGGTCGAGCGCCACCTGGCCCCGGGGGAGTGGCGCCCGCTGACCCCCGACGAGGTCCGGGCCCTGGAGCGGGCCGTGGCCACCCCCCACGCCGGCGCGCCCCGGCCCGGCGCACGGCCGGCGGGACCTGCCGCCGGGGACCGGTCCGCTCAGCCCGAGCGCGAGTAGTTGCGCGGCGCCCGGTACGAGGCGCCCTGCTCGGGCCGGCCGGAGCGGGCGCTCCAGCGCCACTGGAGCGAGACGCGGGGGCCGACGGGACCGGGGACCTTGGGCACCGCGTGCTCCCAGTCGGCCTGGCAGCGGCCTCCCATGACGAGCAGGTCGCCGGCTGCGGGGCGCAGGTCGTGGGTGGCGCCGTGCAGCTCGTCGAGGGCGTGGCGGTTGGCTCGGGGCCGCAACCGCCAGGGACGGGTCGCGCCGAGGGTGAGCACGCCGATGACCGTGTCGTCGAGCCAGCGCAGCTCGCGGTCCCGGTGGAAGGCCACCCCGTCCCGCCCGTCCCGGTAGAGGGCCAGGGCGAAGCCGCCGAAGGGCTTGTAGCGCCGCCGCACGTCGCGGTGGGCGTCGACCAGCAGCGGGTGCGGCGGGGGTGCTCCCGGGGCCCAGGACGTGCCCAGGCGGGGCTCGTCCACCCAGCGCTCGTAGCGCCAGACCCGGCCCTGGCGCCAGGCCGCGTCACCGATCACCGTGGCCAGGACCTCCCCGTCGTCGTGGAGCCACCCGCGCACGACGTCGACCCACGAGGTGTCGTCGAGCCACAGGCGCTCGGCCGGGGCGGTCGGGTCGAGCCGGGGGGCAGGCACGGCGGACATGGTGGGGCGAGGGTACCGAGGGGGTCGGACACCCGGTCTCGGTCCCGGACCCGGGCCGGCGTGCCGGTAACCTCGTGCCCGTGCCTGCCCTGCGTGCGTTGCGAGGAGCCACCACGGTCGACGTGGACACCGAGGAGCACGTCCACGACAGGGTGCTGGCGCTGCTCGGTGAGATGTTCGAGCGCAACGGCGTGGACCACGACGACCTGGTCAGCATCGTGTTCACCGCCACCGACGACATCCACTCGACCTTCCCGGCCGCGGCGGCCCGCAAGTTCGGGCTGGGCGACGTGCCGCTGCTGTGCGCCCGCGAGCTCGACATCGTGGGGGGGACCGAGCGCTGCGTGCGGGTCCTGATCCACCTCACGACGGAGCGGAGCCGCAGCGAGCTGCGCCACGTCTACCTCGAAGGGGCCGTCGGGCTCCGCGACGACCTCCCGGGCTGAGCGGTGGCGGTGGTGCGACGGGCCGGTCTGGTCGGCACCGGACTCATCGGCGGCTCCATCGGCCTGGCCCTGCGCAGGGCCGGCTGGCAGGTGACCGGGGAGGACCGCGACGGGTCCCGGGCGGCCCGGGCGCTCGAGCTGGGCGCCCTGGACCGAGTCGGCGTGGACCCCGAGGCCGAGCTGACCTTCGTGGCCACCCCGGTCCGGGCGGTGGCCGAGGTGGCCCGGGCCGCGCTGGGCCGGGGCGGGGTGGTGACCGACGTCGGATCGGCCAAGGCCACCATCGTCGACGCCGTGGGCGCCCCCCGCTTCGTCGGCGGCCACCCGATGGCCGGCTCCGAGCAGGACGGGGTGGAGGGCGCCGACGCGGACCTGTTCGACGGCGCGGTCTGGGTGCTCACCCCGACCGGCACCACCGACGACGACGCCTTCGCCCTGGTGCGCAACACGGTCACCGAGCTGGGCGCCGACGTGGTGGCCCTGAGCCCCGAGCACCACGACGCCCTGGTCGCGGTGGTGTCGCACGTGCCCCACCTGACCGCCGCGACCCTCATGGGCCTGGCCGACGAGCGGGCCACCGAGCACCGGGCCCTCCTCCGCCTGGCCGCAGGCGGCTTCCGGGACATGACCCGCATCGCGGCCGGCCACCCGGGGATCTGGCCCGACATCTGCGCCGAGAACCGCACCGCGATCCTGGAGGTCCTCGACGGCCTGGTCGACGGGCTCCGCCAGGTCCGTGACGTGGTGGCCAAGGAGGACCGTCCCTCGCTGCTCGCCCTGCTCGAGCGGGCCCAGGTGGCCCGGGCCAACCTGCCGGCGCGCGCCGCCCGCCCCGACGAGCTGAGCGAGGTCCGGGTGCCGGTGCCCGACCGGCCCGGGGTGCTGGCCGAGGTCACGACCCTGGCCGGCCGGCTGGACGTCAACATCGCCGACCTGGAGATCGCGCACTCCAGCGAGGGCGACCGGGGCGTGCTGATCCTCGTCGTCGAGGCGCGCGACACCGACCGGTTCCGGCGGGGCCTGGTCGATCTCGGCTACCGACCGTCGATCGGCTCGCTTTGACCGACCTGGACCTGCGGGACCTGCGCCACCTGCCCGACCCGTTCGAGGTCGAGCCGGTGGGCCACCCGCTCGAGGCCACGGTCCGGGTCCCCGGTTCCAAGAGCCTGACCAACCGGGCCCTGGTCGCCGCCGCGCTGGCCCGCGGGCCGAGCGTCCTGCGGGGCGCCCTGCAGGCCGACGACACCGAGGCCATGGTCGACGGCCTGCGCGGCCTGGGCGTGGAGGTCCGCCCCGACTGGGCCACCGACACGATCGAGGTCGAGGGCTGCGCCGGCCGGCCGCCGGCCGAGGTCGGGATCGTCGACGCCCGGCTCTCGGGCACCACCAGCCGGTTCCTCCTGCCCGTGGCCGCCCTCGGGTCGGGCACCTACCGGGTCGACGGGGGCGTCCCGCTGCGGGCCCGTCCCATGGGCCCGGCGCTGGACGCCCTGCGACGCCTGGGCGTGACGGTGGCCGAGGTGGGCGAGCCGGGGCACCTTCCGGTCGACCTGTCGGGCGGGCCGGTGCGCGGTGGCGCCGTGGACGTCCCGGGCGACACGTCGAGCCAGTTCCTCTCGGGCCTGCTCCTGGCCGCCCCGGCCATGGCCGAGGGCCTGGAGGTCTGGTTGACCACCGAGCTGGTGTCGCGGCCCTACGTGGAGATGACCGCCGCGGTCGTGCGGGCCTTCGGCGGCGACGTGGCCGAGTCGGCCGGTTCGGCCTGGGTGGTCGCGCCCTCCGGCTACGCGGGCACGGACCACCGGATCGAGCCCGACGCCAGCGCGGCGTCCTACTTCTTCGCCGCGGCGGCGATCTGCGGGGGACGGGTGACCGTGGAGGGCCTGGGGGACGCCTCGCTGCAGGGGGACCTGGCCTTCGTCGACGTGCTGGCCCGGATGGGGGCCCGGGTCGAGCGTGGCGCCGACGCCGTCACGGTGGAGGGCACCGGCACCCTGCACGGCGTGGAGGCGGACCTGGCCGACCTGTCGGACACGGCACAGACCCTGGCCGCGGTGGCCGTCTACGCCGACTCGCCGACCAGGATCACCGGCATCGGCTTCATCCGGAACAAGGAGACGGACCGGATCGGGGCCACGGTCGCCGAGCTGACCCGGTGCGGCGTGCAGGCCGTCGAGGAGCCCGACGGGATGGTGGTCTGGCCGGGCTCGCCCCGACCGGCCACCGTGGAGACCTACGACGACCACCGCATGGCCATGTCGTTCGCGGTGCTGGGCCTGCGGGCGCCGGGCATCCGCATCGCCGACCCGGGCTGCGTGGCCAAGACCTTCCCCGGGTTCTGGGCCACCCTGGCCACCTTGGCTTGAGCGGAGCGGTCCAGGCGGCCGGACCCCGGCGTGGGGGAGGCGCCGGGTGGTGCTGAGGTAGGTTCCTCGCCTCGTGAGGGTGATCGCCATCGACGGCCCGGCGGGGTCGGGGAAGTCGACCGTGGCCCGGGCGCTGGCCGGGCGCCTGGGCCTGGAGTACCTCGACACCGGGGCGATGTACCGGGGGGTGACCTTCGCCGCGCTGCGGCGGGGGATCGACCCGGGCGACGCCACCGTGGTGGCCCGGCTCGTGCGCGACGTGGAGCTGGAGGTGGGCCCCGAGGCCGTGGTGGTGGATGGGACCGACGCCACGATCGAGATCCGCGGCCCGGAGGTGTCGCGCGCCGTCAGCATCGTGGCGGCCAACCCCCAGGTGCGCACCGAGCTGGTCCGCCGGCAGCGGGAGTGGACCGCGGCGCGGGGCGGTGGGGTGCTGGAGGGCCGGGACATCGGGTCGGTGGTCTTCCCCCAAGCCGAGTTGAAGGTCTACCTGACCGCCGATCCCGACGTGCGGGCCCAGCGGCGCGCCGAGGAGGTCTCCGACCTGGACTACGAGACGGTGGCGGCCGACCTGGCCCGGCGCGACGCCTACGACCAGGGCCGGGCCGAGTCCCCCCTCACCGAGGCCGACGGCGCGGTGGTCATCGACACGACGGGCCGCAGCGTCGAGGAGATCGTGGCCTCGATCGTCGAGCACCTCGATGGTTGAGGACCCCGTGGCCGAGGAGGTCGACCCGGCCGGCGAGGAGGCGACCCGGCCCGGTCACGACGTCGTCACGCCGGTCGGTCCGCCGGGCCGCGGGACCCGGATGGCCTACGCCACGGTGCGGTTCCTGGTGCGCGTCGTGGCCACCGTCTTCGGCCGGGTCGAGGTGCGCGGTGCGGACAAGGTGCCCGCCGACCGACCCTTCGTGCTGGCACCGGTGCACCGCTCCAACGTCGACTTCGCCCTGGCTTCGCTGGTGACCCCGCAGCGGATGCGGTACATGGGCAAGGACACGATCTGGCGCTCGCGCCTGCTCGGCCGGTTCGTGACCATGCTCGGGGCCTTCCCGGTGCACCGGGGGACCGCCGACCGGGAGGCCCTGCGGCTCTGCACGCAGATCATCGAGGGGGGCGAGCCCCTGGTCATGTTCCCCGAGGGCACCCGCCGGTCGGGGCCGGTGGTGGGCGAGGTGTTCGACGGGCCGGCCTACGTGGCGGCCCGCTGCGGGGTGCCCGTCGTGCCGTTGGGCATCGGGGGCAGCGAGGCGATGATGCCCCGGGGCGCTCGCTTCCTGCGCTTCTCCAAGCTGGTGCTGGTCGAGGGCGACCCCATCGCCCCGCCGGCCCCCACCGCCCGGGGCCGGGTGCCCCGCAGCGGGGTGGCCGCGCTCACCGAGAAGGTGCGGGTCGAGGTCCAGCGGCTCTTCGACGACGCGCAGGCCCGGGCCGGGCGCTGAGGCCGGGAACCGGGGCCGGCCGGTGGGACGTCCTAGGACCGTGACCTCCCGCGACGTCCCCACCGTGCCGGGCTCGCCCGAGCAGCACGCCCGCCGCGCCCGGCGGCCGCGCCCGGCCGCGGGCGGGGCGCTGGCGCTGGTCCTGCTCGGCGGCGCGCTCCTGGGGGCGTGCGGCGACCGGGACGGCGGAGGCACGGGCGCGCAGGTGCCGGACTGGCCGGCGCAGAGCCTGCGGGGGATCGCCACCTCGGTCGAGCCGTTCACGCCGATCACCGAGGACTGCACGCCACCCGAGGACCTCGACCCCGACGGCACCGTGTCCAGCGACGACCCCCCGGTGTGCACCGACCCGGACCGGGCGCCGCTGGGCAGCGTGCTGGTCGAGGAGGAGCCCGGGGCCGACCGGGGCGAGAAGATCTCCTTCCGCATCGGCCCCGACACCGAGCTGCGCGACGGCCAGGGGCGGACCCTGGGGTTCGACGACCTGGTCGAGGGCAGCCTGGTCGAGGTCGACTACAGCGGACCGGTGGCCGAGAGCTACCCCGGCCAGGCCGGCGCCGACTCGCTCACGGTCCTGGACCCCTGATCCGGGCCGTGGCTCCGGCGAGCCCGGCCAGGACCGGGGCGCGACCGGCGAGGACGTAGGAGAGAGGGCGCGGGCCCGGTCAGGCCAGCGAGGCCAGGACGTCGCTGGCCGCGAGCTGGCGGTCGTGGACCCCCGGCCGGTCGGCCACGTCGCCACCGGAGGCGAAGGTGGCGAGCACGTCGACGGCGGTCAGCAGGTCGCGCAGCTCGCGGGGCGGCGGGAAGTACTCGTCCTCCTCGGTGATGCGGACCTCCTCCACGCCCCGGGTGGGCGCCAGGCGGGCGATCACGGCGTCGACCAGCTCGTCGGGCGCCGAGGCACCCGCGGTCACCCCGACCAGGCCGGACAGGTCCTCGGGCAGCTCGTGGGGGCCGTTCACCCGGTGGACCCGGGCGCACCCGGACTCACGGGCCAGCTTCTCGAGGGCCCGGGTGTTCGAGCTGTTGGCCGAGCCGATGACCACCACCGCGTCGCAGCGCCCGGCGATCTCGGCCAGGGCGCCCTGGCGGTTGGTGGTGGCGAAGCACAGGTCGCTGCGCCCGGGCCGCCACAGGTCGGGGAAGCGCTCCTGGGCCCGGGCGGCCACGTCGGCCCAGTCGCGGTGGGAGAGGGTCGTCTGGGCCAGCAGCGCCACGGGCTGGTCGAACGAGGGGAGCGCGTCGACCTCGGCGACCGACTCCACCCGGTGGATCGAGCGGGGGGCGACGGCCATCGTCCCCACGGCCTCCTCGTGGCCCTCGTGGCCCACGTAGACGATCTGGTAGCCCTTCCCGGCCCGGACCTTCACCTCGTGGTGCACCTTGGTCACCAGCGGGCACACGGCGTCGACCACGAAGCCCCCGCCGGCCCGGGCCGCGGCCACGACCTCGGGGGCCGACCCGTGGGCCGAGAGCATGATCGGCCGGCCGGCCGGGACCTCGGCCACGTCGTCCACGAAGACCACGCCGAGGTCGCGGAACCGCTGCACGACGACCTGGTTGTGGACGATCTCGTGGTAGCAGTACACGGGCGGCTCGAAGGCCCGGACCATCCAGGCCAGCGCCTTGATGGCCATCTCGACGCCGGCGCAGAAGCCCCGGGGCGCGGCGAGGAGCACCTTGTCGACGGCCATGGGCCGAGGCTACCGGCGGGCTGCGGGGCGCCCGGGGGTCGGGACCCGGGGTTCGGCGGGCCCTGCCCCTATCCTTGACCGGTGCCCGCTCCCGTCGTCACCTCCGTCGCGCCCGGGTCGCCCGCGGCCCGCGCCGGCGTCGTGGTGGGCGATGAGGTCCTGGCCATCGACGGGTGCACCCCGCGGGACATCATCGAGTGGCGGATGCTCGTCGACGAGGCCGACCCGGCCCTGCTGGTCCGCCGCGGCGGCCTCGACCTCGACGTGGAGGTGGCCAAGCGGCCGGGCGAGCCGCTCGGCGTCGAGGTCCAGTCGGCCCTGTTCGACCAGGTGCGGACCTGCGACAACCACTGCGAGTTCTGCTTCATCTACCAGCTCCCGCCCGGCCTGCGGTCGAGCCTCTACCTGAAGGACGACGACTACCGGCTGTCGTTCCTCTACGGGAACTTCACCACGCTGACCCGCTTCACCGAGTCCGACCTGGAGCGGGTCGTGACCGAGCGGTTGGGCCCGTTGCACGTGAGCATCCACGCCACCGACCCCGAGGTCCGGTCCGAGATGCTGCGCAACCGCCGCGGCGCGACCAGCCTGCGCTGGCTGCGGGCCCTGCTCGACCACGGCATCGAGGTCCACGGCCAGGTCGTGGTGTGCCCCGGCCTGAACGACGGCGACGTGCTCGACGAGACGCTGGCCGGCGTGGCCGACCGCTACCCCGAGCTGGCCTCGCTGTGCGTGGTGCCCCTCGGGGTCAGCCGCTACAACCGGGAGCCGAGGATGCGCCCTCACACCCGGGCCGAGGCGGCCGTGGTGATCGACGCGGTCACCCGCTGGCAGGAGGCGTTCCTGGCCGTGCTGGGCCGCCGGCTGGTCTTCGCCGCCGACGAGTACTACCTGCTGGCCGACCGCCCGTTCCCCGGCCCCGAGGCCTACGAGGGATTCCCCATGCACGAGGACGGGATCGGGATGGTCCGCACGCTCGAGCTCGAGCTGCGCGGCGAGAAGGCCGACGCCACCGGCGTCCAGCGGGGCTTCTTCGCCGCGGCCGACGGGGCCGGCTGCGCCGGCGCCGACTACGAGCCCTACCGGGGGCCGCGGGCCACGGCCGGCCAGCTCGTCGTCCGGCCCAGCCGCCGTGCCCCCGTGGCGGTGCTCACCGGTGCCTACGGGGCCCGGGTCCTGCGTCCCCTGCTGGATGACCTGGGTCGCACCGACGTGCGGGTGGTGGCGGTCGAGAACCGCTTCTTCGGCGGCAACACCGCGGTGGCCGGCCTGATGGTGGGCGAGGACCTGGCCCGGGTGCTGGCCGGCGAGCCGGAGGGCCACCGCTACCTGCTGCCCGACGTCTGCCTGTCCCACGGGCGGTTCCTCGACGGCCGGGCCCCCGAGGACCTGCCCCGGCCCGTCGAGGTGGTGCCGACCGACGGCCACGCACTGCGGGCGGCCCTGGGCGAGGTGGTGCCGGCATGAGCGCGGAGCTGCCCGTCGTCGCGGTCGTCGGCCGGCCCAACGTGGGCAAGTCGACGCTGGTCAACCGGATCTTCGGCCGTCGTGCCGCCATCGTCGAGGAGCGCCCCGGCGTCACCCGGGACCGCAAGGAGGTCGACGCCGAGTGGAACGGCCGTCCCTTCCGACTGGTCGACACCGGCGGCTGGCTCCCCTCGGGCACGGCGCTGGACGACAAGGTGAGTCGCCAGAGCGAGCGGGCCATCCGGGACGCCGACCTGTGCCTGGTCGTGGTCGACGCCACCACCGGGGTCACCGAGGAGGACGCCCGGGTGGCCGAGGTGGTCCGCCGCATGGCGGGGGGACGGGTCCTGGTCGTGGCCAACAAGGTCGACGACGCGGCCCGGGAGGCGCAGGTCTGGGACGCCCTGTCCCTGGGCCTGGGCGAGCCGCTGGCGATCAGTGCCCTGCACGGCCGTGGCGCGGGCGACTTCCTGGACCGGCTGGTCGAGGAGCTCCCCCCGGCGCCGGAGCCGCCTGCCGCCCCCGACGGGCCCGACGAGGCCGAGGGCGCGGGCCCCGGCCCGGTCGAGCGGGTGTTCGCGGTGGCCCTCGTCGGGCGGCCCAACGTGGGCAAGTCGACCCTGTTCAACCGCCTGATCGGCGAGGAGCGGGCGGTGGTCCACGACATGCCGGGCACCACCCGCGACACGGTCGACACCGTCGTGGAGACCGAGCACGGCCCGATCCGCTTCGTGGACACGGCGGGGATGCGGCGCAAGGCCCGGATCGACGAGGGGACCGAGTACTACTCGCTGGTCCGGGCCCTCCAGGCGGTGGACCAGGCCGACGTGTCGGTGCTGGTCGTCGACGCCACCGTCGGGGTGACCGCCCAGGACCAGCGCCTGGCCGAGCGGATCGACGCCGCGGGGAGCCCGGTCGTGGTGCTGCTCAACAAGTGGGAGCTGCTCACCGACGCCGAGGAGCGGGCCGAGGTGACGTGGCAGGTGGGAGAGAAGCTCCGCTTCCTGGGCGAGGCACCGGTCCTGAAGGCGTCGGCGCTGACGGGCAAGGGCGTCCACCGGCTGCTCCCGGCCCTGGCCGGGGCCCTGGACGAGTACCACACCCGGGTGCCGACCCGCCGGGTCAACGAGGTCGTCCGGGCCGCCCAGCAGGCCCAGCCCGGTCCGCACGGGGTCCGGGTGCTCTACGCGTCGCAGGTGGCGGTCGACCCGCCCACCTTCACCCTGTTCGCCAACCGGGAGATCCCGGCGCCGTACCTGCGCTACCTCGAACGGCGGCTGCGCGAGGACCTGGAGATGGGCTCGACGCCGCTCAAGCTGCGCGTCCGGCGGCGCTGAGGACCGCCTGAGGACCACCTGACGGCTTCCTGACCCCGTCGAGGCCTCCGGAGCGGATCTCCGGGCCGGGACGTGCGGTCGCCGTTAGGCTGACCCGAGCCATGGAAGACGTCGTCCTGGCGGTGCTGGCCGTCGCTTCCCTCGTCGCCGCGGTGATGTGGGGTCGCTCCTCCCGCCGGCTGCAGCGCGTCTGGTTGCGGATCGAGGACGAGCAGGGTCCCCAGTCCGAGGCGACGCTGCTCGCCCGGTCGATGTTCCGCCGGGAGCTGCACGCCGCCCTCCTGTACTCGGTGCTGGGTGCCGCGGTGGCCATCGTGGCCGCGTCGGCCGAGCGGCGGGCCGACCTGGCCCTGCTGGCGGTGGCCCTGCCCATCGCCGCGTCGCTGGCCTTCGCCCGGGACTTCCCCCGCTTCGCCCGCCTGGCCGAGAGCCGCTCGATGCTCGAACGGCGGGCGGAGGAGGTCCTGTCCCAGGAGGAGCTGGCGCCGCGGCGCTGGGCCGCCCGCCTGGCCCCCGAGGACCTGCCCGACTTCGCCGGCTTCGAGCTCGGCCGGGTGTACCAGGCCGGCACCGGCATGATGGCCGGGGACTTCTACGACGTGTTCCGGGTCGCGCCGACGCGGATCGCGGCGGTGATCGGCGACGTGACCGGGCACGGCATCGAGCCGTCGATCACCGCCTTCCAGGCCAAGTACCTGCTGCGGGTGTTCCTCCGCCAGTTCCGCGACCCGGCCCAGGCCCTGGAGGAGCTGAACCGCCAGATGTCGGCCCTGGAGCGCACCGAGGAGTTCATCTCGATGTGCGTGGTGGTGTTCGACGTGGACGCGGGCACCTTGCGGGTGGCCTCGGCGGGTCACCCGGCGGCCTGGCTGTGGCACGAGCGTGACGTGCGCCCGCTGCGCTCGACGGGTCCGCTGGTGATGCTGGACCCCGAGGCGTCCTACACCAGCCGCGAGATCCCCCTGGACCACGGCGACATGCTCCTGCTCTACACCGACGGGCTGGCCGAGGCCCGCAGCGGCGAGCAGCTCTTCGGCGAGGAGCGGATCGCCAACGCCCTGCGCCGGGACCCGGGCGCGGCGCCCGACGTGCTGGCCAAGACGTTGCTCGAGGCGGCCCGGGACTTCGCCACCGAGCCCATCTCCGACGACATCGCCATCCTGGCCATCCGGCGCGCCTGACCCGGGGGCCGACCTGTCGGCCGCCGCGGGGGTCGGTACGCTCGGCGCGTGACCCACGACGCGGAGACGCTGCGGGCGCAGCTGGCCAAGCGCAGGGAGCGGGCCCTGGCCGGGAACCTCCACCGCGAGGCGGCCAAGCTCGAACGGCAGGGCAAGCTGTTCGTGCGGGACCGGCTCGCCCTGCTGCTCGACGAGGGGTCGTTCGTCGAGGACGCGCTGCTGGCCAACTCGGACGCCGACGACCTGCCCGCCGACGGGGTGGTGACCGGCTCGGGCCGGATCGACGGCCGCCCGGTGGCGGTGATGGCCAACGACCCGACGGTCAAGGCCGGCTCGTGGGGAGCCCGGACGGTGGAGAAGATCGTCCGGCTGACCGAGCGGGCCCTGGCCCAGGAGCTCCCGGTGTTCTGGCTGGTCGACTCGGCGGGGGCCCGCATCACCGACCAGGTCGAGCTGTTCCCCGGGCGGCGGGGCGCGGGCCGGATCTTCCACAACCAGATCCGGCTGTCGGGCCGGGTGCCCCAGATCTGCTGCCTGTTCGGCCCGTCGGCAGCGGGGGGTGCCTACATCCCGGCGTTCTGCGACGTCGTGGTGATGGTCGAGGGGAACGCCTCGATGTACCTGGGTTCGCCCCGGATGGCGGCGATGGTGATCGGGGAGACCACGACCCTCGAGGAGATGGGCGGGGCCCGGATGCACGCCACCGTGTCGGGTTGCGGCGACAACCTGGCCGTGGACGACGCCGATGCCATCGCCCAGGCGCGGGCGCTGTTCTCGTACCTGCCGTCGACCTGGCGCGACGCGCCGCCCCGCTACGAGCCGGTCCCTCCGGCCCGCGAGCTGCGGGCGGAGGTGGTCCCGGCCGACGAGCGGGCCGCCTACGACATGCACGCGGTGGTCGAGGCCCTGGTCGACGCGGAGAGCTTCTTCGAGGTGAAGCCGGAGTTCGCACCCGAGCTGATCTGCGGGTTCGGCCTCCTCGAGGGCCGCCCCGTGGGCGTGGTGGCCAACAACCCCCAGGTCAAGGGCGGCGTCCTGTTCGTGGACTCGTCGGACAAGGCGGCCCGGTTCGTGTGGTGGTGCGACGCCTTCAACGTGCCGCTGCTCTTCCTGGCCGACGTCCCGGGCTTCATGATCGGCACCGAGGTCGAGCGCCAGGGGATCATCCGCCACGGGGCCAAGATGGTCACCGCGGTGTCGGAGGCCACGGTGCCCAAGATCTCGGTCGTGGTCCGCAAGGCGTACGGCGCCGGGCTCTACGCCATGTCCGGCCCGGCCTTCGAACCGGAGGCGACCCTGGCCCTGCCCACGGCCCGGATCGCGGTGATGGGACCGGAGGCCGCGGTCAACGCCGTGTTCGCCAACCGGATCGAGTCGATCGCCGATCCCGACGAGCGGGCCGCGTTCGTCGACGAGCAGCGCCGGATCTACGAGGAGGACGTCGACCTGTTCCGCCTGGCGTCGGACCTGGTGATCGACGGGATCGTCGACTTCGGCGACCTGCGGGGCGAGCTGGTGCGCCGGTTCGCGCTGGCCGAGGGCAAGGACCGGCCCCGCCGTCCCCAGCGCCACGGCGTCCCGCCGGTCTGACGCG
>JBFWTJ010000059.1:0-15902 GCA_050247895.1 Acidimicrobiia bacterium
GCACGGGCGGCAGGTGACGCCCGGGGGCCACCCCCCCGGCCCCCGGGCGTCCCGACCGGTCCCGCGGCCCGCGCCGTTCGGCGAGCGGACGGCGCGATGCGCACCGGTCGTGGCCCGGCGACCCGGCTCGGTGCGAATCGCCGGGTCCGGCCACCGAGACGGCGCAAAGGTGGCCGGGCGTTCGGTCGGACGTCACCGGCCGTTCAACCCGCCCTCGTAGGGTCCCGCCGGTCGGTTCACGAGGCGGAGAACGGATGAGCGGGTGCAGCGCGTGTGGTGACGGGTCCATCGTCGACCTCGGTCTCGGGCAGGTCCTGGTCGCGGGTGGCGACACCCCACGGGGGACGGCGGTGCGGGCATGGCTCGCCGCCGCAGGGTTCGACGTGGCCACGTGCCACGCCCGGGAGGTGCTGGTCGCGACGACGTCGGACGCACCCGACGTGGTGGTGCTGACCGCCGACCTCTCCCAGGCCGACACGGTGGCCGCCTGCCAGTTCCTGCGGACCCGCAGCGACGTGCCCCTGGCCGTGGTGGCCCCGTCGGCCAAGGTCGACCCCGTCGAGCTGCTCGTGGCCGGCGCCGACGTCGTGCTGCGGTCCCCTGTCGGCGAGAGCGAGCTCGTGGCCCGCATCCGGGTGCTCCTGCGCCACCGCCGGCCCCGCTCGACCGCCGTGCCCGAGACGCTGACCCACGGCACGATCACCCTCGACCGGGTGCACGGCCACGTCCAGGTCCCCGACGGGGTCCTGGCCTTCGACGGGCGGGAGCTGCTCGTGCTCCAGGCCCTGCTGCTCGACGCGCCGGGGCTCACGGCACGGCGCACCCTGCGCACGACCCTGCGCGAGGACGACGGCGTGATCGACCGCCTGGTCCGGAGCCTGCGCGAGCGCTTGGAGGCGGTGGAGGGCTGGCGGCGGATCGTGACCGTCCGTGGCGTCGGCTTCCGGCTCCTCGGCGACCGGCCCCACGACGGCCTGGCCCCGGCCCCGGCGGCTCCGACGATCGACCTGACCGAGCCCGACGTGCGTCGCATCGACCTGCGCGACGGCGTCCTCGACGACCACCTGGCCACGGCCGAGTAGCAGCCGAGGCTGCGCCTCCCCGCCGTCAGCGAGGCTGCGTCGAACCGGCGTCGACCGGCTCGGTGGCGTCGATCACCGTGTCGAGCTCACCGGTGGGCGACCAACCCTCGGCATCGGCCCGGCCAGCGCCGTCCCCACCCGCCGGGGGCTGCCACCGGTCCTGGCTGTCACCGCCGGGCTGCGGCCACGCCGGGGATCCGTCGGCCGATGGCCACCACGAGGCCGACTCGGCACCAGGCGCCCCGGGTGTGCCCGGCCACCACGAGGCCGGCTCGGCACCAGGCGCGGCACCGCCAGGCGCAGCCGGCCACCACGGAACCGCCTCCGCGCCCGGCGCACCGGGTGTGCCCGGCCACCAGGGCGCGGCACCGGCGGGCGCGCCGACCCCGGCCGGCCACGGAGCCTGACCGCCGAAGCCCTCGGCGTGGCCCGCCTGATCCGCGCCACCGTACGGATCGCCTTCGTCGGTCGTGTCGACGTCGCGCTCCCGGCCGTGGCGGCGGAGCCGCCGCCAGGCGATGACGACCAGGTCGACGGCGAGGACGCCCATCGCCACGAAGAGGGCGATCGGCCGGTTGGTCGCGCTGGCCTCGGCGTGCGACGGCGGGCCGACCCCCGACGCGGTCACGTTCCAGCGGATCGCGCCGAGGTTGGGGGCGGGGATCTCCGAGCGGACCACGCCGGTCCAGGTCTCGTCGGGTGCCAGCGGCCGGTCCGGCGACGGGATGGTCAGCGTCGCCACCTCGGACCCTCCGCGGGTCGCCGCGCCGCTCAGCTCGATCCCCTCGAGCACCTCGAGGGACCGGTTGCGGATCTCGATCGTCACGTCGTAGGGCACCGGTCCGCCCAGCGACGCCCGCAACTTGCCCATCACCCCGCCGACCGCCCGCGCGGCCCGCACCCGGACCGCCAGCGGCGGGTCGACCAGGTCACCGACCAGCGGCCCGACCGGCGCCCCGACCAGCTCGATCGGGACCATGACCACGCTGTCCTGGGTCGACGTCGAGGCCCGGAGCACGCACGGGCACGGCAGGGGTGGCACGGTCACCACGAAGCCGGTGAGGGTCGGGTTGCCGCTCCGACGGTCGATCCCGATGGTCAGGGCGTTGAGCTGGTCGCAGTCCACCGACCCGCGCCGGCCCAGGTTCCCGCAGGTCTGGATGGTCACCCCGGCCGCCGTCCAGCCGCTGAAGGCCACCACCAGCTCCTCACCGGGGTTCACCGTGGTGCGGTCCACGTCGACCTTGGGCGGGACCTGGGCCCCGACCGTCGGGGCGGGCCAGAGCAGGGCCGTGGCCAGCACCACGACCGCGAGCAGGGCCACCCGCCGGGAGGACCGGGCAGGGGATGCGGGCCGCGCCCCGGACCCGTCCACGCCGGACGGGCCGGCGCCCGGGCGCGCGTCCCGTACCGGTCGCGGCGCGCCGCTCACAGGCTCTGGGGTCCCACCGAGAGGTGCTGCTCGCTGCGGCGGTGCCGGAGGTAGGCCCGCCGGGCGTAGAGGGCCAGGCCCACGGCCAGGAGCACGGCCAGCACCGTGATGGGCAGGGCCAGGGTCATGGCCCGCTTGCTCCTGATGATCGGCGAGCCCTCCTCGCCGATCACCGCCGACTCGAGGTCGACGGTGGTGAAGACCACGCCGGTGGCGGGGACCCCGTCGAGGCTCGCGGTGACCGTGACGCTCTCGCCCGGGAGCAGCTCGGGGATGTCATCCCCGGCGGCACGCTTGCGGCCCAGGCCCAGGATGCCGGCCACGCTGGCGCTGTGCGACGCGCTCATGCGCACGTTGCCCCGGTTGACGAGGCGGTAGCTGATCTCGGTCTTGCCGCCGGCCGGGTTGAGGCCGGGCGTGTACTCGGTCGAGATGTCCTCCACGGTCAGCTCGGGCGCGAGTGGCCCGGCGACGCGGATGTAGAGGCGGGAGCCGGTCCGGCGGTCGGTCAGGACCGTCTTGCCGTCGGGGCCGGTGCCGATGGCCTGCGAGGAGGCCAGCACCGCGCCGGCGTGGTCGCCGGGGCGGGCGTCGGCGGGGATGTTGATCGTGATGGGCACGGTGGCCTGCGACTGGGCCGGGACGGTGATGTTCTCCTGGGGGATGGTCACCCACGAGCCGGCGTCGGCCGGGGCCTGGTCGCCCGGCAGGAGGTCGAACGCACCGTCCTCGTTGTTGTTGGCGTCGGTGGCGTAGATGCGGAACGTGAGCTGCACGTTGCCGTAGTTGAACAGCGTGACCGCGTCCTCCACGGTGCCGCCCGGGGCGAGGTTGTAGGAGAAGTACGGCCGGGTGGCCGAGGCCGGGGCACCGGGCGCGCTGGCCGGGGTGAGGGCCCAGCTGTGCACCTCGACCTGGCCCGCGGGCGCCTCGCCCGAGGGCGCGATGGTCGTCGGGGGCGTCTGGCCGGTCGCGGTGGGTGCGAGGAGGCCGAGGGCCGCCACTGCCGCCAGCACCGCTGCGGTCGCCCTCACGCCGAGTCGCCGTGTCGTCATCGTCTGCTCGTCGCCTTCTCGCTCGGCGACCGTGGCGCCGGGGGCGGGCCACGGTCCGGGGTCGGAAACGCCGTGGGCGGTACGGGGGGCGCGAGCCCGACCCGTACCGCCCGCCGACGTGTGGGGTGTTGCGAGACCTGCGGTGGTCCCGGGGCCGCAGCCCCGGGACCGTCCGCCTTGTCAGACGGCCGAGATGGTGAGGGTGGCCGTGTAGTCACCCGTCCGGGCCGTGATCGGGATCAGCAGCTTGAGGCGGGCGTCGACCTGGGCGATGCCCAGACCCTCGCCGGCGTTGGCGCTGAACAGGACCTTGCCGTCACCCAGGCCGCCGATGGTGTTCGGGTCGACCCGGGGGCCGGCCTCGGTGGCCTGGTCGTAGGTCGGCGTCGCCGGGTCGGCGTCGTCGAACGGCGGGGTGTCGTAGGCCCACTGCGGGGTCCAGCCCAGCTGGCTGCCCTTGAACGAGCGGCCGGGGCCGGCGACGAAGTCGCTGACGATGCCGTTGACGGTCCAGCCCAGGTCGGTGTCACGGGTCTCCACGACGGTGACCTGGTTCAGGAAGCCGCTGGCGGCGAAGAACTGACCGGCGCCGGGGCCCGACTTGATGAGCTTGGCGGCGCCGAGGTCGATGCCGCAGTGCGTCGGGTAGTTGGCGATGGCCAGGCCGTCCTCGTCGTCCGGGTACGGGTACTCGTCGAAGAGGGGATCCTCGTCGGTGCCGCCGGCCGTCAGGGTCGGCGCGGTGCCGGTCGTGACGCCCGGGTCGGCGGGCAGGCTGCCCACGGGGAAGCCGGCGGTGCCGAGCTCGTCAGCGGGGATCGGGCCACGGGTGCCGCAGATCTGGGTCAGGACCAGGGCGCCCGCGGGGCGGGTGACCGTGATGTCCTGGATCAGGACTGCAGCGCCGACCGGAGCAGCGCTCACCGTCGCCGGAGCGGCGACGTAGGGAGCGGGGTGCTGCGGGGTGACCGTGAAGGTGTACACGGTGCCCGGGGTGAGGCCGGTGATGGCAGCCGTGGTGCCGGTGACGACGACCGAGCCCTCAGCGGGCGAGACCTGCACGTCGTAGCCGGTCGGCACGGGGCCGGCCGGGGCGTTCCACGACAGGTCGACCCGCTCGGTGCCGGGCGTGGCGACCAGGCCGGTCACGGCGGGACGGACGCCGGGGGTCGGGGTGCCGGTGAGGGCGTTCGACTCCGGGCTGTCGTCAACCGTGTTGACGGCGCGGACGGTCACGCTGTACTCGACGCCGTTGGTCAGGGTGCCCACCGTGATCGGCGAGCCCGTCCCGGACGCCGTGACGGCAGCGCCGCCGCCGGTCGGGGTCGCGGTCACGACGTACTCGTGGGCCGTCGGGTTGTCAGTCGGGTTCGGCGTGAAGGCCGCCGTCAGGGTCCCGTCGTCCGGGGTCAGCGAGTTGAGCACCGGAGCGCTCGGCGCAGCCTCGGGGGCCTCGTTGGACCAGCTGATCTGGGCCGGGCCACCGGACGGATCGTCGGTCACGAACAGCACGGTGTTCCAGAACTGGTGCAGCTGGGTGGCGCTGGGGCCGCCCAGGGTGCACGCGACGCCCACGTTGTAGGTGCCGGCCGGGACATCACCGGGGCCGAAGACGTTGCCGATGTTGAAGGTCGGGATGTTGATGACCGGGCCGGGACCACCAGGGGTGGAGGCGTCGGCCGTCGACATGTCGACCGCGGCAGCGGTGGTGTCGGTGTAGAGGGGCTGGCGGAAGCCGGCGCCGATGGTGTTCGGCACGGGGCCGAACGCATCGAAGGTCAGCTCCGCCGGGTTGACGCTGCCCTCGACCATGTAGGTCTGCACCCGGAAGCCGCCGAGCGAGCTGTCACCGGTGCAGGCCGGGTTCGTCGGGAGGGTGAGGGTGAAGTTGGTCGCGCTCGTCCCCGTGGCGGGGACGACCGTGGCCGCACCCGAGGGGATGCCTTCGGCCGAGGCGACCGAGGGGGCGAGGAGCGGGGCGACGGTGGAGGCGGTGGCCAAGGCCACCATCCCCACCACCGCCCGCTTCGAGAACCTACTCATGTGAGCTTGTTCCTTCCTTTGCGGTTGGTTGGTTCACTTGCTGCTTGGTCGTTGCGACAGCAGGGCGATCAGACGCCCGAGAAGCCGCCGGTGATCGTGGTCACGCCACAGTTCGTGGCGGGCAGGAAGCCAAAGTCGCTGATGGTCCCGGAGGCCGAGCACACGCCCGAGGTCGGGCCGACGAACATCGTCTTGATGTGGTTGTTGCCCGGCAGGGCCAGCAGGCTGGAGGACACGACGTTGTAGACGGTCCGGCCGTAGGTGCTGCCGTAGAAGCCGCTCGCCGGGGCGATGGGGGGAGCGGTGATGTTGCCCGTGTACGGCTTGCCGAGGGCGTCGATGGCGCCGAGGTCGACCACGCCACCGGGCGGGATCTGGCTGGCGGCGACGCCGTTGGTCTGGGCCACGAAGTTGGCGGCCGAGAAGCCGATCACCAGCTGCTTGCCGGCGAACTGCGACTGGGCGCCGCGGGTGGCCAGGGCGTTGGCGTCGTTCTCCTGGAGGGCAGCGCCGCAGTCAGCCGTGGCCGCGACGACCTCGGGCAGCTGGGTCGAGCTCTGCGCATCCGGGTACCCGAGCTTGGACAGCCAGAACCGGTAGGTGCCGGAGTTGGGCTGGATCGGGCAGGGGATGATGTCCACGCCACCGATGTTCTGAGGACCGTCGTGGTAGAGGTCGGTCAGCTGCTGGGTGGTGAGGGTCGTCACCGGGGTGACGCCGTTGGCGTAGTAGGCGAAGCCCACCGCGTCCACGCCGAACGGGACGTAGGTCAGGCCCGAGCCGGAGGCGGGGCCGCTCGACGAGCGGGCGAACTGCACGAGGCCCGAGACCGTCTTGGTGCCGCCACCGCAGTTGGGGGTCGGGTGCTGCACGTTGTTGATGGCGCGGGACAGCAGGGTCACGCCGGCGCCGGAGCCGTTGGGCCGGTCGACCGAGGCGCCCGGAGCCCGGGTGCTGATGCAGGCCGAGCCGGTGGCGTCGAACGAGATCAGCTGCTCGTAGCCCGAAGCCTGGCTGCTGCGGGCCGGGTCGTACAGGTGGCCGTTGGCCTCACCGGCCAGCGCACCGAGGATGTCCTGGGTGGTGTCGGAGCCGGTGCCACGGATGGCGTTGGCCGACAGCTGCTTGGGATCGGCGCCCGACGGGTTGCCCGTCGCGACGAGAGCGGTCAGCGAGAGCCCCGCCGTCGCGATCGCCGCGACGGCCTTCGCCCGCCTGCTCCGGAGGAGATTGCTCAATCCTTGCAAGGTTTGCTCCCTCTGGGGATCTGCACCTGGGCGCCCGTCGCCCTGATGACGCGGATGTGACGCCGCGCGCCCCGGACTATGAAGGGTCAGTTCGTCGCCCCGGTGGCCCCTGGGTGAATCGTTCCGGGCCTCGTCGGGCCCGGCCGTTCACCCGAACCGGCCGTTGACGTAATCGCTGGTCCGGGGGTCCTGCGGGTCGCCGAACATGGCCTCGGTGGCCCCGTGCTCGACGATCACGCCGGGCGTGCCCTGCTCGGCCAGGAAGAACGCGCACTGGTCCGAGACGCGGGCCGCCTGCTGCATGTTGTGGGTGACGATGACGATCGTCACCTCGGCGGCGAGCTCGGCGATGGTCTGCTCGATGCGCCGGGTCGAGGTCGGGTCGAGGGCCGAGCAGGGCTCGTCCATGAGCAGGACCCGGGGCTTCACGGCCAGGGCCCGGGCGATGCAGAGCCGCTGCTGCTGGCCGCCCGACAGGGACCCGCCGAGCTGGCGCAGGCGGTCCTTGACCTCGTTCCACAGGCCGGCCTTGGCCAGGCAGGACTCGACCAGCTCGTCCTTGGCCGAGCCGGAGACCTTGGTCCCGGTGAGCTTCAGGCCGGCGACGACGTTGTCGTAGATCGACATGGCCGGGAAGGGGTTGGGCTTCTGGAAGACCATCCCGATCTCCCGCCGGGCGTCGGTCAGCTTGCGGGCCGGGTCGTAGATGTCGGATCCGGCCAGCCGGACCTCGCCGGCCAGGCTGGCGCTGGGGATCAGCTCGTGCATCCGGTTGAGGATCCGCAGGAACGTCGACTTCCCGCAGCCCGACGGGCCGATCAGGGCCGTCACGTGGCCCGCCTCCATGTCGAGCGAGACCTGGTCGAGCACGTGGTGGCTGCCGAACCAGGCCGAGATCCCCCGGGCCTCGAGCTTGGCCGGACCGCCCCCGGCGACGGCTTCCGGGCCCCGTTCGGCACCTCGCCGGGACAGGCGGGCCCGCAACCCGGGACGGGGCTCGGCCACCGGCGGACCGGGAAGGGCCCAACCGTCCTCGCCGGCGACGGGGCCGGGCGTGACCGGCAGCTCGACGGTGGGCGGGCCGGCGGCGAACACGGACGCCTCCGAGGCCGGCCCGGCCACGCCCTCGAAGGCGGCCGGGGGGGCCTCGTCGAGACCGATCGGCGGGGGTGGCGGGGGCGGAGGAGGGGGCGGCGGTGCCGTGAGGGGCTCGATCGGGGCACCGGTGTCGGGTGCCGCGAACCCCGCCACGGCCGGGGCGCCGGGGCCCTGCGGGGCGTCCACGCCGGGCAGGGCGAGATCAGGTGCGGCGACCGGCAGCGGCGCGATCGGCACGGGCGAGGTCAGGTCCACGACCACCGTCGGCCCGCCATCCTCACCCTCGACTCGAGGTCGAGGGTTGGCGGGAGCTCCCTGGTCAGCGCCTCGGATGGCGTCGAGGAGGCGGCGGAAGGCAGCGGCGTCCTGCGGCGCGACGGCGACCCCGTGGTCGGCGACGCCGGGCACGACCAGGATCGACCAGGGCTCGTCGGGGCTGTGGTTCACCGCCTCCAGGTCGCGGTACAGCCACGACCACTCGAGCGGGCCGTCGGTCGCGGTGATCCGGTCGTCGCCGACGACCACCGTGGCCGGGTGCAAGCTGGTCACCGTCGCGCCGGGCTCACCGGGCCGACCCGAGCGGAGCTGGACCACCGCCCCACCGGCGAAGGAGCGGCGGGACCCGGCGGCGAGGACCGGGCCGGCGTCGTGCTCGTTGAACATCATCGGTGGACCCTCGACCTTCACAAGAGGTTCGGCATGAGGCGGGCCGCCTCGCTCGAAGCGAGGAGCCCGACGAGGACGAGCGGCGGGAGGAAGACCAGCCAGGCCTTGGCCCGACCCCAGCGGTGCCAGGCCCAGACCGCACCGACGGAGACGGCGATGAGGACCTGGAGCCAGAGCACCAGGCTCCACAGGGTCCCGGTGTCCGAGGCCATGATCCGCTCGGCCGCGGGCAGCGTGGCCGGTGCCGCGCCGGGCGCGGGCCCGGGATCGACCTGACCGCGGATCTCGGCGTCGACCCGCAGGACCCCGGACGGCACGAAGGGCCGGCCGTCGGCGGTGACCAGCACCAAGCGTCCCTCGTCGGACGCGGGCGGCGCGGGCGCGTCGTCGCCCTCGTGGCGGACGCCCATGACCCGGTACTCGACCTCACCCTGGCCGGTGGTCACCCGGATCACGTCGCCCCGCTCGAGCTCGTCGATGTGGGCGAACGGGCCGCCGAACGAGGCCCGCCGGCCCATGACGATGCTGGTGCCGGCCTGGCCCGGCAGCGGCGTGTCCCGGCGGTGGCCGGGGCCGTCGAGGAGCTGGCCCCCCGCGGTGCCCTCGACCACGACCTGGCGCACGCCGATGGCCGGGATCTCGAGGTACGCCACCGGCGCGCCGAGCTTCACCACGTCGCCGTTGACGAGCGTCGGCCCGACCGGGGCGGTCCCGGCGGCGAGCTCGGCCCGGAAGCGGTCGAAGAGCCGTTGCTGGGCCGAACGCTGCTGGAGCGAGCTGACCAGCAGCATCTCGATCACCAGGGTGGCCGAGACGACGAGCACGGCGACGAGCACGGCCCGGACCAGCTGGAGGCCTGGCGCCAGCGGCGGCACCGCCACGCCGGGCGTGGCGGTGCGCGCCTTCCGGCGTCGGCCGAGCGCGGCGGTGACGGCGGTCATCCCGCCTTGGAGGGCCGGACCTTGACCGGACGGGCCAGAAGCATGGCGATCCGCCCGAACACGAGCAGGAGCGCGGCCCAGATCAGCGGCGAACCGACCGACGCCCCGGTGGCGGGCAGGTTGGACAGCGACGAGCCCAACCCCGTCCCCGAGACCCCGGAACCGGAGCCGAGGACGTTGTTGCTGCTGGTGGTCGTCGAGGTGGTCGACCCGCCCGCGGTCGTCGAGGTGGTCGACCCGCCCGCGGTGGTGGTCGTGGTCCCGTCACCGGTGGTGGTCGTGGTCGAGCCGTCGTCGGTCGTGGTCGTGGTGGTCGAGCCCGGGTCGGCCTCGACGACCGTCCAGGCGATGCCGAGCGGGTCGTCCTCACCACCCTCGACGATCTCGATCTGGACGTTCCAGAACTTGTCGAGCTGGGTCTCCGAGGGTCCGCCCAGGGTGCAGGCGACGCCGAGGTTGTAGACGCCGAGGGGGAGGCTGTCCGGTTCGAGGTCGACGAAGACCGCCAGGTCGAAGCCGGGCACGTTGATGACCGGTCCCGGTCCCCCCGCGGTGCTGGCGTCCGCGGTCGAGGCGTCGACGAAGACCGCGCTGGTCGTCGTGTAGAGCGGCTGGCGGAACCCGACGCCGAGGGTGTTGGGTACCGGGCCGAACGCATCGAAGGTCAGCGTGGCCGGATCGACGTCACCCTCGACCATGTAGCTCTGCACGCGGTAGCCGCCCAGCGCGCTGTCCCCCGTGCAGGCCGCGTTGAGCGGCGGCAGGATGCTGAACGCGGTGAGGGTGCCACCACCCGAGATCGGCTGGCCGGCCTCGGGGGTGCCGTCGGCGGGGTGGACGACCTGCGCGGTGCCGGCCTCGGCCGCCGCCGCGGCCGGCGAGGCACCGAAGCCCGTCAAGGCCCAGGTCGATGCCATGAGCATGCCGGCGCTGGCCACGGCCCCGGCCTGGGAGAGCACCCGGCCGATGCGGCGGGCCTTCTCGCTGCGGACGATCATCGGATCTCCTTGGTTGCGGAGGGGGTTCGGGACGAAGATCCCCGGCGGGCCACGAAGGCCACGCCGAGCAGCACCACGGCGGCGAGGCCGAGCACGAGCGGCAACCGGCTGCTGCTCCCGCCGTCGCCACCGGCCTCGGCCGCCAGGTCGTTGCCCAGGACCTGCCAGCGGATCTGGGCCGGCTGGTCGTCGGCCGCGACGGTGACCTCGATCTCGTTCTCCCAGAGCGTGGACACCTTGCGGACCAGGGTGCAGGCGATGCCGACCTTGTAGCGGCCGGGCGGCACGTCGCCGGGGGCGTACACCTCGAAGCTGAAGTGGGGCAGCCCGAGGATCACCCCAGGGTCGCCCGGCTCCTCGGCGTCGTCGGTGAGCGCGCTGGCGAAGGACGCGCTGCCGGTCTCGTAGAGGGTCATGCGGAAGGCAGCGTGGTCACCGCCGTAGGCGACCGGCGTCGGTCCGAGGCCGTCGAACTCCACGGTCGCGGGGTCGACGTCGGCCGCGACCATGTAGCCGTCGACCCGGTAGTTGTCGTCGGCGCTGTCACCGGGACACGCCGCACCGTCGGGCAGGTCGAAGGTGAACGGCGTGGTGCTCCCCCCGCCGTCGAGGGACTCGCCCGCCTCGTCGACGATGGCGACCGGCTGCCGCTCGACCGACTGGGCCGGCGCGGCACCAGCGGTCGCGCCAGGGGAGATCGCTCCGGCGACCGAGGCGACCAGCGCCGTGAGCGCGACCACGATCCTCGCGACAGCACCTCGGATCGTCGTCACGCGGGGCCTCCGGGTCCGGTCGGACCACCCGTCGTAGGAACACCTCGGCGGGGCAGCTTGGTGATCTCGAGCGCGCCGAGGCCCGACAGGAGCGCGACGACGGCCAGGACGGGCAGGACGAAGCGGTTGCGGGCCAGGGCCAGGATCGGCGTGGCGATCAGCGACTCCTTCGGCTCCTCGACCGTCCGCGTCGACGTCGGCGTCGAGCTCTCGGGCGCGGCGGCCATCGGCGGCGCGGTGGTCGTCGTGGCCCTCGGCGCCGGGTTCTGCGCCGACGGGCCGACCGAGCCCCCGTTGCCACCGTTGTTGGTCACCGGCACCGTGGTCGTGGTGGTCTCGTCCGACGGTGCCTGCATCGTCCGGATCCGCTCGGCCGCCGCCGTCGCCTGGACCTGGAGGGCCGGCGGCAGCGGGGCGTAGCCGGGAGGCAGCTCGCCAGGGTCGGTTCCCTGCACCTGGCCCGGCCCGACGGCGTAGTCGACGAACGCGGCGTACTCGCGCCGCGCGTCCTGGTCGAGCACCAGCGGCGTCGTCGCGGCGTAGCTGACGGTGGTCAGCGGATAGGCGCCGGGCACCGAGGCCAACGGGACCGGTTCGAGCACGCCGTCCACCGTGCGGTCGTCCATGGCCTCGAGCGCCGCGGTCATGCCCGCCACGTCGGGTGCCACGAACTCCCGGTCGTCGTCGTTGTCCCCGGCCCGGCTCAGCTTGGCCATCTGGATGCCGTAGGTGGCAGCCGTCGGCGTGTCGACGAACGAGAGGATGGCGCGCGAGCCGAGGAGCTGCGGTCCGTTGCGCCGGTAGACCTGATCGGCGCTGATGGCGAAGAGGTCCCGAGCCGTCCGGGCCCCGTCGTCGGCGATCCGGGTCAGGCGGGCCGCGTCACGCAGGCTCTGCGTGTAGGGCAACCAGTCGGTGCCGCACAGCGGCGGCGGAACGATGCTGCCTCCCGGGCCCTGGGGTGGGCTCTGGTAGCAGTGGGGGTCGCTCTTGGGGAAGGTCTCGGGCACCGGCGAACCGAAGGCGACGCCGTTCGCGTTGGCCTCGTTCGTGGTGGCGTAGACGGGGTTCACCACCATCCCGTCCTCGTCGGGCTCGCCGTCCAGCCAGGCCTTGGCCTCCGGGTCGGCGAAGATCCACTCCCACACCTGGCGGGAGGCGTCGGAGAACTGCGACGGCATGACCAGGCCGCTCGTGTTCTTCCCTCCGAACAGGAGGTAGGAGAACTCGGGGTTGTACTTGATGAACTCGGGGTCGTCGGCCAGGTGGCGAGGGTTCTTCGCCGCCCATTCGTAAGGGGTCGCCTCGTAGATCGCGGTCTGGAACCGGTACGACTGGGTCAGGAGCTTGGCCACGAGCCGGGGCGTGAGGTTCACGTCGGCAACCCGGACGCCCCGCAGCGGCTCCTCCTCGGGAGGGGCCGTCCCGCGGGGGACGCGCTCGATGTTGAAGCCGATCCCCGTGGCCGACAACGTCAGCGGGGCGTAGACGGCCGGATTGGTCGGCCGCACGATCGTCGGGTCCAACGGCCGGGGGACCACGATCATCTCCGGTGCCCCGGTCTGGCCGCTGAGCAACTGCTGGCGAGCCGTGACGTCGGGCGTGAGGCCGTAGGCGAAGGGGCGCAGGGTCGAGTCGCCGCACAGCTCGCGCTGCCAGCTGCCCACGGCCGGGAGGGCCAGCTCGGTGCCACCGATCCGGCGCTGCTCGTCGGCCAGAGAGCAGGGGCTGTCCACCGGGACGAAGTCCAGGGGGATGGCGATCCGGTTCTTCCAGGCCGACGGGGACAGGGGCGAGGTGACCACCGCGGCGACCTCCTCGCCGAAGGGGGTCCCGACGTTCTCGGTCTCCCAGGTGCCACGGGGCACGATGACCAGCCAGCACTGGGGGATCTTCACGTCGCCCTCGGCCAGGACCTGCACCCGCTGCCCGCAACCGAGCCCGGTCGACTCCAGGCCGGTGGTCACCTCGAAGATCTCGGCGCCCGTGCCGTCGCTGCTGGTGCGAGCGCCAGGGATCTCGTTGGTCGTGATGACGTTGAAGTAGGGGTTCAGCCAGAAATTGCCGCCACCCTGAGAGGGGATGAAGGTGGCGTCGGTCTGGATGTCGACCACCTCACCGTCGACCGCCCGGAAGGGCCGCCAGACCCAACCGCTCTTGGGATCGACGACACCGACGCCGGCGTCGTGGTTGGGGAAGTCCGTCCGGGAGATGACCCGCTCGACGGCGTACATGCCGCCCGGGAAGAGGCCGGCCTGGCGGCCGCCGACGACGCCGTCGGTCGCCCCGAACACGCACTGCTCGGGCGGCGGGCCAGGGTTGCCGGGCACGCTCCCGTCGTCTTCGCCCCAGCACTGCATGATCTGCAGGTAGTTGCCGTCGAACCGGCTCCGGCCCAAGAGCGTGGGCTCGCCACCGGTCCAGGTGATCGAGACCGCCTGGTTGGTCAGGTTGGTCGTCTGGTTCACCGTGATCTCGAGGTCTGCGAAGTCGCCCCGGCCGCGCACGATCGCCGGGGAGTCGGTGAGCGGCAAGGAGGTGTCCGTGCCGGCATGGCCGACGTAGGACTCCTGGCCACTGGCCGGCATGGCCATCGGGGCGAGGGCCAGGACGGCGATCAGGGCCAGGGCGCCGTTGCGGACTCGGCGCAGCACGGCGCTGCTCATCGGGACCTCTGGTGCGAGAAGGTCCGCCAAGCCACGGCCGGGCCGACGATCAGCGCCAACGTGAGGATGATGGCCACGACAGCCAGGGTCTGGGCGGCCGACCACCCCCGGGTGGCCGCGATCAAGGTGGGCGTGGCGGTCGCGTTCACCGTGGAGCCCGAGCCCCGCAAGCTACCGGCGCCCAGGACCGTGCCGCCCTGGCAGACGCCCGTGTCCGGATCGCACTGCTCGGCGGCCGCATCGCCGGTCAGGGGCGTCCCGTCGGGCGCCACCGGCGTGCCGCTGTCGTCGACGGCGCCGGGTGCGTTCAGGTCGCCGCCGCCCGTCGAACCGTCCCCACCACCGCCCCCGCCGCCACCGCCACCGCCGTCGGTCGGTCCGGTCACCTGCGTGACGACGTCGCGCACGCCGCCGGTCCCGGTCGCGCACTGGGTCTGGCCCTGTCGGTCGCAGTCCTGCGGCATGGGCGCGTTCTGAGCCAGGACGTTCGTCCCGTCGGGAGAGAAGGTGGGGTTCTTGCATGACGTGATCTCGATGTCCTGGACCACGACGCCGGGGATCTTGCGGATCTGGTCGAAGCTGGCCTGGACCAGGTTGATCGGCATCGGCGAGTAGCCGAGGGAGGCCGACTGCTGCTGGGCCTGGCACATCGCGTAGTACGCGAAGGCGCCCAGCGTGCGGCCCTTCGCCTCGTTGAACTGGCCCTGCACGATCGTGGGGAGGATGAAGTACGAGTAGGACGAGAGCTGGTAGTTGCGGGGATCGGGATCCGTGTAGACGTCGTCCAGGATCTGGGTCAGGTAGTCGTCGGAGCCCGCGTCGGTGTTGATCCGCGCCTTGAGCAACGACACGGCGACGTTCTCCGGCGTCGGCTCGGTGTAGTAGCCCGCCGCGTTGAGGACCTTGGCCACCGGGAACTGCACGCCGAGCGCGTACGAGTAGTTCACGTAGCCGATCGCCCCTTCGGCGAATCCCTGCGAGACGTAGGCGGCGACGCCGAGATCGCCCGACTGGGCGATCATGCCCGGGATCGTCGGGTAGTAGGAGGTGAACCCGCAGGCCGGCGCTCGGCCCGACCGTTGGCAGTAGTCGTTCCAAGTCGGGCCGTGCTGGTGGATCAGCCATCGGGTGAACTGGGCGCTCGAACCGGAGCCGTCGGAGCGCACCACCGGGACGATGGGACGGGCCGGAAGCGCCAGCCCGGGGTTGTCGGCCTTGAGGGCCGGGTCGTCCCACGACGTGATGACGCCGGTGAAGATCTTGGCGATGTTCTGGCCCGACAACCGCAGGTTGGTCACCCGCTGGCCGTTGATCTTCAGGTTGTACATGAACGAGGTGCCGCCGGCCGTGACCGGGATGTAGGCGTAGCTGTGGGCTGCCGGCCGCTCTGGTGCCGAGCCGTCCTCGGGCTGGAACTGGAAGGGGATGTCCGACGCGGCGAAGTCGACGGTGCCGTTCAGGAAGTTCTTGCGCCCCGCGCTCGAACCGCTGGGGTTGTAGTCGACGGTGATGCCGAACTGCTTGACGTTGACCCGCATCGCGTCGATGGCTCCGGCCGCCCACGACGAACCCTCGCCCGAGATGCGCTGGTAGCTCTGCTGGGCCTCGACCTGGACGGCCGGGCCGCCCACGCCGAGCAGGACGGCAGCCAGTGCACAGACGATCGCCAGGGCACGCCGAGCGCCGCTCATATCGTCACCACCTCCCAGACCTCGTCCGCATCCACACCGTCATGGCCGCCACGGCCCTCCATCCGGGCCAGGTCGCGGGCCGACCGGGCCGCGGCGCGCCGGGCCTGGCGCGGGGTCACGCGACCAGCAGGCCGACCGCCCATGACCCGGGCCAGGATGAACAGCAGGAGGACCACCACCATCAGCACGGCAGCGGTCGCGAACCCGCGG
>JBFWTJ010000060.1:0-15865 GCA_050247895.1 Acidimicrobiia bacterium
GGCCTGAGCCACCGAGACCCTTCCCCGCCGGGGGCCGAGCGGTGGCCTCCGGCGTGGAAGCGTCGCCCGGGCCGCTACCGTCCCGCTCCACGCAGTCCGACCCGTCGACCGCCGTTCGGGCGCGGCGACCGGGCCGGGCCCGACCTGGAGGCCCCATGGCGACGATCCCCGACTCCCACGCCGACCTGCTCGCGGGCACGGTGGCGCTCACCACGCTGAACCCCAACGGCTACCCGCAGGTGACCGCCGTGGTCACCTCGGTGGGCGACGACGGCAAGCTGCACACGAGCGTCAACGACGTCCGCCAGAAGTACAAGAACCTGGTGGCCCACCCCAAGGCCACGGTGTTCGCCATCGACCCGGCCAACCCGTACCGCACGGTCGAGGTGCGGGCGGACGTGGAGCTGATCCACGACCCGGGCAAGGCGTGGAGCAAGAGCTTCATCGAGGGCGTGGACCTCGACCAGATCGACCCGCCGGAGGCCGAGCGCTACCACGTGGTCCTCACCCCCACGAAGGTCAACACGCTGAGCCCCGGCGCGTTCTGAGCGATCCGGCCGCGGCCATCGCCCCGGGTCCTCCCCTGGGCGGTGGCCGCGGCGCGCGCCGAGCGACCGCGTGCCGGGACCGGCATCGCAGGCCGTCACGGCCGCTCCCGCCGCCGCGGCGTCGGGTTCCGACCCGCCGCCGTCCGGATCGGCGGGCGCCGCCTAGATCGGCCGGCGCCGGTGGGAGGTGATGACCCCGGTGTCGAACCCGGCCAGGTTCAGCCGACCGGAGAAGCGCGCGTGCTCGATCTTGAGGCACCGGTCCTGCACCACGAGCAGGCCCGCGTCGAGCGCCTTGCGGGCCGCCTCGTCGTGGCGCAGGCCGAGCTGCATCCACACGACCTTGGCCCCCACCGCGATGGCCTCGTCGACCACGGCCGGGATGGCCTCGGGCCGGCGGAAGACGTCGACGACGTCGGGCACCTCGGGCAGGTCGGCCAGGCTCGGGTACGACCGCAGCCCGAGGACCTCGTCGTAGGCCGGGTTGACCATGTAGGTCCGGAACGAGGTGCGCAGCAGGTAGGCGGCCACGAAGTTGGACGACCGGATCGGGTTGGCCGACACGCCGACGAGGGCCACCGACCGCGACGTCTGGAGGATCCGGAGGAGCTCCCCCGTGGTGGCGTCGGGGACGGCGGTCATCGGGTGGCCTCCAGGGCCCGGTCGAGGTCCTCGACGATGTCGGCGACGGTCTCGATCCCGACCGAGATGCGGATCATGTCGTCGCCCACGCCCATGGCGGCCCGGTCCTCGGAGGGAACCTGCTGGTGGGTGGTCGACGCCGGGTGGATGACCAGCGTCTTGGCGTCGCCGACGTTGGCCAGGTGCGAGGCGAGGTCGACGGACTCGATGAAGCGGACCCCGGCGTCGTAGCCGCCCTTGATCCCGAAGGTGAACACGGCGCCGGGCCCGGCCGGCAGGTACTTGCGGGCCAACCCGGTCCAAGGGTCGTCGTCGAAGATCGGGTAGCGGACCCACTCGACGCGGGGGTGGTCGTGCAGGAAGCGGGCCACCGTCGCCGCGTTCTCGACGTGGCGCTGCATGCGCAACGACAACGTCTCGAGGCCCAGCAGGAGCAGGAAGGAGTGGAACGGCGAGATGGCCGCGCCGACGTCGCGCATGACCTCGGCCCGGGCCCGCATCAGGTAGCCGTACTCCCGGAAGTTCTCCCAGAAGTTGAGGTCGTGGTAGGCGGGCGACGGCTCGCTGAGGAGCGGAAAGCGGCCGTTGTCGTAGGGGAAGCGGCCCGACTCGACCACCACCCCGCCGAGCACCGCGCCGTGGCCGCCGATGAACTTGGTCGCCGAGTGGGTGACGATGTCGGCGCCCCACTCCAGGGGCCGGCAAAGGTAGGGCGTGGCGAAGGTGTTGTCGACGACGAGCGGGAAGCCGTGGGAACGGGCCATGTCGGCGTAGAGCTCGACGTCGAGGATGGTGCAGCTCGGGTTGCCGATGGTCTCGGCGAAGATCGCCTTGGTCGTCGGGCGGATGGCGGCCTCGACCTCGTCGGGCCGGGCCAGGTCCACGAAGGTCACCTCGATGCCCATCCGCTCGAGGGTCACCGCGAACTGGGTGAACGTGCCGCCGTAGAGCGCGTTGGAGGACACCACGTGGTCGCCCGAGCGGGCCAGGGTGAGGATGGCGACGAGCTGGGCCGCGGTCCCCGACGCCGCGGCGAGGGCGCCCAGGCCGCCCTCGAGGGAGGCCATCCGCTCCTCGAAGGCGGCGTTGGTGGGGTTGGAGATCCGGCTGTAGATGTTGCCGAAGGTCTGGAGCGAGAACAGGTCGGCCGCGTGCTGGGCGTCCTCGAACACGAACGACGTCGAGGCGTAGATGGGCATGGCCCGGGCCCCCGACTCGGGGTCGGGCCGCTGCCCCGCGTGGACCGCCCGCGTGTCGAAGCCGAACCCCCCACCACCCGTCATGGTGCGGAAGGGTCGCGCCCCTGGCGATTAGTCGGCAAGTTGATCTACTTTCTCGGGTATGGGCGGCTCGACTCGAGTCGACTGTGCATCGGCACGAGCAAGGAGAACGAGATGACGACCACGGAGCCTGCCGCGGACAACGGCGTCAACGTCGGGGCCCTCCTGGACGCCCGCAGCGCCCTGAGCGACGCCCCCGAGGCCGCCGACTTCACGTGGCGGGCGACGACCGAGTGGGTGCGGGGCACGCACAGCCAGACCACCATCGACCAGTACTCCGGGCTGGGCGCGGACCACGCCCACAAGTCGACCTTCACCTACTCGGCGGACCACCCCGAGGTGTTCGCCTCCGAGGACAACGGGCCGACCCCGGTCGAGTTCGTGCTCGTCGGCCTGGCCAGCTGCCTGACCGCCGGCGTGGCCGCGGTAGCCCAGAACCGCAACATCCAGCTCAACTCGGTGAAGGCCACCATCGAGGGCGACATGAACATCCTGGGGATCCTCGGCGGCGACCCCGACGTGCGCAACGGCTTCAACTCGATCCGGGTCAACTACCAGATCGACGCCGACGCCAGCCCCGAGGACGTCCAGGCGCTGGTGGCCCAGTCCCAGAAGCGGTCGGCGGTGTTCGACGTGATCACCAACCCGACCAACGTCACGGTCACCGTCGAGTAGCCGTCGGGTGCGGATCCCCGTCGTCGTGATCGGGGCCGGGCACACCGGCCTCGCCGTCAGCCGCGTCCTGTGCGGGCAGGGCGTGGACCACGTCGTGCTCGAACGGGGCGAGGTGGCCAACACCTGGAAGACCGAGCGCTGGGACTCGCTCCGCCTGCTCACCCCGAACTGGCAGACGCGACTGCCCGGGGCCGCCTACGACGGGGACGATCCCGACGGGTTCATGGCCGTGCCCGAGCTGGTCGGCTTCCTCGAGCGCTACGCGGCGGGCAGCCAGGCGCCGATCCGCACCGGCGTCGAGGTCACCTCGGTCGGCCCGGGCGAGGCCGGCTACCGGGTCGTCACCACCGCCGGCACGTGGGACGCCACCGCCGTGGTCCTGGCCACCGGGCCCTTCAACGTGCCCCGCGTGCCCGGGCTGGCCGCGACGCTGCCGCCCTCGATCGACCAGGTCACCCCCCGGGACTACAAGCGGCCCGAGCAGCTCCGACCGGGCCGGGTGCTGGTCGTGGGCGCGTCGGCCACCGGGGTCCAGATCGCCGGGGAGGTCCAGCGGGCGGGCCGGGAGGTGACGATCGCGGTCGGCGAGCACGTCCGCCTCCCCCGCACCTACCGGGACCGGGACGTGATGTGGTGGCTGGACCGGCTCGGTCGGCTCGACGAGCGGTACGACCAGGTCGACGACCTGGTGCGGGCCCGGCGAGTCCCCTCGCCCCAGCTCGTCGGCACGCCCGACCGCTCGACCCTGGACCTCAACGCCCTCACCGCGGCCGGGGCCACGCTGGTCGGCCGCCTGGCCGGGTGCCGCGACGGCACGGCCCACTTCTCGGGCGGGCTGCGCAACGTGTGCCAGCTGGCCGACCTGAAGCTCAACCGGCTCCTCGACGCCGTCGACGCCCTGGCCGCCGCCGAGGGCCTGGGCGGCGAACCCGGGCCCCGGCCGGATCCGACCCGGGTCGACGACGAGCCCCGCCTGTCGGTGGACCTGGAGGCGGAGGGCTTCACGACGGTGGTCTGGGCCACCGGCTTCCGGGCCGACCACTCGTGGCTCCACCTCCCCGTGCTGGACCGCAAGGGCGACATCCGCCACGACGGCGGCGTGGTCCGCGACGCGCCAGGCCTCTACCGCATCGGGCTCAACTTCCTGCGCCGGCGGAAGTCGAGCTTCATCCACGGGGCCGAGGACGACGCGGTGGACCTCGTCGAGCACCTCACCGCCCACCTCGGGCGGTCCCTGCGCCGCACGGGCTGAGCGCCCGCGCCAGGATCCCCCTGCCCCCCCAAGATCGGAGCGACATGACCACCAGCACCCTCGGCGTCGGCATCGTCGGGCTCTCCGCGTCGGGCGGTTGGGCGTCGGTGGCCCACGTCCCGGCCCTCGCCGCGGTCGACGGCTTCGAGCTGCGGGGCCTGGCCACCAGCTCGGCCGAGACGGCCCGGGCCGCGGCCGACCTCTACGGGGTCCCGCTGGCCTTCGGCAGCGTCGAGGAGCTCGCGGCCCGTGACGAGATCGACCTGGTGGTGGTGTCGGTGAAGGTGCCCCGCCACCGCGAGCTCGTCCTGCCGGCCCTGGCCGCGGGCAAGCCGGTCCTGTGCGAGTGGCCCCTGGGCAACGGCCTGGCCGAAGCCGTCGAGCTGGCCGACGCCGCGGCCGGCGTGGGCGGGTTCGTCGGCCTCCAGGGCCGCGCCCTGCCCGTCGTGCGCCACGTGCGCGACCTGGTCGCGGGCGGCTACGTGGGCGAGGTCCTGTCGACCAGCCTGCTCGCCACCAGCTCGGTGTGGGGCACCCCGGTCCCCCCCAAGCGGGCCTACCTCCTCGACCGGGCCAACGGCGCCAGCATGCTGACGATCCCCTTCGGCCACCTCCTGGACTCGATCGCGTCGGCGCTCGGCCCGCTCGTCGAGCTGTCCGCGACCACCGCCACCCGCCGGCCCGAGGTCCCCGAGGAGGGGACCGGCCGCACCGTGCCGGTGACCGTCGAGGACCAGATCGCGGTCACCGGCGTGCTCGCCGGCGGCGCGGTGGCCTCCTTCCACCTCCGTGGCGTGGCGAGCCGTGCCACCAGCCTGCTGTGGGAGATCCAGGGCACCGAGGGCGAGATCCAGGTGACCGGTGCAGGTGGGAGCCTCAACGCCGGGGGCATCGTGGTGCGTGGCGCGCAGGGCGGGGCGGAGCTGGCCGAGCTGCCGGTCCCGGCGGGCCTCGACGACCACCCCGAGCTCGCCGACCAGCCGGGTCACGGCGTGGCCCACACCTACGACCGGATCCGCCGGGACCTGGCCGAGGGGACCCGGGAGGCACCCGACTTCGCCCACGCCGTGGACCACCACCGGGTCCTCGACCACCTGCGACGTTCCGCCGCCGACGGCACCCGCCACCGCACCACCGACTGAGGGCGGGCGACCCCGGTACGGTCCCCCGGGCGCTGGCCTCGAGTCGCCTTCGCCGCCGACGTCGGCGTCGCCACCACCGCCGAGCGCAGCTGACGGCGAGGCATCGCCGCGCCGCCGCCGGCCGGGGGTTTCACCTGCCCGCCACCCTCGTGCCACGAGCCGATCGCCATACTGGCGGGATGACGACGCTCGACGACATCAAGGCGGAGGTCGCCGCCCTCTCGCCCTTCGCCCACCTCGCCACGGTCGGCCCCGACGGCAGGCCCGACGTCGTCCCGGTGCACCCCGCCTGGGAGGGCGACACCCTCTGGATCATGACGTTCGCCGACAGCGTGAAGGCCCGGAACATCGAGGCCAACCCCGACGTGGCGCTGCACTGGCAGGTCGGCGAGGAGGGAGACGGCGTCGAGCTGTGGGGCACCGCCGCCATCCACGACGACCTGGACACCAAGCACCGGCTGTGGCGCGGCGTGTTCAGCTACGAGCTGGACGACTTCGCCCCGGGCGGGCCCGACGGCTCGCCCGGCGCCGTGTTCGTCGCCGTCGAGCCCTCACGGGCCCTGGCCGTCAAGGCGTTCGGCGCCGGCGGCACCCGCGGCTGGTCCGCCTGACGCGGCCGTCGCTCCACCGGCCGGGCCAGGCTCTCGCCACGGGCCCGCTGCCGCGTGGCCACCCGATCGGACGGACGGCCAGAGGTGCCGGCCGAGGCGGGTCGTTCGGCCCATCTGCCTAAAGCCGGGTCGGCCGGGCGCCGATGAGACGACGTGGCCCACCTGCCTGCGCTCCGCGGCGACCCGCGCTGGCTGCGTCCGGCTTGGCGGCGCCCGGCGGTCGCCACCCCCGAGGTGGTGCGCAAGCTCCTGGCCGTCTGCTTCGCCGCGGGCGGTGCGACGACGCTGCTGTCCACGCTGTGGTCCCCCGTCTCGGGCGACCGGCGGACGGTGGCGCTCGCCATCGAGGCGCTCCTCGCAGTGGTGATCGCCCCGTCGTTCCTGCTGCTGCGGCGGATCCCGCTCTGGCTGGTGAACCTGGCCAGCGCGTCCGGCACGGTCACGGTGACCCTGGCCGTCCACCTCGGCGGTGGGGGCGGCAACGCCGCGGCGCTCGCCACCCTCTACCTGCTCGTGGTCCTGCCCAGCTTCTACCTCTACTCCCGGACGGCGGCCTGGACCCACGTGGCGCTGGCCGGCGCGACGGCCCTGCTGGTCCTGTACGGCAACGACGCCATCGGGATGTCGGAGATCGTGCTGGGCGCCGGGGTCGGCCTGACCCTGGCGGTCCTGGTGAGCTGGCTGGTGCGTGCCGCGGACCTGGCCGAGACCGACTACCTGACCGGGCTGACCAACCGGCGGGGCTTCGAGGTCG
This sequence comes from Acidimicrobiia bacterium, assembly GCA_050247895.1. Classification (GTDB taxonomy): domain Bacteria; phylum Actinomycetota; class Acidimicrobiia; order Acidimicrobiales; family VFJN01; genus CAVPEW01. The sequence continues at coordinate 6,905 of JBFWTJ010000060.1, forward strand.
CCGCGCACGACATCCTCCACCACCACACCGGCGCCCATCCCCTGGCCCTGGTCATGATCGACCTGGACGACTTCAAGTCGGTCAACGAGCGGGGCGGCCGCCGCTTCGGCGACGAGGTGCTGCTCGACCTGGCCGCCCGCTGGCGGGGCATCCTGCCCGACACCGCCCTGCTGGCCCGTCACGGCGGCGACGAGTTCGCGGCCGTGCTCGAGGCCGTCGCCGACGACACGGTGTGCCGGGTGGTCAAGGAGATGGCCGAGGTGGCCGACGAGACCAGCTTCTCGGCCGGCGTGGCCTGGCGGACCGACGGCGAGTCGCTCTCGAAGCTCGTCCTGCGGGCCGAAGCCGCCGTCTACGACGCCAAGCGGCTCGGTCGTGGCCAGGTCGTGATCGCCCCCACCCCGAGCGGCACGGCGACCGGCCAGGAGATCCTCGACGCCCTGGCCGCCGGGCAGTTCGTGGTCAACTACCAGCCCATCGTCGACCTCGACACGGGTGCGGTCGACGAGGTCGAGGCCCTGGTCCGCTGGATCCACCCGGTGGAGGGCGTCATCCCGCCCGGTCGCTTCATCTCCCTGGCCGAGGCCAGCGGCGCGATCGTGCCGCTGGGCGACTGGGTGCTGCGCACGACGTGCCGGGAGGCGGCGACGTGGGGGCCGAACGTCGAGGGCCGGCCGATCACCGCCAGCGTCAACGTGTCGGGCCTCGAGCTGCGGGACCCGAGCTACAGCGACCGGGTCCTGGGCCACCTGGCCGACGCCGGGCTGGATCCGCACCGGCTCGTGATCGAGCTGGTCGAGAGCGACTACAACCTCGACTCGCCCCCCGTGCGGGTCAACCTCGCCGCGCTGGCTGCGGCCGGCGTGGGCCTGGCCATCGACGACTTCGGGACGGGCTACTCGAGCCTGAACCGCCTCGACCAGGCCGACGTCCAGGTCCTCAAGATCGACCGCTCGTTCATCGCCCGCCTGACGAGCCCGACCCAGGCGATGCCGCTGGTCGAGGCCATCCTCGCCATGGCCCGGGCGCTCGACCTCCAGGTGATCGCCGAGGGCATCGAGACCCCCGAGCAGGCCCTGTGGCTCCGGGCCAACGGCTGCACGCACGGCCAGGGATACCTCTTCGGCCGACCGGGCCCGTTCGTCCCCTCCCGCTTCTCCCTCCCGACCGGGACGCGCGTCGCGAGGCCCCGCAACGACCGCAGGGGTCCGGGGCTGACCCGTTCGGGCATCGTGGGCGAGTACGCCCCCCAGCCGACCGCGTCGACCGTCCTCACGCCCTGAACCGGCGCACCGCGGGGCGTCGGCCCCGGGGACGCGCCGGCAAGGACGGACGCGGCCTCCGAGCGCGGCCCGCTCCTAGTGCCGGACGGCGCAGGAGACGCAGTGCCGGGTGTGGGGCAGGGCCTCGAGGCGGGCCACGGGCACGGCCGACCCGCAGTCCTCGCAGAGGCCGTAGGTGCCCTCGTCCAGGCGCCCGAGGGCCGCCTCGATGTCACCGACGAGCTGGCGGGCCGACGCCTGCACGGCTTCGGCGATGTCGGGCTCGAGGTCGGCCGGAGGGCCGTTGCTGAGCGTGTCGGCCAGGGCGTGCTCCAAGGCCACGCGCAGGCGCTGGGTCACCTCGGGCACGAGGTCGGGGTGGGTCGTGGTCATCGCTGCTCCTGTTGGTTCGGTGGATCTGATCGGTGGGTGCCCCTCCTCGTCCCGCCGTCCACGACGGCCGGGAGGGTGCACCGGGTCCAAGGGTCGAGCTCGACGGGAGAGGTGGGTTCGGTCCGGTCGGCCGGTGGGCGCCGACCTCGGCGTCGTGGGCGGTCCGGCCGTCGGGTCGTCGGTGTGCTCGATCACCGACCGGCAGGGGACCCGCGCTGCCGGTGGCTCCGGCCAAGGACCGGCCCCGAGCCGATCGGATGGGAATCGGATGGGTGGGACGAGGTGACGCCCCTCCGGTGGGTACCGGTCGGTACGGCCACCAGCCGGCCGGTCGATGACGTATCCACGACCCCGACGGGAGAACGGCCGATCGGCACCGACTGCGCCCCTGAGCGGACGGAAGGCGAACCCGGAGCCCCGCCGAGGCGGATCGACGGCGAGTCTCGGAACCGCTCCCCTGGACATCCGCCTCACCGGCGGTCCGATCCCTCCCCGGCGCCCTCAGGGATGCAGGGCGACGGCGGATACCGACACCACGTCGGATACCGACACCACGTCGACGGGATCGTGTCGTCCCAAGGATGCCCAACCTCGCGGAAGGCCGCCGATCGACCGACCCGACGGCTCTCGTGCCGACGGCGCTCGGCCACGGGCGGACGGGCGCGGCAGGTCGGGGTCGGGCCTAGCGGACCGGCGGTGCGCCGAGGAGCAGGGACCTCCAGCAGGCCGGCTTCTCGAACGCGGGGATGCACAGGCCGCGTCGGCTGGTGCTCACTCCCCGTTCCATCCGCCGAGCATAGGCACCACGAGGCGTCCTCCGGCCATGTTTCGTTCAGATCGACCGTGCCGACCGGAGTCGCCAGGAGGAGGTCGACCCGAGCTCGCTGTCGGGGACCGGCCCCGGCTGGGAGTGGTACCTCGACCGCCTGGTCGCCGCCGTCTCCGGCGGGACCCTGCCCACCCTGGACGACTTCGCCACCACCTACGCCCCCATGGGCCCGTCCTACGCCGCGATGCTCACCTGACCCGGACCGAAACCGGGCCGGTCCCGAATCCGTCCGTGGGGCCTGTGCCGCTTCGCGCAGGAGGCCCAGGTCGTCGACCTGGGCCTCCTGGCTCTCGTGCTCGGGGGGGAGGACTCGAACCCCCAATAACTGGACCAGAACCAGTTGTGTTGCCGATTACACCACCCCCGATCGGGCGGACCCTCGACTCTAGCCAGCCCGCGCGCCCGGCCCCACACCGATCAGGGCCCGGCCGAGGTGACCGCCTCGTCCAGCCGGACCAGGCGCCGGTAGCCGATCAGCCGGCCCACCGCGACCGCACCGGTCTCGCGCACCAGCGCCTCGAACCGGCCGCCGAACGACTGGGTCGAGCGAGTCGGCGACACCGCGGCGTCCAGGCCCAGCTCCTCGGCGATCGCCCCGAGCCGGTAGGCGTGGTAGCCGTCGCTGACCAGCAGCACGTCGGTGATGTCGCGCCGGCGCAGGAAGCGGGCCGACGCAGCCAGCTCCTCCCAGGTGTTGGTCCCCTCGACCTCCATCAGCAGGTCCTCGTCGGGCACGCCCCGCTCGCGCAGGTACGTGTAGCCGGCCTGGGCCTCGGTGAAGCGGTCTCCGGGCCGGCTGCCACCGGTCACCACGATCACCGGGGCCAGGCCCCGCTCCCACAGGGCGTGGGCGTGGTCGAGCCGCTGGCGCAGCACAGGTGACGGCCGCCCGTCGTACTGCGCGGCACCGAGCACCACGATGGCCTGGGCCGGCCGGGCCTCGTCGCGGGTCGAGGCCCGGTACACCTGGACGAAGGTGACACCGAGGTACACGACACCCAGCAGCACCACGACCAGAACCGCCCGCACGGCCAGGCGCCACCGCCCACGCCGACGCCGTGCCGGTGGCCGGACCTCCTCGTCGGTCACCGGTCGCCCCTGCGGCCTCGCCCCGGCCCACTCGCTCCGGCCGCGCCCGGGCGGGACGCCGCTCCGTGCGCGCCCGCTCCGGTCACCGGTCCCCCCTGGGGCCGCACCCCCGGTCCGTCACAGCCGGGCGCGGGCGGCCTCGAGCCGGGCGATCGTGCGCTCGCGGCCGAGGACCTCGAGCGACTCGAACAGGGGCGGCCCCACCGACCGGCCCGTCGTCGCCACGCGGACCGGCGCCTGGGCCTTGCTGAGCTGCGGGCGCCCCTCGGCGTTGACCAGTCCGGCGTCGACCGCCGCCTCCTCGACCGCACCCCGGATCCCGTCGGCCTCCCAGCCGGCCAGCGCGCCCAGCCGGCCGAGCACGGCCTCGAGCATCTCGGGTGCCGACCGGCCCTTGACCATCGCCTTGTCCCACGACTCCTGGTCGACGTCGAGCTCGCCGTCGACCAGGAAGGCGATCATCGGCTCGACCTCGCCCAGCAACCGGACCCGCTCCTGGACCAGCGGGGCCAGCCGTGACAACGCCGCGGCGGCCGGTTCGCCCGACAGGTAGGGTCGGGCCCGGGCCTCGAACTCATCCACGGGCAGGGCCCGGATGTGGTCGGCGTTGAACGCCTGGAGCTTGCGCTCGTCGAAGAAGGCCGGCGACTGCGACACGTCCTCCAGGCGGAAGAGGCCCACGATCTCGTCGAGGGGACGGACCTCGACGCCGTCCCGCGGACCCCAGCCGAGCAGGGCCAGGTAGTTCACCATGGCCTCGGGCAGGTACCCAGCGGCCCGGAAGTCCTCCACCGACACCGAGTCCCGGCGCTTGGACAGCTTCTGGCGGGCCTCGTTGACCAGGATCGGCAGGTGGGCGAACACCGGCCGGTGGTCCAGGCCGAGCGCCTCGCCGATGAGCAGGTACTTGGGCGTGCCGTTGACGTGCTCCTCGCCCCGCACGACGTGGGTGATGCCCATGTCGGCGTCGTCGACGACGTTGGCCAGCAGGAACGTCGGCGTCCCGGTGGAGCGCAGCAGGACGAAGTCCTCCAGCTTGGCGTTCTCGAACTGGACCCGGCCCCGGACCAGGTCGTCGAAGCCCGTGACGCCGGTGTCGGGGACCCGGAACCGCAGGGCCCGACCCGGCCCCGCGGTCAGGCCACGCGCGCGGCAGTGGCCGTCGTAGCCGGGCGGGCCGCCCCGCTCCTTGGCCCGCGCCTGGACCTGCTCCGCGGTGCAGTCGCAGTAGTAGGCCCGCTCCCCCACGATGAGCTGGGCCGCGGCATCGGCGTAGAGCTGCGACCGGTCCGACTGGTGGACCTCGGTGCCGTCCCAGTCCAGCCCCAGCCAGCGCAGCATCTCCAGGATGTCCTCGGTCAGCTCGGGCCGGTTGCGCTCGGTGTCGGTGTCCTCGATGCGCAACAGGAACTGCCCGCCGACCCGCCGGGCGTGGAGCCAGTTGAACAGCGCCGTGCGGGCCCCGCCGACGTGGAGGTAGCCGGTGGGCGAGGGTGCGAAGCGGAGCCGGTCGGTCACCCGGGCGAGGGTAGTGGGCGCCCCCGCGGGCGGATCCAGGCTTCGGCCGGCAGGGCCAGCAGGGACCGCCAGTCCCGGGTGTGGGCCTCGGCCACCTGGGCCGGCGTGCGGCGCAGCACCTCGTCGGGGACCAGGTCGACGATCCGTCGCAGGTCCTCGTAGTGGTGCGGGCTCGACACCTCCTCGAAGAGCGACCGACGCAGCTCGACGAGCTCGGCCGGCGCCTCGCCCAGGAAGCCCCAGGCGGTGAGGGCGACCGTCAGGTCGTGGACCACGGGCGCCCGGCCGAACAGCGACGCCCGCTTCAGCCCGACCGCCGCGGCGGCGGCCAACACGTCGCGGGCGTGCTCGCCCGGGGCGAGGACCAGCCTGCCGGCCAGGCCCCGGGCCAGCGTGAGGATGTAGCCCTGGTCGGGGCCGGGGTTGCCCAGGCGGTCGCCCCGGGGCTGGAGGCCGGCCAGCTCGGCCGGCCGCTCCGCGCGCCAGCTCTGGGGCCGGCGAGGGGGCGACGAGTACGAGCGGACCTCGTCGTTGACGTCGGAGGGCACGTACGTGGGGGCGGACACGCCCCGGACGCTACGCAACGCGCCGGCCGGGCCTCCAGCCCGGGCGGGCCGTCAGTCGCAGTAGACGGTGCCACCCACGTTGTCGGGGTCCCACCAGATCGTGGCGCTGCCGCCCCTCGGCCTCGCAGGCGTCGACGAGCTCGTCGCAGATCGACGGCAGGCCGCCCGAGGTGACGTCGTCGCAAGGCTCGCCGCCGGGCCAGCTCGTGGTGGCCGAACCTTCACGCTGAGTGGAGGAGCCCCCACACCACGGCGTCGGTCAGGGCCTGCCACGACGCCTCGATGATGTTGGTGGACACCCCGATGGTGGTCCACACCCGCTCGCCGTCGGTCGAGTCGACCAGGACCCGGACCACGGCTCCGGTGTCGACGACCCCGTCGAGGATCCGCACCCGGTAGTCGGTCAGCCGGATGTGCTCCAGGGCGTCGTAGGCGCCGGCGAGCACCCGGCGGAAGGCCTGGTCGAGCGCGTTGACCGGGCCGTTGCCCTCGCCCACCGCGATGCGCCGGTCCTCGCCCACCCACACCTTCACCGTCGCCTCGGTGTCGATCCGGGCCCCGCCCTCGGGGGCCTCGGGGTCCGACACGTCGACGTCGGGTCGGTGGTAGGTCGTCACCCGGTAGCCCTCGACCCGGAAGAACGGCTGGCGCCAGCCCCCGGCCCGGCGCATGAGCAGCTCGAGGCTGGCGTCGGCCGCCTCGAAGACGAAGCCCTCGGCCTCGAGCCGCTTGAGGTCCTCGCTGAGCTGGCCCGCGGCCTGGCCGTCGAGGTCCACGCCGAGCTCCCGCGCCTTCATGGCCATGCCGGCCCGGCCACCCAGGTCCGAGACCAGGACCCGGGTGTGGTTGCCCACGACGCCCGGGTCGACGTGCTCGTAGGTGGCCCCGCCGGCCCGCCCGAGCGCCGAGGTGTGCAGCCCGCCCTTGTGGGCGAAGGCCGAGGTGCCCACGTAGGGGTCGGCCGGGTGGGGCGGCAGGTTGACCAGTTCGGCCACGTGGCGCGACACGCTGGTCAGCCGGGCGATGCGGCCCTCGGGCAGGCACCGGATGCCGAGCTTGAGCTCGAGGTTGGGGATGCAGGTCATCAGGTTGGCGTTGCCGGTCCGCTCGCCATAGCCGTTGACCGTGCCCTGGAGGTGGGTGGCGCCCCCGACCACCGCGGCGACCGAGTTGGCCACCGCGCAGCCGGTGTCGTTCTGGGTGTGGATGCCGATCTGCTGGCCCGGCCCGAAGTAGGCGTGGACCTCCCCCACGATCCGCTGGACCTCGTGGGGCAGCGAGCCGCCGTTGGTGTCGCACAGGACCAGGCAGTCGGCCCCCTCGGTCGCCGCCGCCTCGAGGACCCGCAGGGCGTACTCGGGGTTGCGCTTGTAGCCGTCGAAGAGGTGCTCGGCGTCGAAGAAGACCCGACGACCCGCCGCCTTCAGGAACCGCACCGAGTCGGCCACCATGGCCACCCCCTCGTCGAGGGTGGTGCTCAGCGCCTCGGTCACGTGGAAGTCCCACGACTTGCCCACGATGCACACGGTGGAGGTCTCGGCGTCGAGCAGGGCCCGCAGGGTCGGGTCGACGTCGACCTTGCCGGCCGGCCGGCGGGTCGACCCGAACGCCACCAGGGTGGCGGTGGCGAAGCGCAGCTCGGTCCGGGCCCGGGTGAAGAACTCTGCGTCCTTCGGGTTGGCCTGGGGGTAGCCGCCCTCGACCCAGGCCACGCCGAGGTGGTCGAGCTGCTCGGCGACCTTCAGCTTGTCCTCGACGGTGAGCGAGATCCCCTCGAACTGGGCGCCGTCGCGCAGGGTCGTGTCGAAGATCTCGACCGACGGGGGCAGCACCACGCCCCCGGCCCGGGGATCGGGCTCACTCGGCATGTTCGACCCAGTCCTTGTACCGGTCGACCTGGCCCCGGATGGCCTTGTGGTACTCCTCGGCGATGGCCAGGGTCTTGGGGCCCGGGCAGGGGATCTCGCGGTCGTCGACCGAGCGGACCGAGGACACCTCGGCCGCGGTCCCGCACACGAACATCTCCTCGGCCACGTACAGGTCCGAGCGCGACAGCTCGCCGAAGGCGGTCTCGATGCCCAGGTCGCCGGCGATCGTCATGACGCTGTCCTGGGTGATGCCCTCCAGGGCCCCGGCCGACAGGGGCGGGGTGAGGAGGCGGCCGTGGCGGCACACGAACACGTTCTCGCCCGTGCACTCCGACACGTTGCCGCTGGGGGCCAGGATGATCGCCTCGTCGTAGCCGGCCTTGAGCGCCTCGACCTTGGCCAGCGACGAGTTGACGTAGTTGCCGGTGGTCTTGGCCGCCGGGGGCATCGAGTTGTGGCCGTGGCGGACCCACGAGCTGATCTTCATGCGGACGCCCTTGGTCAGCGCGTCGTCGCCCAGGTAGGCGCCCCAGGGCCAGCAGGCGATGGCCACGTCGACCGAGCACGGGACCGTGCTGAGCCCCATCTCGCCGTAGCCGTAGTAGGCGATCGGTCGGATGTAGCAGGAGGACAGCCCGGTGGCGGCCACGGTCTGCTTGGTCGCGGCGACGATCTCCTCGACGGTGTAGGGGATCTCCATGCCCATGATGCGGGCCGACCGGAAGAGCCGCTCGATGTGGTCGGTGAGGCGGAAGATCCCGGCGCCCTGGTCGGTCTCGTAGGCCCGGATCCCCTCGAACACGCCCGTGCCGTAGTGCAGCGTGTGGGTCAGCACGTGGATCCGGGCCTCGGCCCAGTCCACCAGCTCCCCGTTCATCCAGATCTTCTCGGTCGGCGTGATCGGCATGTCGTTCGGTGTCCCCTCTGAGCTAGACGCGGGCGGCGACCAGGTCGCCGACCTCCGTCGTCGTCCCCACCAGCGAGGCGGTGTCCTCGCAGGCCTTGCGGATGCGGGCGGCGGCATCGGCCTCGCCCAGGAAGTCGAGCATGAGCGCGGCCGACAGGATGGCGGCCACCGGGTTGGCCTTGCGCTGGCCGGCGATGTCGGGCGCCGAGCCGTGGACCGGCTCGAACATGGACGGGCCGGTGCGGGCCGGGTTCAGGTTGCCGGAGCTGGCGAACCCGATGCCCCCCGATACGGCGCCGCCCAGGTCGGTGAGGATGTCGCCGAACAGGTTGTCGGTGACGATCACGTCGTAGCGCTGCGGGTCGTCGACGAAGTAGATGCAGGCCGCGTCGACGTGGTTGTAGGCGGTCCCCACCCCGGGGTGGTCGGCGGCGACCTCGTGGAAGGTCCGCTCCCACAGGTCGCCCGAGAAGGTCAGCACGTTGGTCTTGTGGACCAGGGTGAGGTGCTTGCGGGCCCGCTGGTCGGC